>JAFIFR010000173.1 GCA_020831935.1 Alkalimonas sp.
TTTTTTTTCAAACAGGACTTAGCTTAGAAGCTGTAACGGCCCCGCAAATACCAGTAGCCGCCATTGATTCCCATTGGCGAAGTTTCAAAGTACTTGGCACCCAGAATACTTTGCATATCTGCAGGCAAACGCTCGGGTTTGGTGTTAAAGACATTCTGAGCACCGACTGCGACTGAGAAGGCATCATTAATGGCATAATTGACTTCGACATCGAAGGTGATTTTTGCTGAAGCATCCACATTCAGGCCATCGGAGTCGGCATGAACGCCCTGGAAGCTACCAAAGTAGTTACCACGTACAAACATCGACAGATCGTTCCATTGCTGATTCCAGCCCAGGGTGGCGCGATGACGTGGCAGGTCTTTTTCCAGCCGTGACACCTTGAAAGCTCCGGTAATGTCGGAGAACTTGGTCACTTCGGTTTTATTCCAGTTGTAGGCCAGGCTAAAGGTTGAGCGACCGTTCAGCAAGTTGGCACCGTAGTTCATCACTACATCCAGACCTGTAGTGCGGGTAGAGAAGTCGTTGGTATAGAACGAAATCAACGACAAAGAATCGACCCCACGAATGCCAGAAGCGCGCAGCTGTTCTTTTTCAGCCTCGGTAATGGGGATTTCAGCCGACTGACTGATTCGGTCATCGACATCAATACGGTACATATCTGCGGTCATGAAAAAGTCAAAGCCCGAGTAAACCACACCGAAAGCATAACTGGTGGAGGTTTCTGGAGTCAGCTCACTGGCACCAAAAAGCTGTGACACCGGGTTGGTCGGGGATAGCAGCGCGATATCCACCAGCTCCCCTTCGGCAACTGCGGTCCGGACATTACTGATGTTGGCCTGACCTACCGTTGGCGCCCTGAAGCCGGTACTGGTTGAAGCGCGAATCGCCAAATCATCGGTCAGACGGTATTGACCGGTCAACTTGTAATTGGTGGTGGTGCCGAAGGTTGCATAGTTTTCATGGCGCAGCGCAAAACCAGCCAGGAAGTGCTCGGTAAACTCGGCTTCAACATCCACATAGGCTGCCCAGTGATTCCGGGTATAGACACCGGCATCGTCTGGCTTAAAGCCCGGGAAACCATTGGAGCCAATGCTTAAACCATCATTAATGTAAGGACCAATTTCCCAGGAGGCGACATCACCGGCCACAATTTCAAAGCTTTCCTGCGACCATTGCAGACCACCGGCAACGGCTAAATCTTCGTACAAACCGACCGGGACAAAGCGGTAAAAGTCGGCATTAAAGTGCTTTTCCAACTGAATGTAACGGCCAGGCTCAAATTCTGTTGGTGTATCCGGGCCTAAGGAAGCATTGACAGTATTGACGATGCTGAAGCTGGACTCACTTCGGCCAACAGTGGCACTGAAGTCGTACATGGTACCGGCTAAGAAGCCGGATAAAAACTCCCCTTTGGTGCCACCAACCAGGGAGGTGTCGGTGATGCTGCCACCAAAGTTGGGCGTAAAGCCCCCGGGGAACATTGAGAAGAAGGTAAAGCAGTGCGCAGGTAAGTTTTGCACCTGACTGTTGACTGCGGTAAAGCTTGGATCATCCAAAGAGACGGTTGGACAAGCGCCCAGGGCTGCATTGGTGTTGGCAACAATCAGGGTTTCACCACCATCGTTGGAAAAAACACCACCGCGGGTATAAGGGTCGCGGTAGTAAAAGCCACCGAGTACATCCCGATCCGAGTAATTACCAAATAAGTAAGCTTCACGGCCATTGCCTAAGTCCAGACCTGCATTGGCAAAAATTGCAATGTCATCACTGATTTTGGGTGAGCCCCAGATTTGTACTGCCGGCTCAAGGATATTGGGGTTCCCATCGGCTATGTGTTGTGCAGCATCGCCACGCTGTACACTGCGGCTGGTTGGATCGGACGATTTGTACTGGGCGCTGACATTAAAAAAGCCCGCATCCGTTAGCGGCATGCCGATATTGGCACTGATTTCATTTGAGGTGCCATCGCCATGATAAAATTCACCGCGGCGCACCTCAACGTAGCCCCCTTCGTCCCGGTCATTCAGCACGAAGTTGACCACACCGGCAATGGCATCGGAGCCGTATTGAGCGGCAGCACCATCGCGCAGAATTTCAATTTGCTTAATAGCCGAGCCTGGAATGGCGGAGATATCAGGACCCTGGGCGCCATCATTCAAACCGCCACCCAGCATGGTAATGACTGCCGAGCGGTGGCGACGTTTGCCATTCACTAAAATAAGGGTACTGTCGGAAGACAAACCACGCAAGTTCATTGGGCGAATCAAGGTCGCTGCATCGCTGATAGGGTGGGAGTGTACGTTCATCGATGGTACTGTGGCAGTCATCATGTTCAGCATGTCGGTGCTGCCGGTTTTCATCAGTTCGTCGCCACCGATAATATCCACCGGGACCGGCGAGTCGGCCACTGAGCGCGGTGCTGAGCGACTGCCGACTACGGCGATGCGCTCAACCCGTTCTTGCTGCGCTGCTTCAGCACCGTCATCGGCATCGGCCCAGACCGGACTGCTCAGGGCCAGGGTGGTCACGCCGGCAAGGGCGCAACGAATGCAAGTCGACAAACGACTGTAGTTTTTTGTTTTCATAGTTGTTCTTCCTGGTTTCATTGATTCATTGTTGTAATGTGGGCTTGTTGTTGTTCTTCCCGTAATTAACATAGGTGATTTAAATTGGCTTGTCTATCCCGTAATAATGGCATTTGGTCGAGTTTCCCCGTTATGGGTATAGACATCGATTGTTTATTCAGATCTGCTAAGATTGGTTTTTTGAACAATGAAAAAGATGAATTGATGCAGCTAAAGCCTTACCAGAGCGAGGATGCGTCGGCTTTGTTGACCCTGGCAAACAGCGTGCATGGTGCTGGCTACTTGAATGCCGATCGTTTGTCAGAAATGGCAAAGCTTGGTCTCGCTTCGGGGTTGAATGCAAACTTTGTGGCCTATCAGGGGACAACCTTAGTGGGTTACCGGCTTAGCTTTGCCCCCGGTAACTGGCAGCCCGATCACTGGTGCAGTACCAAACTCTGGCCGGTACCAGCGGCGCAAATGGCGTACTTTAAGTCGGTGGCAGTCGACCCGGCGTATCAGGGGCAGGGCATAGGCAGTCGTATGTTGCGCGCATCCATTGAAGTGTTGAAGCGACAAGGCGCAGCTGCGGGCTTGGCGCACTTGTGGATGCAAAGCCCTGGCAACAGTGCGGTTCGTTACTTCAGCCGTGCTGGCGGCAAGCTGTTGGCCGTGCACCCGGATAAGTGGCTGGCGTTATCGCGCCAAAGTGCGGGCTACGATTGTCCGGTCTGTGGCAAGGCGTGCCACTGCACTGCGGCAGAGATGGTATTGACCTTTGAAAAATAAAACGGCCCCACAAAGGAGGCCGTTGGCGGATGCTCAACTGCTATTAGAAACGGGCACGCAAGCCCAGGGTAATAGCACGGCCCGGCAAAGGCGCATCGTCTTTAATAAAAGAGCTGTGGACAAAACCCAGTCGATTGGTCAGGTTGGTGCCCCGGATAAAGGCCGTCATTTCAACGTCACTGACATCGAAGAAGTAGCTTAGGGTCGCATCCAGCATGGTGTAGCCTGAGGTACGGCTTTCCAGCGAGTTGACCCGGTTTTGCTTGGCATAACGGGTGACGCCAATTTCACCACTCCAGTTTTGCGCTTGATAACGGTACTCAGCGCCCAGCTTCATCGGTGGAATACGGGGTAGATCGTCGCCACCGCGGACTTTGGCCCGGACTTGATCAGCAAATACATGCACCGATTGAGCCTGATCAAGATAGTAAGCCAGTTCAAACTCAAAACCATACAGGATGGCATTATCCTGCCGGTACTGCAGCACCGGGAAGCTATCATGGTGTCCATGATCATGCGAGTGGTCATGATCATCACTGTGGCCATGGTCGTGGGAGTGACCGTGATCATGCGAGTGTCCATGGTCATGGCCATGACCACCCAGATCGTCCATGCTCAGACCGGTATCTGTCAGATAGATGTAGTTGTTCACTCTGTTGTAAAAGAAGTTGTAGGTAAAGCTCAAGTTGCCATCGAACTTGCGGAAGGTCAGATCAAAGTTATTGGCAACCTCTTTGTAGAAACGTTCACGATTAGGCTCAATATCGCCATGGTGGTCAAGGACGTACGCCAAGCCGACCTCGTAGGTTCCGGTTGCCAGGTGCGCACCGTTGGCATACAGCTCAGATGCACCAGGGGCGCGCTCAGAGCGGCTGGCAGCAAAAGCCCATGAGAAACCCGGTTGGAACTCCCATACCAAACCGGCCGATAAGCTGGACGCGGTAAAACTTGCTTCAACGTGCTCGTGGTCGTCGTGGTCATGACCATGAGAATGGCTGTGGCTGTGATCATGGTCCTGATGACCAAACTCAATGCCATCGGCATGGTACTTCACCCGCTCCAGGCGGCCACCCAGTTGCAGGGTCAAGTCACCAAAGCGTTTTTCTTCCAGCACAAAGAGTGCATGGCTGGTGGTTTCGGTATTGGGCGTGAAGGCTTCTTCACCGGATGCTTCGTAGTCATTGCGCAGCAAGTGATACCCAAAGATACCATGCCAGCCAGCCAGTGGCTCATGCTCCAATGTGATACGGGATTCCAGGGTTTTGCTGCTAAAGAAGGTGGCTACATGACCATCTTCAATCTCACTGTGCTCGTAATCGGTGTAGCCGAGGTTTAGTGAGATGGTTTCGATGCCTGCCAGCGGATCATAGATTTCACCGGCAAGGTTAAAGCGATTCTGCCGGGCTTTGGCAAAGACGTCGTCATCATGATGGCCGTGATCATGGCCATG
>JAFIFR010000285.1 GCA_020831935.1 Alkalimonas sp.
ATTCAGAAACTACCAGGTGAAACGATATGAAAATTAAACATTTAGCTATGGCTGTTGCTCTCGGGCTTGGTATTAGCCAGTTTGCTTATGCCGACACCACTTCCGCCATCCGTGGTGTTGTCGTGAATGAAGCTGGGCAAACAGTTGGCAACGCCAGCATTCGGTTGACTGATCTTCGCACAGGCACCAGCCGAACTTTCGCTGCCAACGATACTGGTACCTTCTCTGCTCGCGGCTTGCAAGTGGGCGGTCCATACATTCTTGAGATTACTGATTCTGCCGGTCGTCGTGAAGTCATTGAAAATGTCTTCCTGACTTTGGGCGAAACGCAGAATATCAATGTCACTATTCGTCCGGCTGACCAGGTTGAGCGTATCGCTGTGACGGGTCAAATGATTTCGAACGCTGCTTATGGCAGCAGCAGCCCTGTTGCAGCATTTAGTCAGGTAGATTTAGAAAATTTGCCAAGCATTAACCGTGACTTGACTGACATTGTTGCTGTTGATCCGCGGATCTACATCGACGAAGGCTTTGCCCGTGGTATTCAATGTAACGGTGCCAGCCCTCGTTTCAATAGTTTGACGGTAGATGGCGTTCGGATGAACGATAACTTTGGTCTGAACAACAATGGTTACCCAACTGAGCGGATGCCATTCTCTTACGATGCGATCCAACAGGTTGCTGTTGAGTTTGCGCCATTTAATGTCAACTATGGCGGCTTTACTGCTTGTAATATCAATGCGGTTACCAAGTCTGGCGCTAACGAAATGTTTGGCTCTGTTTTCTTTGACTTCAATAACCAGCGGCTTCGTGGCCGAAAAATTGAAGGGGATCGTTTAGACCGCGATCCATTCACCGAAAAGCGCATGGGTTTTAACCTGGGCGGTGCTCTGATCAAAGATACCTTATTCTTGTTCGGTGCTTACGAGAAATACGAAGGTGCCAGCACCTTTGATCGTGGTCCTTTTGATGCAAACGCGGGCACGCCTGTTTTTGGGTTATCACAAGCTGATCTAAACCGCATTGCGCAAATTGCGCAACAGCAGTACGGTTATACTGTAGGTGATCCTATCACCTCTGCTCCAGTGAATGATGAAAAACTTCTTTTGAAACTGGATTGGTACATTAACAATGACCATCGGTTAGCCTTTACTTACAACTACAACGATGGTGAGTCTATCTCTCAAGCCGCGGGTGGTAATTCAAATTATGAATTTTCAGACCACTTTTATACCCGTGGTGCTAAGTTTCAGTCTTATGTCCTTCAAGTCTTTTCAGACTGGACTGAGAATTTCTCTACAGAGCTTCGTGCAGGACACTCTAAGCTAGATAATCGGCAAATTAACTTAGGGGGCTCTCAAATTGGTCAGGTTCAAATAGATACTTTCGCGAATGATAGTTCTGCGACTGTTTATCTGGGAACGGATCGTTCCAGGCAGTCAAATAAACTGAAGTACGACACAAACTTCATTAAACTGGCTGGTACTTACCATTGGGGCGATCACATTATCTTTGGTGGTTACGAGCGTGAAGAGTACAGTGTATTCAACATGTTTGTGCAGAACTCCCTGGGACGTTACTACTTCCGTAACATCGATGATTTCGAAGCCGGGACCCCATGGCGCATTGATTATCAAAACAGTGCCGGCAGCAATAACCCAGCCGATGCTGCGGCAGACTTTAGCTATGCCAACAATACTCTGTATCTGCAAGACGAGTATTACATGATTGATTATGATCTGACGTTAACTTTTGGCTTGCGTTATGACTGGTATACCAGCAGCGAGCGGCCGTTGGCTAACCAGAATTTTATCAATCGTTACGGCTTTAGCAATGACAGCAACTTTGATGGCATGAGCCTGTTGCAGCCGCGCTTTGGTTTCAATTGGAATGCGACCCACAACCTGGAAGTTCGTGGCGGCTTTGGCTTGTATTCTGGCGGCAATCCAAATGTTTGGTTAGCCAATGGCTACCAGAATGATGGTGCTACCTTGATATTTAATCGGATTGGTGTATCCCAGAATTCCGCAGACACTTTACCAAGTCTGTTTGAAACCGACTTGTCTGGTCAGGGACGCCCTCTGTATGACGTTCCAGCATCTCAATTTGATGCTGTTGCAAATGCAACAAATGATGGCAATGTCAATGCGTTGGATCCCAACTTCAAGTTACCAAGCGAGTGGAAGTACGCTTTAGGGGGGACTTACACCTTCGATAATGGCTTGATTGCGATGGCAGATTTGATGTATACCCGCAGCCAGAATCAGTCGCTTGTTCAGAACATTGCACTGGAGCAAGTCGGCACCATTATGGATGGCCGCCCTGTTTTTGCGCCGCGTGAACCAGGAAGTCGTCAAGACTATCTGCTGACAAATGCAAGCAGCGATGCTACGAATTATTCCTTCAGCACATCCTTATCGCGCGTTGAAGACTTTGGCTTAAGCTGGACAGTAGCCTATGCTTACACCCAAGCCAAAGATGCCAACCCAATGACCAGCTCTGTAGCGGCGTCAAACTTCAACAACTTTGCCCGCTCAGATTTTAACGACCCACGCAATGCGACTTCAAACTATGAAATACCGCATCGCTTTACAGTGCGTGCTGTCTACAACCATGAGTTTATTGATGGCTACAAAACAACCTTTAGCTTGGTCGGCTCACACAACAAAGGCCGTCCATTCAGTTATACCTTCCGTGGACAGCTGTTTGGTGATAGCACCTTTGATCGTCAGTTGTTGTACATCCCAACCGGGCTGAATGATCCTGCGGTTGAATTTGGGCCAGATTTTGATACAGATGCATTTTTTGCTTTTGTTGAAAGAACTGGTTTAAGCAAGTATGCAGGTCGTACTTCTGAAAGGAATGCTTTCCGCTCGGATTGGTGGACCAAGGTTGATCTCCGCATTCAGCAAGAGCTTCCGGGTTTCCGTGACTCCCACCGTGCTAAAGCATTTTTGGTTGTGAATAACTTAACCAACATGCTCAACAGCAGCTGGGGTACTTTATACGAAGCGGAGTTCCCGCAAGCTGAGCGTACTGTAACGGCTGAGTTGCTGGATAACGGCGTTGTTCGATACAATCGTTTCGAAGAGCCACGTCCGCAAGGCCGCCGTGTTAATCCATCACTATGGAACGTTGTATTAGGGATTAAATACGATTTCTAATTTGTCCTTGGCTAAACAAAGCTGACAAAACCGGCCTTTGGGCCGGTTTTTTATTTCTAAATGCACCGTTTTTAGCGATAATTGTTCTTTGTGTGTATTGAAAAGTGACAACAACGTGGCTAAGAACACCATCATTGCAATAGCAGGCGCATCCGCATCGGGTAAAAGTTTATTTGCATCAACAGTTTACCAGGAGTTGGTGGCGGAGCTGGGTGGGGAGCGTATTGCTATACTGGCTGAAGATGCCTATTACCGCGACCAGAGCCATTTATCCTTTGAGCAGCGAACTCTCACCAACTATGACCATCCGTCGGCGTTTGAACACAAACTGCTGGGAGAGCATTTGCAGCAGCTGCGCGCAGGTCAGGCGGTGGATATGCCGCAGTACTGCTACAAAACCCATACCCGTTTAGCAGATAGCATCCGGGTGCAGCCCGCCAAAGTGATTCTGGTGGAAGGGATATTGTTGCTCAGTGATCCACTGCTGCGAGATGAGTTTGATATCAGTGTCTTTATGGATACGCCTTTGGATATTTGCCTACTGCGCCGTATTCGTCGTGACTTGGAAGACAGGGGCCGAAGTTTGCAATCCGTAGTCGAGCAGTACGAAGCAACGGTCAGGCCCGCATTTTTTGATTTTATTGCACCGTCCAAGCAATTTGCTGACTTGGTGGTAACTCGCGGTGGCAAAAATGAAATTGCCATTGATATTATAAAAACGAAAATCCGCCAGCTACTGGCAGAATAAAGACAAGGACCAGGGGAATGATGGGATTAGTCGGCATCGCCGTGCTGCTGTTGGTAGCATGGTTGGCCTCCAACAATAAGAAACATATTAGCTGGCGCACCGTGGGTGGTGCCTTCGCCATTCAGGTCGCGATTGGTGCCTTTGTCTTGTACATTCCGTTTGGTCAGGATGTGCTGTACAGCATTTCGCAAGTGGTGGCCAATGTCATTGGCTATGCCAACGCCGGTATTGAGTTCTTGTTTGGGGATTTAGGGCGTTTCTCGCAAGGCTTTATTTTTGCCATTCATGTACTGACCATCATTATATTTTTCTCATCGCTGATAGCCGTGCTCTATCACATCGGCATTATGACCTGGGTGATTCGTCTGATTGGCGGTGGTTTGCAAAAGCTGCTGGGAACCAGTCGGCCAGAGTCGATGTCGGCTGCGGCCAATATCTTTGTTGGTCAGACCGAGGCACCCTTAATCGTCCGGCCCTTTGTGCCAACCATGACCCGCTCTGAACTTTTTGCGGTGATGGTAGGTGGCCTGGCGTCTGTAGCTGGCTCGGTACTGGCTGGTTATGCCGGCTTAGGGGTGGAGTTAAAATACCTGATTGCGGCCAGCTTTATGGCGGCGCCCGGTGGCTTTTTGATGGCGAAAATGATTTTACCGGAAACCGAGCAGCCAAAGAACGAGCTGACCGAAATTACTCAGGAAAAACCCCATACCAATGTGATTGATGCTGCGGCAGCGGGAGCTTCCAGTGGTATGCAATTGGCACTGAATGTTGGCGCCATGCTGCTGGCCTTTA
>JAFIFR010000174.1 GCA_020831935.1 Alkalimonas sp.
GGGTGGTTTGCACCAGTTGCCAGCTGTGCAGCTCTTTTAAACCCATGCTGACATTGCCGCGGGAAATACCCAGCATCTCGCCGATATCGTTGGCGCTAAGCGGCTGCTCGCTGATCACCAGCAGCGCATAAATCTGGCCGACGGTGCGGTTAAAGCCCCAGCGACTGCCCATCTCACCGAAATGAAATACAAAGGATTCAATCATCGGTGTCATCCGCATAGCTACCCCTTTTTGAATATTCAGAAATTTCTGAAAGTATTATAAGTAAGATTTGACCCAGATCAATAAAAATCGGTGTCAGCCGGTACCAAAGATCAGTGGATCTGTTGCTAAGTGCAGCGAGTGGCTGCTTTTAGGGGGTAGCTGAGCGGCTTCGCTCTGGGTCTAAATGTGGTTTGGTTTTCAGGTAGGCGGCGCGAAAGGCACGAAAATACAGCTGCAGCGTCTGGCTGGCCGGCGTGAGCTCCGCCAGTTGCAGCACGGCAATGGCGACTTCGGCGGTGCACAGCTGGTGCAGGTGGGCGGCTTCACGCAACCGGTAATCCGAGGCTTGTTCTGGCGCTATCCCCAGTACTGGCAAGGGTTGCAAGTAAGGGCTTTTCAGCATTTTCTTGGCTTCACGCCAGGTGCCATCCAGCAGCACAAACAGCGGGGTTTTGCCGCTGCAGACCCGATCGATATCGGCTTTGCTGCTAATGCAACGCTCTGGTGCTACGTATTGGTGGGGGAAAATGAGTATCGGGGCATAGGACGGATCGCTGAGCAATGCCAGCAGGGCAGGATCGGCCTCGGTGCGCTGCCATAAAAAGGCATGGTTATCCGCCATCACATCGGCAATCAGCCGGCCGGTATTGCTGGGTTTGTAGGCTTCGCCCTTGTACATCAGCAGGCAAAACGCAGCGCCCTGTTGTGGCTTGGGTTTGGCAGCGCAGATGCAGTGCTGCTCTGCCAGCAAACAGGCCGGGCAGCGTTTTAGCTTGGCACCCCGGGCTAAAAATACCCGTTTTGAAGCCAGCAATTCGCGCTCGCGCAAAGCCAGGACGGCATTATGTGGTTTGGCAGCAGAGGTCAAAGGGGCAGGCTCCTGGGCAAAGAGGCGGCAGTATACAAAGTCGCATCAGGGCCGGCAAGCCTAGGCCGAAGACTCAGGGTAACGGGCGCTAAAACGCATGCCATCCGGGTAGGGAAACACATCGTCGAACTGACCGGCGCGGATGCGTTGCTGCATCTGTTGCCAGTAAGCCGGGTCCATCAGCTCGGGGTGGGACTTGAGCAGCAAGTCGCGCAGTTCGGACTGGGCGGTGACATAGGTGCTGATTTGCTCCGGAAAGACATCGCCCGGTGCGACAGAGACATCGCTGTAAAGAGCGTCATCGATGCTTTCGGCTTTGGGCAGGGCGCGAAAGTTCACATCCAGCAGGTACTGCACTTCGTCGTAATCGTAAAAAATGACCCGCTTGTGGCGGGTGACGCCAAAGTTCTTCAGCAGCATATCGCCGGGGAAAATATTGGCGGCAATAATGTCTTTTAAAGCCTGGCCGTAATCTTTCATGATGCGGGCTTTTTCATCGCTGCCCACCTGCTCGAGATACAAATTAAGCGGGATCATCCGCCGTTCGATGTACAGGTGCTTGATCACCACCAGCTCGTCTTCAATACGCAGCGAGCCGCCAATGCTTTGCTTAAGCTCCGACAGCAGTTCGGGCGCAAAGCGGTCGATCGGTAGCGCCACATCCGAGTATTCCATGGTATCGGCCATCCGGCCGACCCGGTCGTGCTTTTTCACCTGCAGGTAGCGGGCTTTGACGGTGGCGCGGCTGATCGGTTTGCTCTCCGGGAACTCATCACGGATCACTTTAAACACATAGGGAAAGGACGGCAGGGTAAACACCATCATCACCAGGCCGCGAATACCGGCTGCCGCGACGAACTGATCGCTGGAGCGGGTGAGATGCTGCAGCAGCTCGCGGTAAAACTCGGTTTTGGCCTGCTTGTGCAAACCGATGCTGGCGTAAAGCTCGGCCAGGGTTTTGTGCGGCATCAGCTCGCGTAAAAACTGGATCAAGGCCGAAGGCACCGGGCTTTGCACCATAAAATAAGCGCGGGAAAAACCAAACACCACCGACAGCTGCTCGGGCTCAGTGATCAGGGTATCCAGGTAAAGCCCTTCACTGGGGGCGGTGGAGCAAGCCTGCTGATGCAACACCGGGATCACGAAGGGCTGCTGGCCTTCGGGTGTCACCACCCGGCCAATGATGTAAGCGGCTTTGTTGCGGTAAAAGGCGCTTTTTAAAATATCAAAGCGGATCAGGTGCAGCGGGTACTTGCCATGGCTGGACTGGTCCAGAAAGCTGCGCACCAGATAACGGATATCGCGCTCCAAATCGATGAAAGCGGGACCGAAGCGAAAATCGGCAATGATGTGACGCAGGGTTTGTTTCAGGCTGTTTTGAATCGGAAAGTAGCTGTCGTACACCGAAGCAACCGGAGCCGGCAGTTGCTGGCGATTGAGCGTGGTTTTCACAAAAATATTCTGGTTGTGAAAGTACTTGCGCTCAAAAAGCCTACAAAACAGCGAGTTGTAAAAGGTTTCGGCCAGCTCCGCCTGGGGGTGCATCTGCAAAAAGTCACTGTACTGCTGTTTTACGTCCTGCCAGAAACCAGCGGAGCCACCCGGATCCGGCAGCTGCTGTTTGAGTTGCTGCAGGGTTTCATTGACTCGTTGATCATAAAACGAAATGCGCTCTGAGCTGAGCTGCAAAAAGCCCGGCCAATCGGCCTGGTTAAAATAGCGGCTGGCGGCGGCGGTACTGTCTTCAAACAGCGCAAAATGGCGTTTAAAGCCTTTTAAAATCAACTCGGCAATGTGTTTTGGCTGCATCTTGCTATGATAGTTGGCATCAAAAGGTCATCTTCGCATGAAACTGTCGAAATGCAAGCCTCCCCTAAATAGGGGGGCGCATGGATCCCGGGTCACATACCCGGAGGTGGCTGCGAACCGAGACCTTCTTTAAGCTGACAATCACGAGGAGTCGATTGATGAATGCATCTGTGCCGTTGTTAAAAACCGAAAATTTCTGGCAGGGTCAGTGGCAGGGTGCACCGACGCGTTTTGCCGTGACCAATCCGGCCACGGGTGAACAACTGGCCGAGGTGGCGGATGCGACACCAGAGCAAGCAGGACTAGCGGTGCAGGCGGCGCTGGATGCCTTTGCCAACTGGTCGGCGACAGCTGCCGATGAGCGAGCGGCTTTGCTGCAGCGCTGGCAGCAGTTGCTGTTGGCGCATCAGGATGAGCTGGCGCTGCTTTTGACGCTGGAGCAAGGCAAGCCATTGGCGGAAGCCAAAGGTGAGATTGCTTATGGGGCTTCCTACCTGCAATGGTTTGCTGAAGAAGCCCGCCGGGTGTATGGCGATACCATACCGGCAGCCTCAACCGATAAGCGCATTCTGGTGCTGAAACAACCGGTTGGGGTGGTGACGGCCATTACCCCCTGGAATTTCCCCAATGCGATGATTGTGCGCAAAGCCGCGGCAGCTTTGGCAGCGGGTTGTACCTTTGTGGTCAAACCGGCGCAGCAAACACCGCTCTCGGCGCTGGCGATGGCAGAGCTGGCGCTGCAGGCAGGGATCCCGGCTGGGGTTTTTAATGTCCTGGCCAGCAGCGATGCCAAAGGCATTGGTGAGGTGCTCACCAAGGATCCGCGGGTGGCGAAATTTAGCTTTACCGGCTCGACGGCGGTTGGCAAAACCTTGCTGGCGCAGTGCGCTCAAGGCGTAAAACGGGTGTCGATGGAGCTGGGCGGTAATGCGCCTTTTATCGTGTTTGACGATGCTGATCTGGATGCGGCGGTGCAAGGGCTGATGGCGTCGAAATTTCGCAATGCCGGCCAAACCTGTGTCTGCACCAATCGGGTCTATGTCCAGGCCTCGGTTGCCGAAGCTTTTAGCCTGAAGGTGCAGCAAGCGGTCGCCCGCTTACGACTTGGCAATGGCTGTGATCACGGCGTGGATCTTGGTCCTTTAATTGATGAAGCGGCCTGTCACAAAGTCGAAGCGCTGGTGCAGGACGCACTGGTTTCCGGGGCCAACTTGATCTGTGGCGGCCAGCGGCAAAGCCCGGACAGTCTGTTTTATCAGCCAACGGTGCTGAGCAAGGTGGATGACCGCATGGCGGTGGCCAAGCAAGAAATCTTTGGCCCGGTGCTGGCGGTGCAGTCGTTCGATAACGAAGACGAAGTGCTGGCCAGAGCCAATGCCACCGACTACGGCCTGGCGGCCTATTTTTACAGCCGGGATATTGGCCGTATCTTCCGGGTCGCCGGAGGGCTGCATTTTGGCATGGTGGGGGTCAATGAGGGCATTATTTCCAATGCAGCAGCCCCCTTTGGCGGGGTTAAGCAATCCGGCTTCGGTCGGGAAGGCTCGAAGTACGGTCTGGATGATTATCTGGACATCAAATACCTCTGTTTAGGTGGCTTGGGCTAAGCCGCCTGACATTTCCGGGAGCAGCAATGAACAATGCAGCGTGGCAGTCACGTAAAACAGCCGTCATGGCAAGAGGTCAGGGTAACTTGTACCCGGTTTATGTCGAGCGGGCCCGCAATGCCGAAGTCTGGGATGTCGAAGG
>JAFIFR010000175.1 GCA_020831935.1 Alkalimonas sp.
GCACCGTAGCCAATCACCGTTTTGCAGCAAATCAGTGTTGGCTTGCCGGTTTCGGCCTGGGCCTGCTCGATGGCCGCTTTCACCGCCTGAGCATCATGCCCATCCACCGACTCAATCACTTGCCAGCCGTAGGCTTTAAAGCGTGCCGGCGTATCATCGGTGAACCAGCCCTCAACGTCGCCATCGATGGAAATGCCATTGTCATCCCAGAACGCAATCAATTTGCCAAGGCCCAGAGTGCCCGCCAACGAACAGGCTTCGTGCGAAATGCCTTCCATCAAACAGCCATCGCCCAAAAAAACGTAGGTGAAATGATCGACAATGGCATGGCCCGGACGGTTAAACTGGGCTGCGAGGGACTTTTCCGCAACGGCCATACCGACCGCATTGGTGATGCCCTGCCCCAGCGGTCCGGTGGTGGTTTCAACGCCGGGCGCATAGCCATACTCAGGATGCCCTGGCGTTTTGGAGTGCAATTGACGAAACTGTTTTAAGTCGTCAATGCCGAGCTCATAGCCTGATAAGTGCAACAGCGAATAGAGCAGCATAGAGCCATGCCCGTTCGACAGCACAAAGCGATCGCGATCAGCCCAGTTTGGGTTCTGCGGGTTGTGCTTGAGGAAATCACGCCAAAGCACTTCAGCAATGTCTGCCATCCCCATAGGGGCGCCTGGATGACCTGAGTTTGCTTTTTGAACCGCATCCATACTAAGGGCACGAATGGCATTGGCGAGTTGTTTACGAGAAGGCATGCTAACTCCTGGGTAGTGGGTAAAAAACGGTCATGAGCCCGGTCCGGACCCGGCTCTGATACTTGCTGTTATACCGTGAGTATGGCATCAGGGTCTTAGCGCCCCGATTTTGCCGGCTATTTTCGCCCAGCCATCGGGTAATGGCAAATTTAAATCGTCAACACCATTGAAAACCCGGGCAAGCCACTCAAATGAACGACTCAAGAACACCAGGCAACACAGCGTCAAAGACGTCTGGCCGTCAACTTTTTCTAGCCAACCGTGATCGATTTCTCTAAAATAGCGCTATAACACGGAACCCGCACTGGCGAATGCCTTTGCCGCGGGGGTATTTTATTTTAACATTTTGGTGGATAACTGGCCCATGGCACAACATATCTTCACTTCTGAATCCGTCTCTGAAGGACATCCGGATAAAATTGCTGATCAGATCTCTGATGCGGTGCTGGATGCCATTCTAGCGCAAGACCCGAAAGCTCGGGTTGCCTGCGAAACCTTTGTAAAAACTGGTATGGTGTTGGTGGGTGGCGAAATCAGCACCAGTGCCTGGGTTGATATCGAAGAGCTGACCCGTAAAACCGTCCGTGAAATTGGCTATGTACACTCCGACATGGGCTTTGATGCCGACTCCTGTGCGGTGCTCAATGCCATCGGCAAACAATCACCGGATATCAATCAGGGTGTCGATAAAACCGATCCAAAAGAACAAGGCGCGGGTGATCAGGGCTTGATGTTTGGCTATGCCAGCAACGAAACCGATGTGCTGATGCCAGCCCCTATTACGTATTCGCATCGTTTGGTTCAACGTCAGGCTGAGGTGCGTAAAAACGGCACCCTGCCCTGGTTGCGGCCGGATGCCAAGTCGCAGTTAAGCTTTATCTACGAGAACGGCAAGCCTGTCGGCATCGATGCGGTGGTTTTGTCGACTCAGCATTGCGATACCATCAGCACGGACGATTTGCGTGAAGCAGTGATGGAAGAAATCATCAAGCCGGTACTTCCAGCCGGGTGGTTAACCAGCCAAACCAAGTTTTTCATCAACCCGACCGGCCGCTTTGTCATTGGTGGGCCAATGGGAGACTGCGGCCTGACTGGTCGTAAAATCATTGTTGATACTTATGGCGGCATGGCTCGTCATGGTGGTGGCGCTTTTTCGGGTAAAGATCCATCCAAAGTGGATCGCTCCGCTGCTTATGCTGCCCGTTATGTGGCGAAAAACATTGTGGCGGCAGGCCTGGCTGAGCGTTGTGAGATCCAGGTATCTTATGCCATTGGTGTAGCTGAGCCGACTTCTATCAGCGTCGAAACCTTTGGTACCAGCAAACTGGAAGAAAGCCAGTTGATTGGTCTGATCCGCGAGCACTTCGATTTGCGTCCGTACGGACTCATCGAGATGCTGCAACTGGAACGCCCCATCTATCTGCCAACGGCTGCTTATGGCCATTTTGGCCGGGATGAGTTCCCGTGGGAGCAAACCAACAAAGCAGAAGCGCTGCGCCAGTACGCAAAGTAAGCGTCCACAAAACGGCGTAAACCTGTTGGTCACGCCGTTTTTGTTGATGAGTTTGGTGCGCCGATAAAAAAATCCCCCGCAGATTGCGGGGGATTTTTTTGGCTTTTCGTCATTCAGACCAGCTTAAAAACGCTCTTCAGGCGCCTCCAACCGAGGACGACGGATTTTTGCCGTGGCTTTTAAAGCCGCTAGCATGGCTTCGTACGACTGCTGTGCCTGCTGATTGGCAAAGCGCTCCAGATCTTCCACCTCTGGCAGCTCGGTGACTTCCACATCACGCACCGCAGTGACAGCGACCAGCGCCATGTCGCCATTCATGAGCTCAACCAAATCGGCTGTTGCAGGCTGATTTTCGGACGGGCGTGGCAACGCAAAAGCTTTCGCGCGAACTTCAGCATCCAGACTGCCGCCAAAACGCGAGGTGTCGCTGGCAAACTGTGGCTCAAGACCTACAGCCATGACAGCAGAGGTAAAGTCACCTTCTTGCTGAAATGCCGCCAACACAGCTGCGGCTTGCTGTCGCGCCAGCTCGGAGCTCTGCTGATGCTGAACAGAGGCAACTACCTGCTCACGCACTTCGTCCAAAGACTGGGTGCGGGCTGGCTGATGGTCGGTAACCCGAGCCACGATGAGATGCTGAGCACCCACTTCGATCGGCTCACTGTTCAGGCCTTCACCAATAAAGCGCAAATTAAACAGACGCTGCAGCACTTGCGGATGATTCAGCGGCGCGGCGGCCTCCTGGCGTGAAAACAAGCCCTGGCTGCGCAATGGCAACTGTGTCATATCGGCAGCTTCTTGCAGGTTGTCCGGTACATCAAAGCTGACATCGGCCAACAATTGCTGCAGCTCGAAGAAACGATCGTAGGCTTGCTCTTGTTGCAGCGCCTGGACGATTTCGGCTTGCACTTCGGCAAAGTCGCGCGCTACCGAAGGCTCGAAGCGATGCAATTGAATGATGTGGTAACCAAAACTGGTTTGCACCACACCACTGAGTGCGCCTTCGTCCGTCAAAGCAAAGGCGGCGTCTTCAAAAGCGGCTTCCATATCGCCGCGATTCAGCCATGGCAGCACACCGCCCTCGGCTGCGGAAAAGGTATCATCCGACTCTCGGGCAGCAACTTCAGCAAAATCGGCTCCAGCCTTAAGCTCGGCCAAAATGCTCTGAGCCCGCTCTTCAAGCTCGCTGTCTGCGCCCATGCTCTCAAGCAGAATGTGAGCCACCTGACGGCGCTCTTGTGTACTGTACAGTGGCAAGTTCGCCTGGTAAAAAGCTTTGGCCTGGGCTTCTGTCACTTCGATGTCTTTAGCAATTTGCTCAATCGACAGCTCGATAAATTCGACCGCGACTTTTTCTTCGGTTTCAAAGCGCGCCAGGTTGTCGTAATAATACTGCTCGAGCTGGGCATCGGTGACTTCAACCTGGTTGATAAACTGCTCAGCTGGAAATTTAACGAACTGGATATCCCGACTCTGTTGCTGCAAGGTCATCAGGCGCTGCAACTCATTCGGCGTGGCAAACTCGGATAGGATCAGGCCTTGAATCAGTTGTTGGCGCATCATCTGCTCGCGCAACATTTCACGAAACTCGCCGGTTTGTAACCCCGCCTGACGCAGCAACGCAAGGTAGCGATCATTGTTAAAGACACCACCGACCTGAAACTCAGGTAAGGTGCGGATCACTTGGCGAATGGCATCGTCGCTGATGCGTAAGCCCAGCTTCTTCGCATATTGCTTTTGCAAGGTTTCATCAATTAAACGCTCAAGTACATCTGCGCGAAAACCAGCCATGTAGCTTGGATCGGATGCCAGCAGCTCGAACATCTCGCCAAATTGCTGCTCCATTCGCGCCCGCTCATTCTGATAGGCCTGCTCCAGGGCAGCGCGGGAAACGCCTTCACCATTGACTTCAGCCGCCGGCGTTTCCTGACTGGAACCCAGATAGCCCCCTACACCCGCTAAGGCGAATGTCACGATTATCAAGCCCAGAATAATCTTGGCGGTTAGCCCTTGTGAACCTTCTCTGATTTTCTCTAACATCGTGCCTTTATCTCTGTTTGCTACGCAACATTATAAAAAAAGCGCATCTTAACAGATGCGCCTTTCTGATAGAAGCCTTCGTAGCAGAGCTGGTCAAAGAGCGGAACCGTGACACTAGAGCTGTGCAATAATGGCGGAGCTGCTGCTGCGTGGCTGAGTTACCCGGCGCGCCGGGCAAGTTTCATTCTTAGTTGACAGCGTCTTTTAACGCTTTGCCTGGCTTGAATGAAGGAATTTTCGCTGAAGCGATCTGGATAGTAGCACCGGTTTGTGGGTTACGGCCGGTACGGGCAGCACGCTCACGAACAGAGTAAGTACCAA
>JAFIFR010000176.1 GCA_020831935.1 Alkalimonas sp.
TTGTCGCGCCGGGCTGAAGGCCCTTTTGTGCCATTAAATTGCGGCGCCATTCCGGCAGAGCTGTTGGAAAGTGAGTTGTTTGGTCATGAAAAAGGCGCTTTTACCGGCGCCTTTGCCACCCGAAAAGGCCGCTTTGAGCTGGCGCAGGGCGGCACTTTGTTTTTGGATGAAATTGGCGATATGCCTCTGCCGATGCAGGTTAAGCTGCTGCGGGTGTTGCAAGAGCGGGTGTACGAGCGGGTCGGCGGCAACCAGTTGATCAAAGCGGATGTGCGGATTATTGCTGCCACCCACCGCAACCTGGAGCAGATGATTGCCGATGGTCGCTTCCGGGAAGATTTATTTTACCGCCTGAATGTGTTTCCAATCGAGACACCGGCTTTGTCTGAGCGGACAGAGGATTTACCCCTGCTGTGCCAGGAGCTGATTCAGCGTCAGCATCAGGCGGGGCATGCCCGGGTCAAGTTTACCGAGCGGGCGTTGGAAAGCCTGAAACTGCACAGCTGGCCTGGCAATGTGCGTGAACTGGCCAACTTGGTAGAGCGGATGGCCATTATGTATCCGAATCAGGTGGTGGACGTGGCGGAGTTGCCCGGCCGCTATCAACACCTCGACGTTGAGAGTTATGTGCCGGATTATCCGGAGTCGTTGCAAGAGCGTGACTTGCTGAACGAGTTGTTTCAAGCCAGCGATGATGAGAGTGTGTTCGAGGATGCTGCCGAGTCGGGGGCAAGCCTGCTGGACTCACAGCTGCCTGAAGACGGCTTGGATTTAAAAGAGCACCTGGCCGAGCTGGAAGTGCTCTTTATAACACAGGCGCTGGAGCGGCATGACTTTGTGGTGGCCCGGGCGGCCGACATGCTTGGGCTGCGGCGTACCACTCTGGTAGAAAAAATGCGCAAGTACAATCTGGCCAAAGACGACTAGCTGTGTTTGTAGCGGACGTCCTAGCGGGCCGCTGCGACAGAGTTTTGACGCCTCTTTTGTTACCAAATTAATTGTAACCTTCTGTTTAATAATGTCTTATTTTTGGCATGCTCCCTGCATTGGACTGTACAGAGAACCTGAACAGACCTGCAGAGGTGTCCGATGCATTTCGCCAGAACCGAGCCCGATTTTCAAACCGCCAGTGCGGTGGTGACCGATCTAAGTCGTTACCAGAAACCGGCTGCCCAAACCCCGGATCGCATGCAACATCTGGTGACCATGTTGCCTGTGGGCGTGGTGGTGTTGGATGAGCGTGGTTTTGTCGCCGATGCCAATCCGATGGCGCTGGAGATGCTGGGCGAGCCGCTGAAGGGGCAACGCTGGTTGGATGTGATTACCCGCTCGTTTCGGCCGCGCAGTGACGATGGTATGGAAGTCTCCTTGTACAATGGCCGTCGGGTGAAGCTGGCGATCAGCGCGTTGAGCCCGGAACCAGGTCAGCTGATTGTGTTGACCGACTTGACCGAAACCCGGCAACTGCAAAGCCGGCTGGCGCATATGCAGCGGTTATCCACTTTAGGAAAAATGATGGCCACGCTGGCGCATCAAATCCGCACTCCTTTATCTTCAGCCATGCTGTATGCTGAGAACCTGACCAATCAACGCCTGAATCAGGATGCCAAAGGCGTCTTTCAACAAAAACTGGTGGCGCGTTTGCAGGATCTGGAGCAGCAGGTGAATGACATGCTGTTGTTTGCCCGCTCAGGCAACGAAGCCAGCGTCAGCTGCATTGAGGTTGAGGCATTGCTTAATGAAGTGCAGGCGGGGATCGAAGCGCAGCTGACAGCCCATCAGGCCGAGCTGCACATTGAGTTGCACGATACCAGCCTACAGCTGTGGGCCAATCAAAACAGCCTGGCTGGGGCCATTCAAAACTTACTGAACAACAGTCTGGACATGATTCAGCAGGGGGCACAGCTTAGTATCCGCTGCTGGCGGGAAGGCAACTGGTTGCTGCTGGATGTCGCCGACAACGGTCCCGGTATTCCCGAACATCTGCAGCAGCAAATTTTTGAGCCTTTCTTTACCACCCGCAGTCAGGGCACTGGCCTGGGCCTGGCGGTGGTGCAAGCCGTGGTCAATGCCCACAAAGGTCAGGTCCACTGCATCGACAGGCCTGAAGGCGGTGCTTGTTTCCGTCTGCAGCTGCCACTGAATGCCAATGAATCCACTGCTCAGGAGAATGCGCATGATGCCCACTAAAATTATGGTCGTCGAAGATGACGCAGGTTTGCGAGAAGCGCTGGTCGATACGCTGACACTGGCCAACTACCAGGTGGTAGCTTGCGACAGTGCGGAGCATGCGTTGCTGCAACTGAAACAACACAGCATCAAACTTATCGTCAGCGATGTGCAGATGGCAGGTCTGACTGGCCTGGAGTTGCTGGCCACTGTGCGGCAGCACTATCCTCAGATCCCGATGCTGATCATGACGGCCTACGCCAATGTCAACGATGCGGTGCAGGCGATGCGTCAGGGGGCGGTGGATTATTTATCCAAGCCTTTCTCACCGGAAGTACTGGTCAATATGGTCGGACGTTATGTGCCGGCAGAGCAATTGGCAGGCATCGAACCCATCGTGGCTGCGGAGCAAAGCCAGCAGTTGGTGCGCCTGGCTGCCAAAGTGGCTAAATCCGATGCCAGCGTGATGGTAACCGGCCCCAGTGGCTCCGGTAAGGAAGTACTGGCACAGTACATTCATCAACAATCAGCGCGGGCCGAAGGTCCTTTTATTGCCATTAACTGCGCGGCCATTCCGGAAAACATGCTGGAGTCCACCTTGTTTGGCTACGAGAAAGGCGCTTTTACCGGCGCGGTGCAAGCTTGCCCAGGCAAGTTCGAGCAAGCGCAGCAAGGCACCATTTTGCTGGATGAAATCACCGAGATGGATTTAAACCTGCAAGCCAAGTTATTGCGGGTATTGCAGGAGCGCGAAGTCGAGCGTCTTGGCAGCCGTAAAACCATCAAGCTGGATGTGCGGGTGCTGGCTACCAGCAACCGTGATTTAAAAGAAGCAGTGCAGCAAGGGCGTTTCCGGGAAGATTTGTACTACCGGCTGAATGTGTTTCCATTGAACTGGCCAGCGCTTAGTGAGCGGCCGGAAGATATTTTGCCACTGGCCGAACATCTGATGGAGCGGCACTGCCTGCGTGATGGCATCGCCATACCGCAACTGGAGGGCAGCGCCATTCAAAAGCTGCTGCAACACAGCTGGCCGGGCAATGTGCGCGAGCTGGATAATGTGATGCAACGGGCCTTGATTATTCACAGCGATAGCGTGATCACGGCCGAGGATATTTACATTGAAGAGTTAGCAACACCTGCTATCGGGGTTGCTGAAGCGGATGCCGATGTTAGTCAGTTTAAGCAGGAAATTCACGAGCAGGAGCATCGCCTGATCCTGGCGACGATGCGGGCTTGTGATAACAAGCGCAAAGATGTGGCTGAACGACTGGGGATCAGTGATCGTACCTTGCGCTATAAGCTGGCGCGGATGCGCGAAGCCGGTATCCAGCTACCGGCTTAAGCGGGAGGTGCGTTGTTAACTCTGGCTCGCTGCATTGGCAGCGGGCACTTCATTTTCTTGCTCAATCAAACCTTCAGAGTGCGCGACCACCCGGGCCACCATGGTATCACCGGTCACGTTGGTGGCGGTGCGCATCATATCAATAATGCGGTCCACCGCGGCAATAAAGGCAATGCCTTCCAGCGGTAAGCCCACCACACTTAAGGTCACCGTCAGCATCACCATGGCACTGCCAGGCACGCCAGCGGTTCCCAGCGAGGCCAGGGTCGCGGTGATGGCAATCAGCAGGTAGCTGGTCGCATCCAGCGGAATGCCATACAAGTGCGCAATAAAGATGGCGGCAATGGCCGGGTAAATGCCGCCACAGCCATCCATATTGATGGTGGCGCCAAGCGGCAGCACAAAGCTGGCATAATTTTTCGAGACTTTTAGATCCTCGGTCACCACTTTGTGGGTGACCGGCAGGGTGCCAAAGCTGCTGGCGCTGCTAAAGGCCACCAGTTGGGCGGGCAAGATGGCTTTGAAAAACGCCAGCGGCGACATGCCACCAAACAAGCGCACCATGCCACCGTAGGTAAAGAGGATATGGATAAAGCAGGCAAGGTAAATGGCCAGAATAAACTTGCCCAGTGGCAACAAGGTTTCCAGGCCAAAGCTACCCACCACCCAGGCCATCAACCCCAGCACACCAATTGGGGTTAGTTGCAGCACCATGCGGGTGATCTGATACATAATCTCAGCACCGGCTTCCATCACCTTTTTCATTGGTTCGGCTTTTTCACCCACCACATTGATGGCAATGCCCACCAATACCGCAAACACAATAATCTGCAGCACATTGCCACTGGCCAGCGCCGCCACCGGGTTGGTTGGGATCAGGTTGGTCAGCACGGTCGCCACTGGCGGTATATCGCGCTCGCGCACTTCGGTGGTGGTTAGCTCGGTGATGGTACTAAAGTCCATCAAACTGCCCACCGTTAAGCCAATCAGGCTGGCAATCATGGCAGTTATTAAAAACAGGCCAACGGTTTTTACCGCCAGTCGCTTCATTTTTAAGGTATCGCCTAAGGAAGTAA
>JAFIFR010000177.1 GCA_020831935.1 Alkalimonas sp.
TTCGTGCGCAACCAGGCGGCGATGCAGCAGCTGGTCGAGGATGTAAACAGCAAGGTCCAGCAAATCAAGCTGGGCGGCGGTGAAGCGCTGATCGCCCGTCATACGGCGCGTGGCAAGCTGTTTGTCCGCGACCGGATCCAAAAACTGCTGGACCCGGGCTCGCCTTTTCTGGAGGTCGGCCAGTTTGCAGGCTGGGACTGTTACGACGACTATGTACCCTGTGCCGGTGTGGTCGCCGGTATTGGCCGGGTTAGTGGCGTTGAGTGCATGATTGTCGCCAACGATGCGACTGTGAAAGGCGGTACCTACTACCCGCTGACGGTAAAGAAACACCTGCGGGCACAGGAAATCGCCGAGCGCTGCAACCTGCCCTGCATCTACCTGGTGGACTCGGGCGGTGCCAACCTGCCCCGTCAGGACGAAGTGTTTCCGGACAAACTGCACTTTGGGCGTATTTTCTTCAATCAGGCGCGAATGTCAGCCAAAGGCATTCCGCAAATTGCCGTGGTGATGGGGCTTTGCACTGCGGGTGGCGCTTATGTACCGGCCATGGCCGATGAAAGCATCATCGTCAAAGAACAAGGCACCATCTTTTTGGCCGGCCCACCGCTGGTCAAAGCCGCTACCGGTGAGGAAGTCAGCGCTGAGGAGCTGGGGGGTGCCGATGTGCACTGCAAAATTTCCGGCGTGGCCGATCACTATGCGGTCAATGATGAGCATGCATTGCAACTGGCGCGCAATGCGGTATCGCGCTTAAACCGCAGCAAGCCACAGCAGCTGGATGTGCGCGAACCGGAAGAACCGCTCTATGATGCCAAAGAAATTTACGGCATCGTCGGCACCGACCTGAAAAAACCGTTTGATGTCAAAGAAGTCATCGCCCGCTTAGTTGATGGCTCCGATTTCGATGAGTTTAAGCAGTATTACGGCAGCACCCTGGTGTGCGGTTTTGCGCGCATCTTCGGCTATCCGGTCGGCATTGTCGCCAACAACGGGATTTTATTCTCTGAATCGGCACAAAAAGGCGCGCACTTTATCGAACTGTGCGGCCAGCGCAAAATCCCCTTGCTGTTTTTACAAAACATCACCGGCTTTATGGTCGGTAAAAAATACGAAGCTGAAGGCATTGCCAAACACGGCGCTAAAATGGTGATGGCAGTGTCCTGCGTCGAAGTGCCCAAATTCACGGTGCTGATTGGCGGCAGCTATGGCGCCGGCAACTATGGCATGTGTGGCCGGGCTTATGATCCCACCATGATGTGGATGTGGCCCAATGCCCGTATTTCGGTGATGGGCGGCGAGCAGGCCGCAGGCGTGATGGCACAGGTGACCAAAGATGGTCTGGCCCGTAAAGGCGAAACCTTATCGGCTGAGGCCGAGCAAGCACTGAAAAAGCCCATCGTGGCACAGTACGAGCAACAAGGTCACCCCTACTACGCCAGCGCCCGCTTATGGGATGACGGTGTGATTGATCCGGCGCAAACCCGCATGACGGTTGGCCTGGCCCTGGCTGCTGCCTTAAACGCCCCTATTGCCGACACCCGCTTTGGCGTGTTCCGGATGTAATGCTGGAGATACACTGTAATGGCTGAATCTTATATCGAGCTGTCTGTTTCCCCTCAGGGCATCGCCAGTCTGACGCTAAACCGGCCAGAGGTGCACAACGCCTTTGACGATGTGATGATCGAACAAATCATCGCAGCACTGCAGCAGCTGGCAGAGAACCCCGCTGTGCGGCTGCTGCTGCTTAAAGCCAATGGCAAAAACTTTTCTGCCGGCGCCGATTTGAACTGGATGCGCTCCATGGCCGCCAAAGACTACCAGCAAAATCTGGACGACGCCGGCCGCCTGGCCGAACTGATGCGCAGCCTGGATCGCTTTCCAAAGCCAACCATCGCGCTGGTACAAGGCGCAGCCTTTGGCGGTGCGCTGGGGCTGGTGGCCTGCTGCGACATCGCTTTGGCCGAGCCCAAAGCCAGCTTTTGCTTAAGTGAAGTGAAGATTGGCCTGATCCCGGCCGTGATTAGCCCTTATGTGATGCGGGCGATTGGCGAGCGCGCCAGCCGGCGCTATTTTTTAACGGCCGAGCGTTTCTTTGCCGAGGAAGCGCTACGCCTTGGCCTGCTGCATCAGGTCGTCGGCGAAGGCGGTTTAGCTGAAGCGGCCGAACAGCTGTGCCAGCAATTGCTGCAAAACAGCCCTGCTGCCGTCGCCGCGGCTAAGCAGCTGATTGCCGATGTCGACCAGCAACCCATCAATACTGCCCTGATCACCCATACCAGTGAAGCCATTGCCCGTATCCGGGTTTCGGCCGAAGGCCAGGAAGGTCTGACCGCATTTTTAACCAAACGCAGCCCAGCCTGGCTGCCGAAGGATTAATCCATGTTTCGTAAAATCCTGATTGCCAATCGTGGCGAAATCGCCTGCCGTATTATCGAAACCGCGCACAAGCTGGGGATCCGCTGTGTGGCGGTCTATTCAGAAGCCGATGCCAATGCCCGTCATGTCAATATGGCGGACGAAGCCTTCTTATTGGGCCCGGCCCCGAGTAAAGACTCCTACTTAAAAGCCGATAAAATTTTGCAGATTGCCAAGGCCAGCGGTGCTGAAGCCATTCATCCGGGCTATGGTTTTTTATCGGAAAATGCCGGTTTTGCCAAAGCCTGTGAAGCGGCTGGTGTGGTCTTTATCGGCCCGCCGGTCGGTGCCATTGAAGCCATGGGCTCGAAAAGCGCTGCCAAAGACATTATGGCCAAAGCCGGAGTTCCGCTGGTGCCGGGCTATCATGGCGATGAGCAGGCGCCGGATTTCCTGGCCAAAGAAGCGGAAAAAATTGGCTACCCCTTGCTGCTCAAAGCCGCTTACGGTGGCGGTGGCAAAGGCATGCGAGTGGTGTGGCAGCAAAGTGAATTTGCCGATGCACTGGCCGGGGCCAAACGCGAAGCCATGGCAGGTTTTGGCAACGACAAGATGCTGATGGAGCGCTACCTGACCAAACCGCGCCATGTCGAGATCCAGGTGTTTGCCGACAACCATGGCCATGCCGTTTATCTGGCCGAGCGCGATTGCTCCATTCAGCGCCGCCATCAAAAAGTGATTGAAGAAGCCCCTGCGCCAGGTTTTACCGAAGCGCAGCGTCAGTCCATGGGGGAAGCTGCGGTCAAAGCAGCCCAGGCCATTGATTACCGTGGTGCCGGCACCGTTGAGTTTCTGTTCGACGAAGACGGCTCTTTCTATTTTATGGAAATGAATACCCGTTTGCAGGTCGAGCACCCGGTCACCGAGATGATCACCGGTCAGGATCTGGTGAAATGGCAGTTGCTGGTCGCCAGCGGCCAGCCACTGCCATTGGCTCAGCACGAAGTCAGCCTGCATGGTCATGCCATTGAGGTGCGGGTTTATGCCGAAGATCCGGACAACGACTTTCTGCCCGCTACCGGCAAACTGACCTATCTGCGTCAACCACAAGTCAGCCGTTATGTCCGGGTAGACAGCGGCGTGGTCGAGAACGATGAAATCAGCCCCTACTACGATCCGATGATCGCCAAACTGATTGTCTGGGATGAAGACCGTGATCGTGCCATCAGCCGTATGCTGCGGGCATTGGATGATTATCGCATCGCCGGGGTCACCACCAATTTGAGCTTTCTGACCAGTCTGGTCGAGCATCCGGCTTTTGTTGCTGCTGAGCTCGATACCAACTTTATTGAACACCATCAGGATACGCTGTTCGCACCAGCCACTAAAGAAAACAACCAAGCGCTGGTGCTGGCAGCTTTGTACATTCTGGAAACGCAAAAGCAGCCGCAGGCCTGTACCGACGCATTCAGCCCCTGGCAGTTTAGCCATGGCTGGCGTTTGAATGAACAACCGATGCAACTGCTGAACCTGCAGCATCAGGAGCAGAGCCATCAATTGCAACTGCAACAATTGCAGGATGCCGTGCTGGTGCAATTGGATGGTCAGCAACTGCGCTGTCAGGCCCGCTTGCAAGGCGATGAGCTGATCGCCACCCTGGGTGAGCACAAAACCCGGGTGCGGATCAGCCAGTACCAGGACACCATCAGTGTCTTTATCCGCCACCATCGCTACGATTTCAGCTATCAGACCGAGTTGTTGACCGAAACCGAGCTCAGTGACGACAGTGGCAGCCTGACGGCACCGATGAACGGCACCATCGTCGCTGTGTTGGTTGAAGCCGGCCAGCAGGTCAAAGCCGGTCAAACCCTGGTGGTGATGGAAGCCATGAAAATGGAATACAGCATCAAGGCACCAACCGATGCCACCGTCAAGGCCGTGTTCTATCAAGCCGGAGAATTGGTGCAAGACGGCGCTGAGCTGGTAGAACTGGATACGGAGGACGCCTGATGCTGCCAACCAAAGTTCGCCTGGTTGAAGTCGGGCCCCGTGACGGTTTGCAAAATGAAGTCGCCGTCTCGCTTGATGCCAAAATTAGGCTGGTCAATCAGCTAAGCCGTACCGGGCTCAACACCATTGAAACCGGTGCTTTTGTCTCACCCAAGTGGGTGCCGCAAATGGCCGACTC
>JAFIFR010000178.1 GCA_020831935.1 Alkalimonas sp.
TCATTGCAGGCCTGAAAAAAGCCTCAGTGGAAATCGACCGTAAGATCCTGGCGGACATCGCTGTGTACGACAAGGCGGCTTTCACCGCTCTGGTCAACAAAGCGAAAGAAGGTCTGGCAGCCTAAGTTGCTATCTTCATAAAAAAAGCACCTTCGGGTGCTTTTTTTATGCCTGTTTGCTATTGGCAGCAGATAAAAAGGGCAGTGGTGGGGATAAAAAAGGGCAGCCGAAGCTGCCCTGGTTAGCTAGCCGATGGTTTACTGACGAGCATCGGCACTGGCATCACGGATGGCTCGGAACTCGTTGCCTTGGTACCAGTTTGGCCACTGCCGGCTGTTTGCCAGCTCGTTGCCAACGCGAAAGTAGAGGAACATGTCCTGCTGGGCGCCGCGCAGGTCAAAGTCATCGCTCCACTCGTCCTGTACCTTGTGGTAACAACAACGGTTGTATTCCGCGCGCTGGGCTGCCCCCCATTCCGCGCCGTGCTTGTAGTGATCATTGCCACCACTGGCGTACAGAATTGGCACACCTTTCTTGGACAGACTGAAGTGATCGGAGCGGTAGGCAATACCGGCTTCCGGATTGGGTTCTGGCACGGCATAGCGGCCTTGTTGCTCGGTGTACTTGACCAGAATTTCTTCCACATCGGTATTACCCAGCCCTACGATCACCATGTCTTCCATCGGTCCATAGACATTCATCACATCCATATTGATGGCAGCCACGGTTTTCTCCAGCGGAAACACCGGATGTTCGGCGTACCAGGCCGAGCCCAGCAAACCACGCTCTTCGGCGGTGACCAGAATAAAGGCAATGCTGCGCTCTGGCTGCGGTTGTTGCACAAAGTATTCGGCCAGGGCCATCACAGCACCGGTGCCGCTGGCATTGTCCTGAGCGCCATTAAACACCGGGTTGCTGGGGTTGGAGAAATCCATTCCCAGGTGATCCCAGTGCGCCATGTAGATGATGGTTTCGTCCGGGTATTTGCTGCCTTCGATGTAGCCAATGACGTTGCTGGACACCAGCTCACGCAGGTTATTTTTCACCGAAACAGAGGCGGTGGTGTTTAGCGGAACCGGTTTGAAGGCACCTGACAAGGCTTTAGCCCGCAAGGTTTCAATGTCGGTGTCGTTGGCTGCAAACAAGCGACCGGCGGTTTCGGCCGTGATCCAGCCTTCAATCTTAGAGCGGTCCATGTTTTTGTTGTCACTGATTAAGTCAAACTTGATCGGGGAACCATGTGCCACCACGCCCCAGCCATAGCTGGCCGGCTCGGTTTCGTGGATAATCAGGGCAGCGGCTGCACCTTGGCGCGCGGCTTCTTCAAACTTGTAGGTCCAGCGGCCATAGTAGGTCATGGCATTGCCGTTAAACAGCTCTGGGTTCTGGGTGGCGTAGCCAGGATCATTGACCAACATCACCACGGTTTTGCCGGTCACATCCAGGCCTTCGTAGTCGTTCCAGTCGTATTCCGGTGCCACTATGCCATAGCCGACAAAAACCATCTCGCTGTCTTTGAGCTCGACGCCATCGACTACCCGGGTGGTCCAGGCCATGACGTCGTCACGGTACCTCAGGGTGGTTTCCAATGCGCCGTTTAGGGCCATGCCCGATACTTGAACCGGATCGATCTGCACCAGGGACACCGGTTGTTTGTAGCTGTCACCATCGATTGGCTTTAAGCCAATACGGCGAAAATGATCTTCCAGGTAGGCAACGGTTTTGGTTTCACCGGCCGTTGCCGGTGCCCGGCCTTGAAACTCGTCCGAAGACAAGGTTTTGATGTACTCAGCCAAACGTGGATTCATCTCAGTATCGCGTTGATACCAAGCCAGACTGCTGTCGGCTTCGGTTTCAACTGCAGTGTGCTGCTCCGGCTGGCTGCAACCGGTCAGTGCAAGGCAGCTTGCTGCCAGGGTTCCTGAAAACCAATGCATAGGTTTCATAAATGGACTCCAGTGAAGTTCGTTGTAATTATAATGGGTGTATATTGCCAAGCTATACTAACCTGAAGCGAAAAGAGGTGCCAACAACTCAGGTCGAGTTGCTGGCTGCAGTGGATAAACTTACTGATAGCCCCAAGGGGTTGGCGGCAAGTCGACCGGTTTGGTCAGATCAAAGTCAACCCGGAATTCACGGCCTTCGCGGATTAGGCGGTAGGTAAATTGCTCCGGATAAATGTACATTTGCCAGATGTTGGTGTTGGACGCCGGAATGCCATCTTTGACAAACTCTTCGATGGAGTATTGGTCAACCGGGAAGGACTGCACCCGATCAAAGCCGGCATCGACGGTGTGGCCGCCGTACATGGTCATGGGATCATTGCTGCCATCTTCTAAGCGGTGATCGTGTTTCAGGCTAATACCTGAGCCTGTTTTGGTCAGGATCCAGGTGCGCGAATGGTTGTCCCCGACATGGAAGGGGATTTGAATCTGATGATCTTCACACACCCGGACGTGCATCACCAGCCGACCTTCAAAGCCAGAGGCCGGTGGGTTATTAACCGTCACCTTGCCTTCGTAGGCTTTGCCACAATGCTCACGCAAATGATCAAAAAATGCATCGTGGGTTGGGATGGAAACCAGAGGGGCCGGGGCGACGATGTTGGCCGAGCTGGCAAAAGACACGGCCAAAGCCGCGGCGGAAAGTGCAAAAGTTTTCGTTATTTTTTTCATCGATGGAGAGTCCATTGAGTTGTGGGTCCGCTGGCACTATACCCAGAACAGCACCAGGGTTCAAATCCGACTACACTGGTAAGACGTATTTATGAAGCGGTGTCACAAACAATCAAAGAGGATGCTATGGAGCACAAACTGACCAGCAAATTTTTAATGGATGTTTATGCCAAAATTGAAAAGCATGGCCAAGCAACCACCACGGAGTGGGGCGAGGGTTTCTTGCTTGACGGGGTTCAGGTGTGCGCAGGCTTTGATGGTTATGATTTGTTTTTTGATAACAGCCGGGTGCAGCTGACTCTGGGTTTTCACAACACCTGGCACAGCAATGCCGACAGTGAAAAACTGCTGGATGAGTTTATCCAGCAGCTGGAGAAGATACAGAAAAGCTACGATTAGCGGCCCTTAATTCAGCCCCGTTTCATCCTGCGGGTTACGCTGACTCACATCGACAGTTTCAGGCTCGGGCTCAGCCGCTAGCGCTTCTTGCTGGGCTGAGGCTGCCGTTGCTACTGGCGCTTCACTTTCGGGAGCCGAAGCTGCTTCAGGCTCTGCGGCATCAGCACGTTCAACGGGCTCACTCAGTTGCGCCTGGCGGTTATCATTCAAACGCTCGGCCAGGCTGTTTAAGCGGGCTAACGCATCGGTTAAGGATTGATTGCCCTGGCCGGATGCATCGTCAAATAAGTTGGCCACCAACTGGGCTTGCTGTTGACTGTTTTGCTCGCGAAAGTCCTGCAGCGCTTGTTGAAAGTCGGCATTGTCTTGCTCAAAAGCCGCCCGGGCCTGTGGGCTGATGTCCACCGAGGAGACATCCTGTGTGGTAGCCGCCGGCTGATTGTTACCCGGTGTGGTTTGTGTTTCCGGCTGCTCAGTCGTCTCGGGGCGGGGCTGCCGGGCATTGGACAGCAGTTGGCTGGCCTCGAAGGCGGCCGGATTGGTACTTTCTACTGTGGCCATAGGAAACCTCCAGTGGCTGTTTGCCGAAAGAATACCTTCAGTATACTTTTTGAGCAGAAATTTTCAAGCCGAAGCACTGAAGCAGGATGCTGCAGGCTGTAATTTACCGGGGGAAAGCGGTATAATCTGTCTTTGTTTTTTATCAGGCCGTTTTCATGTCGCAGCCCGCAAACTTACTTCGTACCCGCGCTCCCGTTGCCAGAATGGCGCCAGAGCGTGATCTGTTTTCCTACCCGAAGTATTGGGCGGAGTGTTATGGTACCGCGCCTTTTTTGCCGATGTCGCGCCAAGAGATGGAGCAACTGGGCTGGGACAGCTGCGATATTATTCTGGTGGTGGGCGATGCCTATGTCGATCATCCCAGCTTTGGCATGGCGGTGGTCGGTCGGATGCTGGAGCAGCAGGGCTTTCGGGTGGGGATCATTGCCCAGCCCGACTGGCACAGCAAAAACGACTTTATGCGCCTTGGTAAACCCAATCTGTTTTTCGGCGTATCTGCCGGCAACATGGACTCGATGATCAACCGCTACACCGCCGATAAAAAGTTGCGGCATGACGATGCTTATACCCCAGGCGATGTGGGCGGCAAAAGGCCGGATAGGGCGGTGCTGGTGTACTCGCAGCGCTGCAAAGAAGCCTACAAAGAAGTGCCGGTGATCATTGGCGGTATTGAGGCTAGCTTGCGCCGTATTGCCCATTACGATTACTGGTCGGAAAAAGTACGTCGCTCGGTGTTGTTCGATGCCAAGGCCGACTTGCTGATCTACGGCAATGCTGAGCGCCCATTGATTGAAGTGGCCAGCCGGATTGCCGCCGGAGAGCCGGTGAGCAGCATTCAGGATGTGCGGGGTACCGCCGTGATCCGCAAAGAGCCGTTAGCCGGTTGGCGTGGGGTAGACTCCAC
>JAFIFR010000307.1 GCA_020831935.1 Alkalimonas sp.
GGTGCCAAAGCAGAGTTCACTGGCCTCAGCGCGCTGCCTCGCCCCGGGGATTTGCTCTAGCAGCCACTGCAGTTTGCTGGCAGAGAAGTAGGGATCGGCCAGCAAGCCGGTTTTGGCACGAATGCTGGCTTCATGCTGTCGTTTTAGTGCCTTGCACAGATCGGCAGTGCGTCGGTCTTGCCAGACAATCGCCGGGTACAGTGTTTTGCCAGTTGCTTTATCCCACAGCAAGGTGGTTTCCCGTTGATTGGTCAGTGCCAGGCCTGCAACCTGCTCGGGCAGAATGCTGTTTTGTTGCAGCAGTTGCTGAATGCAATGAAGCACGCTTTGCCAAATGGCCTCTGGATCCTGCTCCACCCAGCCCGTATGTGGGTAGCTCAGCGGCAGCTCTTCGCTGCAACTGGCCTGTGGGCACAGCTGGCGATTATACAAAATAGCCCGGCTGGAGGTCGTGCCCTGATCCACGGCGATGATGTAATCCGGCATAGTTGAATAACCTAATACCATTGAATGCTTTAGCCTATGCCAGCCGCTGCAGCCTGTCCAGCTTGATTGTCAGACCTACTCAGCTGGTCTATGATGGTCCTCTTTCGAAATGGCCAAGCCAGATACTTTATGACAACCCATTCCCCTGCCAAACCAAGATTATGGCTCTGGCTATTTTGGCTGGTAATTTTTTTCAGTGCCTGGCTCTATTTGGTGCTGGGGCGCGGTCTTTGGTCGGTGGCCGCAGAGCACTGGCCCATGGCGGTGGCGATGGCCATTGGCAGTTATGCCGCTGGCTCTACGCCGATGGGGGGCGGTACGGTCGGTTTCCCGGTATTGGTGCTGTTGTTTGAGCTACCGGCGAGTTTAGGGCGTGATTTTAGTTTTGCCATTCAATCCATCGGCATGGTGAGTGCCAGTATTTTTATTCTGGCAAGGCGCCAGCCCATCGCCTGGGCCATGCTGAAAGGTGCCATGCTGGGCTGTTTGTTTGGTCTGCCGTTGGGCATCTTTCTGCTTGCCCCTTTGGTGCCAGAGCTTTGGATTAAATTGTTGTTTGCCATCGTCTGGGCCAGTTTTGGCCTGCTGCACCTGTGGCGCTTGCAGGAGATTGCCGGCCATAGCGGCATGACCGAATTTGACGAGCGCTGGGACTTTCGGCTCGGGCTGAATTTCGGGGTACTGGCGGGCTCTTTGGTGGTCTCAGTGACCGGTGTTGGCATTGATATGGTGCTTTATACTGCTTTGGTGCTGATTAGCCGGGCGGATTTAAAAATCGCCATTCCGACTTCGGTGGTGATTATGGCCTTTGCCTCGGTGCTTGGCGTGCTGTTTAAAGTCACGCTTGGCCCAGGCCTTGCGCCTGGGGTGTTTGAAAACTGGCTGGCTGCTGCTCCTGTGGTGGCCTTGGGGGCACCGCTCGGTGTCTATATTGTGGCGAAAATTGGCCGCAAGCCGACCTTGCTGGTGGTATCCACCCTTTGTGTCGGCCAGTTTGTCTGGACCCTGTATTCCGAGCAAAGCGTGTTGGGTTTTGGTGGCATGGCCGTGGCTTTGCTGGCGGTGGCGATTTGCCTGTTTGGCTTTGAGCATCTGCGTCGTTTTGGTGCCCGTTTGGCAGGCGAGCGCTTGCTGGCTGCGCAAATGCAAGCCGATAGCCCGAAGGCTGTTCTGGAACCGGAGGCTGCACCAGTGCCGGTGGACCCTAAGGCACCTGGAGTCTAAGACGTTACGCTCTAATCAGCTGCTGCCACTGCATAGCGGCTGGCCAGCCGGCTTTCACCCAAGCCACTTTTACGCGTCACTACCAGCTGGGTGGGGATGCGCTCTTTCATCGCTTCAATATGGCTAATCACCCCAATCATCTTGCCGCTGGCATTGAGGTTATCCAGCGTATCCAGTGCAATATCCAGCGTTTCGCTGTCCAAGGTGCCAAAACCTTCATCCAAAAATAGCGAGTCGATGCTGGTTTTATGACTGACCAAATCGGACAGCGCCAGCGCCAGTGCTAGACTGACCAGAAAGCTTTCGCCGCCGGATAAGGTGCGGGTATCGCGCACCGCATCGCCTTGCCAGGTATCCAGTACGCTCAGCTCCAGCCCCTCGCCGGCTTTGCGCTGCAACTGATAACGGCCATGCAACCGCTGCAGCTGTTGATTGGCCAGATAAATCAAATGATCCAGCGTTAACCCCTGGGCAAATTTGCGGAATTTGGCGCCATCGCGTGAGCCTATCAGCCCATGCAAATAGCTCAGATCGTCCAGCTCATCGCGCTTGGTGCTGATGTCGGATAGCAATTGCTGCTGCTCGCTGCGCAGGCGTTCATCCTGCTGCAACTGGCCGCTGACGCTGCCAAGCTGCTGGTTTAGGGCATCCAGCTGCTGGTGCAGGCTATCGAGCTGCTGCTCGGTGTCGCTGGCATCGGTTTGGGCATACTGGCTGGCATGGGCATCATCCTGCAATTGCTGCCACTGACGCTCTGCCTGCTGCCTGGCAAATTCTGCCTGTTGTTGTTGCTGCAGCAATTGCTCACGCAGTTGCTGCAGTTGCTGCTTATCTTCAGGGGTGAGCAGGGCGCGCAGGAAGCTTTGCTCGTCGGCAAAAATTGAAGCCTGCAAGGCCTGCTCAAATGCCTGTCGCTGCTGCTGGCTGCGATCTTGCCATTGCTGTTGGCTCTGTTGCAGGCTTTGGATGCTGGCGCTGAGCTGATCCCAGACCTGTTGCTGCTGCTGACGTTGCTGCTCGGCTTGTTGCAGCAGTTGCTCAGCTTGCTCCAACCGCTGCATGCTTTGCTGGCGTTCGACAGCGGGATCTTTATCGGCAAACAGCTGCTGCCGTTGCTGTTTTAAGTGGTTGAGCTCTGTCTCACTGGTTTTCAGTAAAGCACTGCGGCTTTGCAGCAACTCTGTCAGCTCCTGCTGTTGTTGCTGCAAATACTGGTGCTCGCCTTGCTGGCGCTCTTGTTGCGGTTTTAACTCGTGCAGCTGTTGTTGCTTGTGTTGCCACAGCTCAGCATCCTGCTGTTTTTTAACAAGGAAGTCGGCAAAATCGGCCGGCGCGGGCATGCTTTGCTGTTGTGCTTGCAGAAGTTGGCTAATGTGTTGCCACTCGGCGCTTAGCTCGTGCTCCAGCTTACTGAGCTCGGCTTGCTCGCTAGTCAGCCGCTTTTGCTGCTCAGTTTGCTGCTGATGGCACGCCTGGTGCTGCTGTCTGGCTTGCTGCAGCTGGTGCTCCAGTTGCTGGCAGTGCTGCTGTTGTTGCTGTAATTGCTGGTTCAGTGTGCGCAGTTGCTGAATACGGGCGCCAAGCTCCTCGAGCTCTGCCTGCTTGCTGCTCAAAAGAGAGCTGAGCGCTGTGCCATCGTCAATCGCCATGGTCGCTGGTACAGCGGTCTGCCTGGCCAGGCACTGTTGCCACTCCTGCTGCAATTGCTGTTGCTCAGTAACCAGTTGCTGACAGGCTGTCTGAAGCTCAGTCTGATGACGCTGGCAGCTATCCAGTTCAGCCCGCAGTTGCTTGCCTTGCTCTTCCAGCGCTTTGAGTTCAGCCAGGGCCTGATCGCGCTGCTGAAGGTGCTCCGCCGGGTTGTACTCATGCCCATCCAGTGCCGGGTGTTGCTTGCTGCCACAGAGTGGGCAGGGGCTGCCGGGTGCAAGCTCGGAGCGATACTGCGCCAGTTGCTCATCCTGTGTGACCAGCTTGCTCAGAGCCTCGCTCAGTTGGCGCTGCTGGCGGTATTGTGTTGTCAGGTTTTGGTGTTGCTGCTGCAATGCTTGCAGGTTTTGGCTCACTTGCTGCAACTTCAGCTGTTTTTCCTGCTGCTGGGCGGCGTTGTGCTGGTAATGCTTGTGCACTTGCTGCAAGGCATGCCAGTGGGGCAACTGCTGGTTGATGGCATCCCGTGCGGCTTCGTCCTGCTCCAGTGGACGGCCTTGCCCGATATCCTGCAGCAACTGCTGTGTCTTGGCTACTTGTTGCTGCGCGGGCTGCAGCTGTTTTTCCAGCGTCTGGCAGTGGTTGCTTAGTTCCGCTTGTTGGGCATTGCTGCTTGCCAGCTGTTGCTGGCAGTCCGTCAGCTGTTGCTGCTTTTCGCTCAGTCGTTGCTGCAGTTGCAGGCAGCTTCGATGCAGCTGTTGCAAGCGCCCCAGCTCGCGGCCAAGCTGGGCATCGGCCTGGTGCTCAAGCAGGTAGTTATCCAGTTGCTGCAAGGTTGTGGTCAGTTCTGTCAACTGCCGGGCTTTGTCACTGAGTTGCTGCTCTAGTTGCTGCAGCTTTTGCTGCTGCTTGCTGTACTCGGCCTGCTGCTGTTGCTGCTGAGCTGTCCTTTGCTTCAGGCTCAGATCCAGCGGGACAACCTGCTCGCTTAGTAGCTGCTCCAATGCTTTGTGCTGGCTTTTGGTCGCTTGCAGTGCTGCCTGCTGTTGCTGCATCTCAGTGATTGCGGCTTTAAGCCGGGCTTGCTGCTCGGGCTGCTGCTGTTGGCGCTCGTTTAACTGCTCTTCGGCTTGCTGTGCATGCTGCTGGCTGTCTTGCCAGCGCTGATA
>JAFIFR010000179.1 GCA_020831935.1 Alkalimonas sp.
TCTAGCATACCCACCGATTTACCCACCAGTTATACTTGGATTTCGGTGGGTAAAGATGGATGTGTATGGACTATGGTGATTTGTAAGTTGCTGAATTTATATGATTAATGTATCTTCATGGATGTCGATAGACATTATTCAATATTCTGGATCTGCTCCCGCATCTGCTCAATCAACACCTTAAGCTCTACCGCAGCATTGGTGATCTCGGTGCTGATGGACTTGGATGACAGGGTGTTGGCCTCGCGGTTGAACTCTTGCATCATAAAATCTAAACGCCGGCCGCAGGCACCGCCTTTTTTTAGTGTGTGGCGGCTCTCTTTGATGTGGGCTTCCAGCCTGTCCAGCTCTTCGGCCACATCGGATTTTTGTGCCAAAAAGGCCATCTCTTGCTCCAGCCGGCCTTGGTCCAGTTCGCTTTGAATGTCTTTTAACCGGTTGGTGATGCGATCGCGCTGCCATTGCATGGCAACGGGAAGGTGCGCGCGGACGGTGGCAACGTGTTCGCTGATTTGGCTTAAGCGGCTTTCAATCAGCTCGGCCATGGTTTTGCCTTCGCGCGCCCGACTGGCGATAAAGTCATTCAGTGCTAGTTGAAAACCTTCGAGCAGGTCGCTTTGCACCGCATCCAGATCGGCTTGGGGGGTATCCATCACGCCCGGCCAGCGCAGTACGTCCATAATATTGAGCTGGGCACCGTTGGCCTGACTTTGCAGCGCATTGGCATGATTGATGAGCTGGCTGGCCAGTTGCTGGTTGATCTGCAGCTCGGTGACGGCTTCGTTGATGCTGTAGCGCAGGCTGACTTCGATTTTGCCGCGCTGCAGCTGCTGGCGCAGGGTTTCGCGCAACTTGGTTTCCAGGCTGCGAAACTGCTCAGGCAAACGGAAAAAGGTTTCCAGGTAGCGCTGATTAACGGAGCGGATTTCCCACTGGGCATTGCCCCAGTCGGCCTGAATGTCGTGACGGGCAAAAGCGGTCATGCTGTGGATCATCGGGCGGCTTCCCAAATACGGTAAAAAACTCAGTATACCCGAATGCAGCGCAGCTGAACAATTGCCGCTCATTTGGCTTCAAAGCTGCGGCCTTAGGTGCAACTTGGGCGCTATTGGGTATAATAGGGCCACTTTTTAATGCCTACTCATCCAGCAGGAGAGATGCCATGCGTCCCAGCGGCCGAACCGCCAGTCAGATCCGCCCTTTAACCTTTACCCGCCAGTTTACCGCCCATGCCGAAGGCTCGGTGCTGGTGGAGTTTGGCAACACCAAAGTAATTTGCACCGCCAGTGTGGTGGAAGGGGTGCCACGCTTTATGAAAGGCCAGGGCAAAGGCTGGGTCACCGCCGAGTACGGCATGCTGCCACGCGCTACCCATACCCGCAACGATCGGGAAGCGGCCCGTGGCAAGCAAAGCGGCCGAACCATGGAAATTCAGCGCCTGATTGGCCGGGCCTTGCGCACGGCGGTGGATTTAAAGCTGCTGGGTGAAAATACCATCACCATCGACTGCGATGTGATCCAGGCCGATGGCGGCACCCGCACCGCTTCTATTTCCGGTGCTTGCGTGGCGCTGGTGGATGCGCTGAACTTTATGCGCGGCAAAGGCATCATCAAAACCAACCCACTGAAGTACATGGTGGCTGCGGTCTCGGTCGGCGTCTTTAAAGGCACCGCGGTGGCCGATCTGGATTACGACGAAGACTCCAACGCCGAAACCGATATGAATGTGGTGATGACCGAAACCGGCAAGCTGATTGAAGTGCAGGGCACCGCCGAAGCCGAGCCTTTTAGCTTTGACGAAATGCAGGAGATGATGGAGCTGGCGCGCCATGCCATTCGCGATATCGTGGATGAGCAAAAGCGGGTGTTGGCGTAAGGAGTTTGGGATGAAAGACTTTCAGCGTGAGTTTATTGAATTTGCCCTGTCGCGTCAGGTGCTGAAGTTTGGCCAGTTTACCTTGAAATCCGGCCGCATCAGCCCGTACTTTTTCAATGCTGGTTTGTTTAATACCGGTGGCGATTTGGCCAAATTGGGCCGTTTTTATGCCGCGGCACTGCAGGACAGTGGCATTGAGTTTGATCTGCTGTTTGGCCCGGCCTACAAAGGCATTCCGATTGCCACCACCACAGCGGTGGCGCTGGCCGATCACTACCAGCGCGATCTGCCGTACTGCTTTAACCGCAAAGAAGCCAAAACCCATGGCGAAGGCGGCAGTCTGGTTGGCGCACCCTTGCAAGGCCGGGTGATGCTGGTAGACGATGTCATCACCGCCGGCACCGCCATTCGCGAGTCGATGCAGATCATCGCCTCCGCTGGCGCGTCCTTAACTGGCGTACTGATTGCACTCGACCGGCAAGAGCGTGGCAAGGCTGAGCTGTCGGCGATCCAGGAAGTGGAGCGCGACTTTAGCACCCAGGTGATTTCCATCATTAACCTGACCGACTTGATCAGTTACCTGGCCGATCAGCCACAAATGGCAGAGCATCTGGCAGCGGTGCAGGCCTATCGCACTGAATACGGTGTGGCTTAGAACACGAGAACTTTGAGGCGGACTGACCGGAGTGCTTTCGTAACAGCGGCATGGATGCCGCGGAGGCTGAAAGGGCACAGGGAGGTGATCCTTGAAGCCGGTGAAGAAAGCAGCTCCTGTCAGTTCGCATACACCTGTAACCCCTGCACTTGTATTCAAAGTGAAATGGCGGCAATTCTGGAGAAATAGCGCATGCAAAAACCAAATGGTCAGGGAGTAGGTCGGGTGCTTAAAGCGGCCAAATGCTCGATGCAGGGCTTTGCCGCCACCTGGCGGCATGAAGCGGCGTTTCGGCAGGAAGCGGTGCTGGCGATGCTATCGGTGCCATTGGCCGCCTGGCTGGCGCAAAGCTTTCAGCAGTTTGTGCTCTTGATTGGCGTCTGGTGTCTGGTACTGATTGTTGAGCTTTTGAACTCGGCGATTGAAACCCTGACCGATCGGGTCAGCCTGGAGCGGCACGAGCTATCGGGCCGGGCCAAGGATATGGGCTCGGCGGCGGTGTTTTTAAGCCTGGTCTTGGTTGCGCTGGTCTGGGGCAGTGCGCTCTACACCAGGTTCTGGGGCTGACACGAAGGCCCAAAGCCGGCCTTCGTGTTCGTTCTATGTACTCTTTTCGCCCTGACTAGCTTCGCCCTGAGTGGCCAAAACCACCTTCGCCACGCGCGCTTTCGTCAAAACTTTCCACCAGATTAAACTCTGCCTGCACTACCGGTACAAAGACCAGTTGCGCCATGCGCTCACCGGGCTCTATGGTGAAGCTGCTGTGGCCGCGGTTCCATACCGACACCATCAACTGGCCCTGATAATCCGAGTCAATCAAGCCCACCAGATTACCCAGCACAATGCCGTGCTTATGGCCAAGGCCAGAGCGTGGCAAAATGGTAGCGCAGAGATTAGGGTCGCCAATATGGATGGCGAGGCCGGTTGGGATCAACTCGGTCTGGCCTGGCTCCAGGGTGAGGGCGCTATCGAGCAAGGCGCGCAGATCCAGGCCGGCAGAGCCAGGCGTGGCATAGGTTGGTAGTGGAAACTCGCTGCCAATGCGCGGGTCGAGAATTTTCAAATCAATGGCTTTTTTCATGGTGTTAGTGTAGTTCCGTTAAGGTAAAGGCTGGTGTTGCTGAATACGCTGAGCAATCAGCTGCAGAATAGCCGCCGCCAACGCAGTTTTAGGCTGGCGCTCCAGTGCAAGTTCGCCCTCTTGCCAGTAGGCGGTGATGGCATTGTGTTCGCTGTGAAACCCTTGCTCTTTTGAAGACACATCGTTGGCGCAAATCAGATCCAGCTTTTTGCGCTGCAGTTTGTCCTTGGCATAATTGGCCAGATTTTCGGTTTCTGCGGCAAAGCCAACGGTGAAAGGGCGCTGATAAGTCAGGGCCGCCACATCGGCAATGATATCCGGGTTTTTCACCAGCCTCAGTGTCAGCTCATCGTTGCTGCTGGTCTTTTTCATTTTCTGCCCGGCGACCTCGGCTACCCGGTAATCGGCAACGGCGGCGCAGCCGATAAAAATGTCGGCCGCACTGGCATGCTGCATCACCGCCGAGTGCATCTGCTGCGCCGATTGCACATCAATGCGCTCGACCCCGGCGGGGGTTGGCAGATTGACCGGCCCTGTAACCAACTGCACTTTGGCGCCGGCTTTGGCGGCGGCTTCAGCCAGCGCAAAGCCCATCTTGCCGGAGCTGTGGTTGCTTAAAAAGCGCACCGGATCGATGGCCTCGCGGGTGGGGCCTGCCGTGATCAACAGTGTTTTTCGCTGCAAGGCGGGTAGCACTGGCGCTTGCTGCTGCTCTAAAGCTGCAACCAGCTCCAAGGGCTCCAACATCCGGCCCGGGCCGACATCGCCACAGGCCTGCTCGCCGGCGGCAGGGCCTGCGATGTGAAAATTTCGTTCTTTCAGTGTTGCTATGTTGTGCTGGGTTGCGCTATTTTTATACATCTGCTGGTTC
>JAFIFR010000180.1 GCA_020831935.1 Alkalimonas sp.
GGCTGCTGGACAGGCTCACTGAACAAGGCATCGCTTTTAGTAAGCAATAACCCCCGCATGAGGGTACCCAGGGTGCGCCTCACTGCCTGCACAGGGAATGCTGCTGCCCTGCTGGCTTGGTTATAACGGAGTCAGAGCCCATTGGGGCGACAGCAAACAGGACACCGCCATGACTCACCTTTCCCAAACCAGCCTGAGCACCGACCAACTGGTCGAGCTGGATAAACAGCATTTCACCCATCCCTGGACTGTGTTTGATGTCTTTGCCGAGCAAGGCGCTTTGCCCATTGCCAGCGCCGAAGGCTGCTACATTACCGACAGCCATGGCAAACGTTATCTCGATGCTGTGGGAGGCCTCTGGTGCACCAACATTGGCCTCGGCCGCAGCGAAATGGCCGATGCCATTGCCGAACAATGCCGCACCATGGCATTTGCCAATCCCTTTGTCGATATGACCAATATTCCGGCCACGCAATTGGCCGCCAAACTGTCCGAGCTGGCGCCGGGCGATCTGAATCATGTCATTTTTACCTGCGGTGGCTCCACCGCAGTGGACAGCGCCTACCGGCTGATCCAGTACTACCAGAACTGCCGGGGCAAGCCTGAGAAAAAGCATATTTTATCGCGCAAAAACTCTTACCATGGCAGCACCTATTTATCGATGTCGATTGGTGGTAAAGCTGGCGATCATCCACCGGAGTTTGATTTTATTAAGGACTTTATTCACCACCTGTCCTGCCCCAACTATTACCGGGCGCCTGCCGGGCTGAGCGAAGCCGAGTACCTTCAGCAGTTGCTGGATGAGATGGAAAGCACCATCTTAACCATTGGGCCCGATCGGATTGCCGCCTTTTATGCCGAACCTGTTTTTGGTGCCGGTGGCGTGATTGTGCCACCGGCCGGTTACCATCAGGCGACCTGGGCCCTGTGCAAAAAATACGATATTTTGTATGTCTCCGATGAAGTCGTCACTTCCTTTGGCCGGCTTGGTCACTGGTTTGCTTCCTGGGACTTGTTTGGCATCAAGCCGGATATCATTACCACTGCCAAAGGCATCACCTCGGGCTATCAGCCATTGGGGGCCTGCATCTACTCCGACCGCATTCATCAGGTGATTAGCGAGCCCGGCCATGGTCGCTGCTTTGCCCATGGTTTTACCTACTCCGGTCATCCGGTCGCCTGCGCTGCCGCGCTGAAAAACATTGAAATCATTGAGCGTGAACAGTTGCTGCAGCGGGTGCAACAGATAGGCCCTTATTTTCAGCAGCAAATGAAAACGCTGGAAGATTTGCCTATTGTTGGTCAAGTGCGCGGCCAGCAGTTAATGGTCTGTGTTGAGAATGTGCAGGACAAAGCCAGCAAAGCCTTGTTCCCGGAAGAACTGGATATTGGCAAACGCATCGCTGATCATGCCGAAGAACTGGGGCTGATTGTCCGGCCCATCGTGCACCTGAATGTGATGTCACCACCGCTGACGATCACCAAAGATCAGGTCGACACCATAGTGCGTACCTTGCGTCAGGCCATCGAACACACCATCGTCGATTTGCAGGCGGAAGGTCACTTGCCTGCCAGCAAGCAGCAAAAGCGTGCCTGAAAGAGACCCCAGGCCAGGCCGCTTTCATCGGTCTGGCCGATGGAAACTCATTTGCCCGTCATGCTTCAGACTGCTTAAGCTGGACCCAACACAGCTTCCACCAATAAAGCTAAGAGGTTTCATCCTATGTTATCAGCTCGCGCACTTTTGCTGCTTTGTGCTGGCTCCTTGTTGGCTGGCTGTCACAGCATGCAACCACAGACACAACAACCAGCTTCCCAGTCAGCCGTGCCTTTTTTCAGTCAGCTGGACAATCAACACCGGCCTCATGCCAGTTGCAGCCTGACGTCCCTGGCCATGATCACCAGCTACTTTGGCATCACAGACCCAAACACAGAAACAACGGTCTCCGACCAACTGTATCAACGCTTTGGTTTGCTGCAAACGGTGCCAGCCCTGCAGCAGGGCTTTAATGCATTGGCAGCAGAAGCTGGCAGCCCGATGCGCGCTCATAGCCTGGAGCATGGCACTCTTATGCAGCTACAGGCGGAGCTTGCCGCCGGCAGACCGGTGATTGTGCATGGCTGGTTCACACCCTCCGGCCATATTGTGGTCGTCACCGGTTTTGACGAGGGTTACTACATTGTGCACGATCCTTATGGGCGCTGGGATCTGCAAAAAAGAGGCAGCTACGACAGCAGTGTCTCCGGGGAAAACATCCGCTACCCGCAAGCGGCTTTCGAGCATGCCATTAACGACAACGGCACTGGCGATGATCTCTGGCTGCACTTGTTTCGCAGCACCAACGACTGGCCAGCGAGTGGCCAACAGATCCATCATACAGCGCTGCTATGGCAGGGCCAGGATTACCGGGTGGGCCAGGCCGAGCAATGCATGAACTGGACCCGCACCGTGCTGCAAGCCGCCTGTGGTAGCCACTTTGCCACGCTGCAAACCCAGGCTCCCTGGGATCTGCACCTGTTGGGCCCGGACGATCAGCTGCACCCCACCCATGCTGACTCCTTAGCCAGCACAGAGTTTGGCGAGAAAATCAGCCGCATTGAACAGCTTCAAGCCGGCGATCTGGTGTTTTTACAAAACACCTATGGCAACTGGGCCGAAGGCGTTATTACCCATGTCGGTATAGCCACCGGCGATGGCCAGTACATTCACCGGGTCACGTCCAACCAAGGGGTGGTGAAAACCGAAGCCATTCCGGCAGCTGATTTTCAGGCGGGGTTACGATTAAAGCCGGAGCTGTGCTTACTCTAAAAGGCACTGACATACCCTTGTCATATGATTCACGGAAAAAATCGCTATACTGTTGTATTTAAAAATACCCAGAACAACAGCTGATGTCCGATATCTCCTTTCGTGAAGCCCTGGCGGTCTGGTGGCGCATAGGCCTGCTGAGTTTTGGCGGCCCGGCCGGACAAATTGCGCTGATGCACCGCATTTTGGTGGACGAGAAACGCTGGGTGGATGAAGCCCGCTTTTTGCATGCGCTCAATTACTGCATGCTGCTGCCGGGGCCAGAAGCGCAACAACTGGCGACCTACATTGGCTGGCTGCTGCATGGCGTTAAGGGCGGCCTGGTGGCGGGTGTGCTGTTTATCCTGCCCGGTGCCGTGCTGATTTTAGGGCTGTCCCTGCTGTATGTGCTGCTGGGCGATGTCTCGCTGGTGCAAGGGCTCTTCTTTGGTTTAAAAGCGGCCGTGCTGGTCATTGTGCTGCAAGCCATGTTTCGTATCAGCCAAAAAGCGCTGAAAAACCGGCTGGCATGGCTATTAGCCATTGCCGGTTTTGTCGCGCTGTTTGCCTTTAACCTGCCGTTTCCACTGGTGGTGCTGGGTGCAGGCCTGATTGGTTACGGCATAGCCCGGCTAAACCTCGATAAAAACGCCGTGCCAGCGCCCGTCGCCGAGGTGGTGGTGCGCCCTGGTACCAAAACGGCTGCCGCGGTCTGTGCGGCACTCTGGCTTGGTACTGTGCTGGCATTGCTCTGGCTGTTAGGTGGGGAGCAAGTCTTCAGTCAGATTGCCTTATTTTTCTCGAAAATGGCGGTGGTGACCTTTGGTGGCGCCTATGCAGTGCTGGGTTATGTTGCCCAGCAAGGGGTAGAACACTACGGCTGGCTGCAACCCGGTGAAATGCTGGATGGCCTTGGCCTGGCTGAAACCACCCCTGGCCCGCTTATTCTGGTCACTCAGTTTGTCGGCTTTTTAGCGGCCTTTCGCGAACACGGCATCGCCGCTGGCATTGTGGGCGCTGTGCTCACCACCTGGGTGACCTTTTTGCCCTGCTTTGTCTGGATTTTTGCCGGTGCCCCTTATGTGGAGAAACTGCGCAGCAATCAGGCGCTATCGGCAGCACTGGCAGCCATTACCGCCGCCGTGGTGGGCGTGATTGCCAATCTGGCGCTGTGGTTTGCTTTAAATGTACTCTTTGCCGAGCGTTTTGTGCTGCAGGGTTTCGGCCTTCGGCTGATGCTGCCGGAGCCTACCAGCATCAACCTGGCTATGTTGGCACTGGCAGTGTTCGCTGGTTTGTTGTTGTTTGTATTCAAACGGGGGCTTTTTACCCTGCTCGGCAGCTGCGCCTTGCTGGGTAGTGGCTGGCAGTTGCTGGCAGCCTAATTGTTGCCGGAGGATTATCACCTTTGCATCTTATCTAGAACAAAACGAACTAGCATTTTGTTTTGTGGTAACTGCAGCGCATATTAAACTTAGCTGAATCAAAGCCTATTTTGGAGTTGCTATGCGCGCTATTTTACTGACTGCTGCCCTGCTCGGAGCCCAACTGGCACTGCCACTGCAAGCCAAAGAGCTGCTAAACAGCAGCTACGACATTGCCCGGGAGCTGTTTGCCGACATTAATCCGCTGTTTGTCCAGCACTGGCAGCAGCAAACCGGCGAAACCCTTACCATCA
>JAFIFR010000181.1 GCA_020831935.1 Alkalimonas sp.
GCTTTTAAAATTCGCATCGCCCGCTCATCGTGTTGATGCTGCTGAGCGGCCTGCTCCAGTTGTTGATGAAAAGCCTCCAGGGTCAGTGGTGGGGCATCCAGCCCATCGGTTAAGCGATCCACGCAATACTGCTGCCATTGCAGCATCTCCTGCTCATTCAAACTGGCCGGATAGTTACGCGCCCGGTAGCGAAACAGCAGTTGATTCAAACGTTCATCACTAAAAACCGGTGCCTGCACTTCCAACTGTTGCGGACTAAGCTGGTGCAACGCCATCATTTTTTGCTTGTCGGCATCGGCTAAAAAGCCCTGATACAATTGATAATCCGGGTTGGTTTCTTGCGGAAAGGCTTCGGCTTGGGCAAACACCTGCTCTGCTTTTTGCTGAATCTGCGGGTTGGCCAGCAGCCAGTTTAAGTGGGCCCGACACTTGCTACGATCGATGCCGAGTTCATCGGCTCGCTGCTCGGATAAGGTTTTCGCCGGGGCCAGCACCGGGCATTTGTTTAGATGGATCAGTTTCAGACCCAGCCGCTCTTCTCCTTCGGCTAAATCGGCACTTTTGGTGTAAAGCTTATCGCGCAGCTGGTCGCCATTGAGTGCAAGCAAAGGGCTTGGGTCGGCCTGAACATTCCAGACAATCAGCGCATTTTTATTGGTGGGATGAAACGCCAATGGCACCACCCAGCTAACGCAGCCCTGGCTGGCTGGAAACTTCCCGGATACATGCACCAAAGGGGTTGGATTGGCCAGGTTGATGTATTTACTCAGCGCCTGCTTTTTCCGGTGTTCAAACAAGAACTGAAATAAGCGCGGCTGTTTGTCACGGATTAGCTTCGCCAGTGCTATGGTGGCGTAGACATCGGACAACGCATCGTGCGCCTGCTCATGGGCCAACTGATTGGCTTTGGCCAGATCTTCCAGTTTAAAACTGGGCGTGCCATCGTCCTTAAGCGGCCATTCAATGCCCTCCGGGCGCAGCGCATAGCAAGCCCGCACCACATCCAGCAAATCCCAGCGGCTGTTGCCCTGTTGCCACTCGCGGCCATAAGGCTCGTAAAAGTTGCGGTACAGGCTGTGGCGGGTGACTTCATCGTCAAACCGAATGCTGTTGTAGCCCAGCACGCAGCTGCCGGGCTCACTGAAACGCTCAAGGATTTTGCCGATAAACTCGGTTTCCGGCAAGCCGCGCTGCTGGCACAGTTGCGGGGTTAAACCGGTGATCAGCGCTGCTTGCGGATGCGGCAGGTAGTCAGGTGCCAGCTGGCAATACCAGACATCCGGCTTGCCGATGATATTCAGTTCGGCATCGGTGCGAATACCGGCAAACTGAGCCGGGCGGTCACGCTTGGGGTCGGCTCCCCAGGTTTCAAAATCGTAGAAGTAAAAGGACATAGGGCCTGTCAACTCTTGGCTGGTCGCTTTGGAGCGGATTCAATGCTGGCGCTAGTGTAGCAGCTTCAGCAGGGCTTTGTACAAAGCCAGCACGACTGGACACTTGACCCTGGGGTTTTTCTGTCCCAAGATGGCGAAAAGAGAGAAGTTTTCGGTTACGCGTAACATGCCTTGATGTCTGTTGCTGAAGCCAGGCTTCAGTCAACAGGGCAAGCCATCGCAGGCAGGAGAGAACGCCTAATGAGCAGCTTACGACTAGAATGGACAGACACGCTTTCGCAGGTCTCACCCGAAGCCTGGGATGCGCTTTTTGCAACCCAGTACCCGTTTTGCCGCTACGCCTTTTTGTCGGCGTTGGAAACTGGCGGCAGTGTTGGCCCCGGGACCGGCTGGCAATCGAGCCACTTGCTGCTGTACCGCGATGATCAACTGATAGCTGCGGTACCTGCGTACCAAAAAGAGCATTCCTACGGCGAATACCTGTTTGACTGGGCCATTGTCGAAGCCTATCAGCGCTACGGTTTGGACTTTTTCCCCAAGCTGGTACTGGCCATTCCTTTTACCCCGGCCGAAGGGCCGCGTTTTGGTTTCCTGCCTGGTGAAGATGAAGCAAGGCTGATGGCATTGTTGCTGGAAGCTTTGCAGCAGCGCATGAAAAAACAGCGGCTCAGCAGCATTCAGTGTTTGTATCCCAACGAAGCGCAGCGCGACCTTTTGACCGCTGCGGATTTCTGGCCCCGGCAGGATGTGCAGTTTGAATGGCGTAATTATGGTTACGCGTTTTTTGATGATTTTATGGCGGGGTTAAGCTCACGCAAGCGCAAACAAATCCGCAAAGAGCGGCAACGGGTGCAGGATGCCGGCGTCGAGCTGCGGGTCATTGCCGGTGTGGATGCCACCGCCCAGCTCTGGCAGCAGCTGCATCGCTTTTACCAGCGTACCTACTTAAAGCGCTCCGGTCATAAGGGCTATCTGACCGAAGCAACCTTTCTGCGTTGGGGTGAGCAGTTGGCCGACCAAGCGGTGATCTTTGCCGCTTACCACCAGCAGCGCCTGATAGCTGCGTCTTTGTGTTTTCGTTCGGCTGACACCCTTTATGGCCGTTACTGGGGCTGCGAAGCCGACTGGGATTTTTTGCACTTTGAAGCTTGTTACTACGCCGGCATTGAGTACTGCATCGCCCATGGCTTGCAACGCTTTGATGCCGGCGCTCAAGGCGAGCACAAGCTGCAACGTGGTTTTGAACCGGTTACGCGTTATGGTTGCTATCTATTTCGCGATAGCCCGCTGAAAGATGCGATTAACCGCTACTTTGAAGGCGAAGAAGACATGCTGGCGCTCTATCAACGCCAGGCGCAAGCCCGGCTGCCATTTCGCCAGTCTACCGAAGCTTAACGGCAGAATACCAGCAAGCGGTTATTGGCTGGCAGCGCATGGTCGGCTTGAAGCAGAAAGCCTTGTGCGGCAGCCAGCGCCATCACGGCTTCCTGGTCACGAATGCCCATGGCTGGATCGCGCTGTTTTAAGCTTTGATCAAATGCCCGATTGCTGGCGCTGGTAAATTGGCCTTGGTAATTAAAAGGGCCATAAATGCAAAGGCTGGCACTTGATTGGCAAAACGCATCCAAGCGGGCAAAAAAGCGCTCGACCACAGGCCAAGGCATGATGTGCAGGGTATTGGCACTGAACAGGGCATCCACTTTGGCATAAGACCAGTGGCTTTGGCGAATATCCAGCGGCAGAGCTTCGGGCAGGTTGGGCAAGCTGGCCTGTTGCAAGCGTCGATTCAGATCCGGCAGGTAAGCGGGCTGATCGCTGCACTGCCAGTGCAGCTGGGACAAAGCACGGGCGAAATACTCGCCATGCTGGCCAGTGCCACTGCCGACTTCCAATACCTTGCGGCAATGGGCGAAGGTCTCACGCAGTAACGCCAGTATCGGATCTTTATTGTTTTCACAAGCCTGCGAGAACGGCAAGGGTGCTGTCATTGGCTATCACTCATCATCCATCAAAACTGGGCTTAGCATACCCGTCTAATGCATAGATTGCAGTGAAAAAGTGATCGCGACCCGCTGCTTCACGTACCCTAGCCAAATCATTCGTCAGTTCAGGTGTTCTGCATGCGGTTATCGGTCTACTCTCAGCGTCAGCAATGGCTGGGCTTGCTGCTGTTTTTGGCGGTAACGTTTTGTGCCGCAGCCATAGGCAGTGTGGGCTCGATCAATGCGCCCCAGTTTTACCGTGAGCTGACATTGCCTGAGTGGGCGCCGCCCGGCTGGCTGTTTGGTCCGGTATGGACTCTGTTGTACAGTCTGATGGCGATTGCTGCCTGGCTGGTTTGGCGCAGTGCTTCCCTGAATACCACGGCACGGCCCATGCAACTCTATGCGGTGCAGTTGGCACTAAACGCGCTTTGGAGCTGGCTGTTTTTTGCCTGGTATCAGGGCGCAGCAGCCATGATTGAGATCCTGCTGCTGTGGGTTGCCATTGTCGCCACCATGCTGCAATTTAACAAGCACAGTCGGCTGGCATGCTGGCTGCTGCTGCCATACTTGTTGTGGGTAAGTTTTGCGTCGGTACTGACGTACAGCCTTTGGCAATTGAACCCGCATTTGCTTTAAAGGAGATGGGATGACGAAGCATCAAATTCGTGTTGCACTCACCGCCACTTTACTGCTGAGTGTGCCTGCAATAATGGCCGCGGAAAACCCACGCGCCGAGCCTGTGGGTTTTATTTATGGCATTGGGGTCGGTCTTAATCAGGAGTTGTACCAGGATTACCGTCGCCGGGTGGTGCCCATTCCGGTGATTGGTTACCGTGGCGAGCGTTTGTCGGTCTATGGCCCCTTTATTAGTTATCAGTTGCTGCAACAGGACGGCTTTTTGCTTACCGCCCGGATAGCCCCACGCTTCGCCGGCACCGATGCCTCTAAAAGCCCGGTATTTGAAGGCATGAAAAAGCGCAGAACCTCTGCCGATGCAGGCTTTGGGCTGCGTTACGACTGGCAGCAACTGCGCTTTGAAACCAGTTGGATGCACGACATTCTTGGCAATTCCGATGGCTACGA
>JAFIFR010000182.1 GCA_020831935.1 Alkalimonas sp.
TAAGTGGCGGCATTGTGAATGAACGCCCCGGTGTGGCAAATTTCCGGATGCAGCTTACTCCAGCCAGCCAGCGACCCGAAATGACCGCTGGCCAGTGGGTCAGTCATACTCAGCAGGCACTGCAGCAATTGTCTTTGCCCGGCGCTCGCATCAGTGTGCGGCCTCCCAGTATTCGCGGTTTGCGCTTTGGCCGTGCCGGAGCAGACTTTTCGGTGGCCATTGTCGGGGAGGATTTAGCCAGCCTGCATCAGGTCTCCAACCAGATTGCGGCTTTATTGCAGGATGTGCCAGGCTTGCAGGGGCTGGAAACCGCCCGGGAAGAGCAAAGCCCTTTGCTGCAAATTCGGGTCGATCGTGAGCGGGCAGCGGATTTTGGCTTAGGGGTGGCCGAAGTGGGCCAGGCCATCCGGCAGGCGGTGCATGGCGCTGTGCCATCACGTTTTGTCGATCAAAGCCGTGAATACGATATACGGGTGCAATTGCCGCGCGCTCAGGTGCAGGATGCCGAGCAACTGGGCAACTTGTTGCTGTTTCGTCAGCAGGGGCAAACGGTGTTTTTGCGCGATCTGGCCCAGTTCGAGCTGACCGATGGCCCGGCTCATATTGAGCGGGAGAATCAAAGTCGTATCTTGCGGATGAATGCCGATATCAATACCGCCGAGTCGGATGTGGCCAGTTTGATGGCGGAGGTGGAGCGGCGACTGGCCAATCTGGAGCTACCGGATCAATTCAGTCTGATTTTAGGCGGCCAATGGGAAACCATGCAGGAAACCCAGCGTGAGCTTGGGCTGGTCATTTTGTTGTCGATATTTCTGGTATTTGTGGTGCTGGCGGTACAGTACGAGAAGCTGAGTAATCCGTTGGTGATTATTACTGCAGCACCGATGTCGTTAATGGGCGTAGTACTGGCGTTATGGTTGACCGGCAGTTTGTTATCGGCCCCGGTACTGATTGGGGTGGTGCTGCTGATCGGCATTGTGGTCAACAATGCCATCTTGCTGGTGGAGTACATTGAGCTTGGCAGAGCGGAAGGAAAAACGATAGAGCAAGCCATTGTTGAAGCGGGCCAGGTTCGGCTGCGGCCGATTCTGATGACCACTCTGACCACCGTTTTGGGAATGACGCCTTTGGCGATAGGGCTGGGCGAGGGGGCTGAGATCATGCAACCACTCGCGATTAGCGTGATTGGCGGCTTGTTGGGGGCGATGTTGCTGACCCTGTTGTTGGTGCCGGTACTGTATCTGTTGATTATTGGCGCCAGTGAAACCTTGGTCCGCTTAGTGACAGGAAAAAGCCCATCCAGCGGCTAACCGCTATGGATGGGCTTGGCATCGCATCAGACTTTGATGTCGATATTCATGCCCAAATTGCCGACTGGTGCAGGCTTTTGCATGGCGTCCGCACTTTGCATCGCGCTTTGCACCAACAAATTGGTCATCTGGGCTTCTTGATTGAGCTGTTTTTTTGCCATCACAGCTCCCAGTACTTCAAAGGCCTGGGCCGAAGCCGCAGCGCCGACTGATTGACTCATCGATACCTCCTTATTAGGATCAAAGCGTCGTCTCGTTATCGGCACTGCCTGATAAAGCTTTAGGATTTATTTTCAAGCCACGGAGACAGCTTGTTTTTTAAGTTTGCTTAGTACTTCGGCGATTTTTTTGCCCGAAAAAGGGTTTGGTAATAAAGCCCGAGGCACCTGCTGCTATTGCGTCTTGCAAGTTGTCCCGAGTGCTGTGGGCTGTGATCACCACGATGGGTGTTTTAATGCTTGCTTTAAGCTGCTTAAGCAAGGTGATGCCATGGGTATCGGGCAGCTCTAAATCCAGAAAAATCACATCGCACTTGTCTTGCATCGCATGCTGCAAGCCGAGGCGTCCGGTAGGAGCATCCACAATCTGTTCTACCTTGAGCGAGCTGAGGATTTGGCGCAATACTTCGCGGATTAGAGCGTTGTCATCGATGATTAAAGCCGATTTCATACAGTGTATCCTTTCAATTTGAAGGCTGGTGCCGACGCGAACTTAGGTACAAACTGCTTAAGTGTAGAGTAAGCTACGCGCATCCATCGTTGTTGGATGAATTATCCGCGATTTATCATGTTTTCATCGGAATATTTTCGGCAATCGGGCTGCGAAACATTGCCGGTGGTGGGGCTGGAAGGGGAAAAATGATGCCGCCTGTTGCAGCAGGCGGCATCCGACTTATCGCAGGAGTGACTCATTTCTCCAATGCGTTAAGAAGCCTGAACCAGAGCTGTCGATTGGGCACGAATTTGTGACTGCGACAACGCTGGGGTAAGTCGGGGCAGGGCCGGTTTAAGCGGCAATGCCTCTATTGTATCCGATTCTGTGCGGCTCGGCACCAGAGGGCGCAGTGAGCGTACCGGGCGGGTTGGGCCTTTCTTAAAGCGCCCCTTAATCAAGGGTTCGGTTTTCTTGATGTTGGCGCCCAGACGGTTAATCAGACATTGTTGAATATCAGCAATGCTGTAGCCTTGCTTGATTTTCATGCGGAGATAAGGCAAGCCAGCGGCTTCCAGGGCACCACTGACATACCAGTCATGACTGGCTTTATGACCTTGTTTGCTGTTGGGATTGACCAAATCGATGGCGGCGACAATGGACATGTCATTCGGGTCGCACAACACAAAGTCCAGATACTTGCCATTGAGCTTGAGTAAAGCGGTACGGCGGGTTTTATTGCTGGTGTTTTTCTTAAAATCCAGCACATCGGCCAGTTTAACCCGGCTCAGGACCTTGTACTCTTTGTCGACGGCTTGTTCGAGCAAGCGCAGAAAGCCACGTTCCACCTGGGTAAAGACCGGGCCACGCTTTTGGAATGGGAACGGGTTGCCTTGTTCGACAAAACGACTGGCCACCAGAGCGGCAACCACCACCAGCACCACCAACAACAGTAAGATAAACTCCATAACTCCTCCGACAAGAAATTGACAGCATTTGCCCCTGTCTCCTGTACTGGCAGTTACTAAGCATAAGCTGTGCCAAAATTGGGAGGGTGGTATTTTCCTGGTATTTCACGTATGAATCATAAGTATATGTCGCATTGATTTTAATTATGATTAGCCTCGGCCTATAGTGGGGTATTGCCAAGGTTCAGGCGCGTTTCGACGCGCTATTCAGGAGATGCCCATGACAACCACCACGATTGAACGCCAACGTCTGTCCATCCAAACCAATCCGGTTAATGCCGAATTTCAGCAGCAATTGGATCAAGTGTTCACTGAGGATGCTTGCGCTTTGCTGGTGGAGTTAACCCGTGAGTTTCGTCCCCGGTTGCAGCAGCTGTTGGCGGAGCGTCAACGCAAGCAGGCGCGCTTTGATGCCGGTGAGTTGCCGGACTTTTTGCCAGAGACCAAAGCCATTCGCGAGACCGACTGGCAAGTGGCGGCTATTCCAGCCGATTTGCAGGACCGTCGGTTGGAAATTACCGGCCCGGTCGATCGCAAGATGGTGATCAATGCACTGAATGCCGATGTCAAAGTCTTTATGGCGGATTTTGAAGATGCTCAGTCGCCGACCTGGCAAGGGGTGGTGGAAGGTCAAATCAACTTGCGCGATGCCAATCTGGGCACCATCAGCTACAGCGATCCCAACAGCGGCAAAGCGTATACGCTGAAAGAAAACCCAGCCTTGTTAATTGCCCGGGTGCGGGGCCTGCACCTGTGGGAGAAGCACCTGGAAGTTGATGGCGAACAGGTGCCGGGTGCGCTGATGGATTTTGCCTTGTACTTTATTCACAATCTGGCACAGCGTCAGAACATGGGCACCGGCGTCTATTTTTACCTGCCGAAACTGCAAAGCTATCAGGAAGCCAAGTGGTGGGATGATGTGTTTCGCTTCACCGAACAAAAGTTTGGCGTGCCGGTAGGCACCATTCGCGCCACCGTGTTGATTGAAACCCTGCCCGCCGTGTTCGAGATGGATGAAATCCTTTATAGCTTACGCGATCACATCGTAGCGCTGAACTGTGGCCGTTGGGATTATATTTTTAGCTACATTAAAACCTTGAAAAACCATCCGGATCGGGTGCTGCCCGATCGGCAGGTGGTCACCATGGACAAGCCGTTTTTGAGTGCCTATTCCCGTTTGCTGATCAAAACCTGTCACAAGCGCGGTGCTCTGGCAATGGGCGGGATGGCGGCGCTGATTCCGGCCAAAGATCCGGAGCAAAATAAAGCCATTCTGGCTAAAGTCACCGCAGACAAAGAGCTGGAAGCCAGCAATGGCCATGACGGCACCTGGATAGCACACCCTGGCTTAGCAGCGACTGCTGGCGCTGTGCTGAACAAGCACCTGGGGGACAAACCCAATCAATTGCACGTTCTGCGCGAGCAGGATGCAGCGGTGTCGGCCGCCGACTTACTGGCGCCTTGTGACGGTGAGCGCACCGAAACCGGCATGCGCACCAATATCCGGGTGGCGCTGCAGTACCTGGC
>JAFIFR010000282.1 GCA_020831935.1 Alkalimonas sp.
CATTGGCCAACTTAATGAGCGCTGCCATTGCAGGGTTCTTTTTTTCTTTAGGCTAGTACCTCGAAAACCAATCGCATCATAAAAGTGCTATTGGTGGTCCTGGTACCCAAACAGGTCTTATTTATGACACAGCAAGTTCCAACGTTAGATATAAGACGGTTTGCCACCGACAAAGATAACTTTGTTGCCGAAATTGGCAAGGCCTACACTGAGTTTGGATTTTGTGGCATTAGCGGTCACGGGATCTCCGATGAAGTGGTAGCAGAGACATACTCCGCCATTAAGCAGTTTTTTGCGCTGCCCAATGAAGTAAAAGCGAAGTACCACATGCCGGGGCAGGGCGGTGCCCGCGGTTATACCGGCTTTGGCGTGGAAAAAGCCAAAGATAGCAAGCATCCGGATCTGAAAGAGTTTTGGCATGTTGGCCGTGAACTGGACGGCGCTGCACCGCACCCCAGCTTGTACCCCAATGTGTGGCCTACTGAAGTGCCGGGCTTTAAAGAAACGACCTACCGCTTGTACAGCGAGCTGGAAAAGCTGGGCAACCGGGTCTTAGAAGCGCTGGCGCTCTTCTTAGGGCAGCCACAGGACTATTTTGCCGATAAGGTCAATTTTGGCAACTCTATCCTGCGGCCTATTCATTATCCGCCAATTCAGGATACAAGCACTCAGTCGATCCGAGCAGGTCAACACGAAGACATTAATTTGATCACCTTGCTGGTCGGCTCGAACGAGGCTGGTTTGGAAATACTGCGTCGCGATGGCAGCTGGTTGCCGGTCACGACCATTGAAGGAACCATCGTTGTGAATATCGGTGATATGCTGCAGCGGTTAACCAACCATGTGTTGCCATCCACCACCCACAGGGTGGTGAATCCGGCGGGTATGGCTGCGGGCGAGCCTCGATACTCCATTCCTTTCTTTATGCATCCAAATCCGGATTTTGTTATTGAGACGCTACCAAGCTGCATCAGTGTCGAGCGCCCCAATCGTTATCCGGAGCCAATTAATTCCAACGACTACTTAATGCAGCGTTTGGAAGAGATTGGCTTGCTAAAAAAGAACGGAAAATAGCCGCTTTGCACAGCAAATAAGCGAGTGACACAAAAGCCGTTAAATTGTGCCATATTGCAGTTGACAGCTTTTTGGAACTCGCTATACTGTGCGCCATGTTGAGCAGCGATGCCCAACATACCACGCAGATGTGGTGGAATTGGTAGACACGCTAGCTTCAGGTGCTAGTGCTCGAAAGGGCGTGAGAGTTCGAGTCTCTCCATCTGCACCAAATTAACCGGCTTAAAGCCGGTTTTTTTGTTTTTAGATTTACCGTTTGAGCTCAATCCGGCGGATAAAGTCTTCCACCAGCAAATCATAGAGCTTGTTGCCCAAATACAAATCTTCTACGCCATCATCTATATTCGGGTTGTCGTTGACTTCAATAACATAGACCTGGTCGCCATCCTGTTTGATATCTACACCGTACAGGCTATCACCGATTGGTGCACAGGCCCGGATGGCAGCATCCAACACATGAGCCGGTACTTCGCTGACAGCGCAGGTGCTAAATGCACCGCTTTGGGTTTTGCCGCTACCGTGCTTGTAAATCTGCCAGTGATTGCGCGCCATAAAGTATTTGCAGGCAAAAAGCGCCTGACCATTTAACACGCCTATACGCCAGTCAAACTCTGTGAAGGTATAGCGTTGGGCCAGGATGATGGCGCTTTGCTCAAACAGCTCGGTCATTTTTTGCCGCAGCTCGGTCAGTGTTTTTACTTTCACCACCCCTCGGGAAAAGCTGCCATCCGGGATTTTTAATACCATGGGTAAACCAAGTAAATCAGCCGCCCGCTCCAGATTGTCGGTATCGTATTTGAACAACATCAAACCATCCGGCACCGGTACCTGGTGCTGTTCAAACAGAGTTTGAAGATAAATTTTATTGGAGCAGCGTAAAATCGAGTTCGGATCGTCAATCACCGCCAGCCCTTCACGCTCGGCTTTTAATGCCATTTTGAAAGTATGATGATTGACAGCAGTGGTTTCACGGATAAAAAGGCCGTCAAACTCTGCCAGCCTTTGATGATCGCGGGCACCGATGATCTCGGTATCCATGGCTGCTTTTTTGGCGGCTTTGCAAAACAGCTCAATGGAGCGGGGCGTACAGGGCGGGAACTGCTCCTTGGGATCCATTAACACGGCCAGATCGTATTTAAATTGCCGTTTGCTCGGCTCCAATCGCCAGATTTTATGACTAAAGCGCTCCAGCGCTTCGGCAAACTGTGTTTGTTGCGACTCGGTCAGTTTGTGCAAACTGCCAATACGAATGGTTTTTACCTGCCACTGCTGTTTTTTGATTAAATCAACGTGCAGGATAGGAACAGAAAATGCTTCAAACAGGTAATCGGCCACTTTCTTTAGCGAGCGCTCGCTGGTTTCGCCAAAGTAAAGCTGGAAAGTTAGTTGCGTTTCCGGGTTATCTGCCAAGGCTTTATTGAGCTGCTTCGTCAACGCCACCGGGATATCATCAATCACATCGGCAATTTCGTCCCGGTTAAATTTATTAAATACTTTAATGGAAGGGATTGCATGATGATTACGCGCTTCGGCCAGTAAAGAGCAGTAATAACCAGATCCCAGGTACTGGGATTGACGGCAGAGGTTAATGAGCCGCACGCGCTGACGGGACTTGCCCTGCCACTTCAGGTAGTCAGCCAAAGCCATCACACCATCGTATTGAAAGAAAGGTCCCCAATCTTGCAGTTTATCGACTACGATTAATAACTTAGACATATGCTGTTCCGGGAAAATATACTTCTTGTATTGTAGACACTGGAGCAGATGGCTGCCCAATGAAATCCTTTGCTCGTCAGCAGCAAAATAATTGGCTTGTCATCTGCTTCGAAACAACGTGCAATGTCTGGTTACAACACAACAGAGCTAGGACTTATGGAAAACAACGATCTCTGTATCCGCGATGCGGTGATCCAGGACCTGGCCCACTTGGTGCAACTGGAGCAAGCTTGCTTTGATGCCGATCGGATAAGTCGACGCAGCTTTAGGCACTTTATTCTGGATAAGCGCAGTGATCTGCAGGTGCTGGAAAAAAATAGCCAGCTAGTAGGTTATTTTCTGGTGCTGTACCGTCGTGGCATAAGTCTGGCCCGATTGTACTCGCTCGCCGTATTACCAACCGAACGAAAACAAGGTTTTGCACAGCTGCTGTTAAATCAGGCTGAGTTATCAGCACGCCAGCGGCGCTGTGTTTTTTTACGACTTGAAGTCAGGCCTGATAATCAAGGGGCCATCGTTTTGTATCGCAGGCATGGGTATCAGGAGTTTGCTATCCGGCACGATTTTTATGAAGATCACTCGGATGCACTCTGCATGCAAAAGCGTGTATTCAGCTATCAGCAACAGGGTGATAGCAAAAGAATTCAATTTATCCCGCAAACCACGCCTTTTACTTGTGGACCTGCCAGCTTACTGATGGCAATGAATTACTTTGAACCAGGCGGTTACGATCCCTTTTTCGAAGAGCTGGAGATTTGGCGGGAAGCCACGACCATTTTTATGACATCCGGTCATGGTGGTTGCAGTCCCAGAGGTTTAGCTTTGGCTGGTGCGAAACGAGCTTTTGACGTTGAAGTGATGCTCAATCAATCCGGACCTTTGTTTGTGGACTCTGTGCGAAGCCAACAAAAGAAAGAGTTGCTGCAGCGTGTGCATCAGATTGAACAACAAAAATGTACCCAGGCGAAGATCCCGGTTCAGATTGCCGATTTCACGCTAACCGATGTCCTGGATAGATTGCTGCAAGGCTATGTCGTGCTATTGCTTATCAGTACCTGGCAATTTGATCGCAGTAAGGCGCCGCATTGGGTGGTGCTTTGTGATGCTGATGATGATTTTGTTTATCTGAACGATCCTGATGTCGATACCGAAGCTGGACAAAATGCTGCGGATTACCAGTACATCCCAGTAAACCGCGCCATTATGACCAAAGCCTTTCTCTATGGTAAGCAACGCTTAAAAGCAGCCGTTGCGCTTAAAAAACACAAAAAGCCGGCTTTTTAAGCAAACAAACCAAAATGCTCAAATAAGGCTTGCGGCATTTCATTTGCCCTCTATAATGCCGACCCAAGCCAGCAGGGCAGCGAATAAACGCTCTGCAGCAGGATGAAAAAAGTGCGGTAAATGCTGATAATCAGCCTTGACAGCAGGATTTAAATCCCTAAAATGGCGCCCTCGCTTAGAGATGAGCTTAAAGCACTCAAAAAGCGATGCGAAGTAAAGCAGTTTGAACAAATAATTTCGAAACCAGCTTGACTTCACAATCGGACGATGTAAAATGCGCGTCCTGCTTCAGAATGAAGCACTGCTCTTTAACAATAAGCAATCAATTATCTGTGT
>JAFIFR010000183.1 GCA_020831935.1 Alkalimonas sp.
CTGGAACAGCAAAACCAGCGCTTGCTGGCTTCGATGGATCAGCGCGCCCGGCTGCAATTGAAACTGCAACACATGGTGGAAGGCTTGTCGGTGGTCGCCATCAGTTATTACGCCATGCAGCTCTGCCAGCATGGCATTCGGGCTTTGCAGTATTGGTGGCCTGCACTCAATAGCGAGCTGTGGCACAGTCTGAGCCTGCCGCTGGTGATCAGCAGCGTGGCCTTGCTGCTGTATGCCTGTCGCCGACGCCTAAAACACGCCGAAAAAACTGCACGGCCATGAACGGATTTCGCTGTCAGGGCGGCTATGCTACACTCGGGCGCATTCAACCAAGGTGAGAAACTGCATGTTTGAAAATGCGCCAAGGGCTGGTTTTGCCCGTCGTTTAGCCGCCATTATCTACGATGCTCTGGTGCTGTTTGCCGTCATAATGGCAGCCGCTGGTTTGGCTGTGGGTTTCGTGTTTGCAATGAACAAAGTGGGGCTGCTGGATTTATCCAGTTACGAGGATACCGCAGCCTTTTTAGGCCAGGGACTGCAGCGCTGGCTGTATTTGCTGTACCTGCTATCGGCTGCCGTTGGCTTTTACGTCTACTTTTGGCTGCGCGCCGGTCAAACCCTGGGCATGAAAGCCTGGCGACTCTTGCTGTTACAGCAAAATGGCCAACCGCTGGGCTTGCGTCAGGCCATTTTGCGGGCCCTTTTCGCTGTGGGCGGCCTGGGCAACGTTTGGCTCTTTGTTCGTTGGGGGAAAGGTCTGGCCTTGCAGGATCAGCTGACTCAGACCCAGATGGTGGTGATCAGCAAAGAGCAAAGCAAACAGCTGAACTTGTACAAAACAGCGCGCTGACAATGACTGGTGGCGGCAACCGCTGCCGCCCGGCAGCGGCTTAGACTTTTTTCTGCATCAGGTACACTGCCAAGCCAATAAACAGCATGCTGGGTAAGACAGCGCCCAGCAAAGGCGGCATCTGATAGACCAGGGCCACCGGGCCAAACACCTCGTTGCTCATGTAGAAGGCAAAACCAGTCAAGACCCCCATAATGCCCCGGGCCGCCATGGTGACACTGCGCAGGGGGCCAAAAATAAAAGACAACGCCATCAGCAGCATGGCCACCACGGTCAATGGCTGAGTCAGTTTGCGCCAATAGGCCAGCTCGTAGCGGCTGGTATCCTGCTGGTTGGCACGCAAGTAGTCCAGGTAGTCGCTTAACCCTCGCAACGACAACATCTCAGGTTTAATGGTGACCACCCCCAGCTTGTCCGGGGTTAAGGTAGAGCGCCAGCGCTGTTCCTGCCATTGGTGACGCTCGATACGCTCGGGATGAAAGTGCAACCGGCTAACCTGACCCAATACCCAATGATCCTGACTAAAGCGAGCCGATTCTGCGTAGATAATGGCTTCCAGCTTCAGGTCGTCGCTAAACTCATAAATCGCCACCCCGGCCAGCGCACCGCTTTCTTTCACCTCTTTGATGTTGACAAAATCATCACCATCTTTAGCCCAGATCCCTTGCTGCACCGCAAACAGATTGCCGCCGGAAATGGCTTTAATGCGAAGCTCCCGAGCCGCCCGGTCGGTCGCAGGTGCGCCCCACTCGGCCACGGCCATCACCACCAGCATCATCAGCACAGCGGTTTTCATCACCGAATTGATGATATTCAGTCGCGATAAGCCCGCCGCCTGCATCACCACCAGCTCGCTGTTGCTGGCCAATAGCCCCAAACCGACCAAACCACCAATCAGGGCTGCCATCGGGAAGAACATCACCAGATCGCCCGGCATGCTGTAGAGGCTAAACAGCACCGCATGCAAGGTATCGTAGTTGCCGCGCCCAATGGCCCGCAATTGATCCAGAAAGCGAAACAAGCCGGACAGGATCATCAACACCACCAGGGTTAAGCTGGTGGTGGCCAGAATGGTTTTGCCAAGATAGATATCCAGAATACGGATCATACGCCGGCCTCCCGCAAACGGCGTTGCAATCGCCGGACGGACGGCAGCTGTTGCGCCAACAGCAAGAGCCCAAGTGCCAGAGCACTGGCATGGATCCACCACATCCCCAACCAACCGGGAACCTGATCATTTTCCAGCGCAGAGCGGGTCACAATCAGCAGCATGTAATAGCCCAGGTACAGCCCCAGCGCCGGCAACAACTTGCCAAATTTGCCCTGGCGCGGGTTCACCCGGCTCAGTGGCACCGCAATCAGTGCCAGCAGCACAATGGACAACGGAATGGCTATGCGCCAATGCCACTCCGCCACGGCCTCCGGGTCATCCAGCTGTTGTAGCAGCTCCGGGGTGGGCAAGCTGCTTAACTTTCGCCGGCGGTGCTCCACTTCCTGCTCACGAATTTGCAGCTGATAGCGGCCAAACTCAATGACTTCAAAAGGCGGAGATTGCAACTGGCCGGCGTAACGACGCCCCTGCTCCAGCACCAAAAACTGAGCACCACTGGGGTCCTCCTGCACGGCGCCACTTTGGGCATAAACAATGGAGTGAAACGGCTTGCCATCACGAATTTCGCTTTGGGCCACAAACACCCGCGACAATTCGCCACTGCCACGGGCGATATCGTGCACAAAGAGCACAGCCCGTTCATTCGAGCTTTGCTGAAAGCGACCCGGTACCAAGGAATAGAGACCCACATCGCTGTCTACCCGCTCCAACACCTCGTACTCACGCTCCATCGACCAGGGGCTAAACACCATGCTGACCCAGGCTGCAGCCACCGCCAGCAACAAGGACCAGCTCAGTACAAAAGTAGCAACGCGGCGCTCACTGAAACCAGTGGCATGCAACACCGTCATTTCACTGTCGGCGTAAATACGGCCCAGCGCAATGAAAATGCCCAGAAAAGCACTAAGCGGCAGGATAATCAGCGCCAGTTGCGGCAGCTTCAGGCCCACCATGGTCAGGATCAACTGAGCCGGCAAATCCCCTTCCGAGGCATCGGCCAGAATACGCACAAAACGCTGACTCATAATGATGGTCATCAGGATCAGAAAAACCGCCAGCTGTGACTTGGCTACTTCTCCAATCAGATAACGGAAAATAATCAAAAAATGCCCCCTGAAAACCGGTCTTTTTGCTGAAACCTCGGCCGTTTTTGAGTAAACTTGGTGTTTATCATAATTATTATCGACGAAAGCGCCGTAAAATCCGAGCATTTTCTTACCCGGTCCACAGATTTTCCCGCGGTTGGGTGCTTCACGTCGGTTCCGTTAGAACCAGGAGTCAAGATGGAGTTCAGTGTAAAAAGTGGCAGCCCGGAAAAACAACGCAGTGCCTGCATTGTGGTCGGTGTCTATGAACCACGCCGTTTATCGGCCGTTGCCGAGCAGCTGGATAAAATCAGCGAAGGCTACATCAGCAACCTGCTGCGTCGGGGCGATCTGGAAGGCAAGCCTGGCCAGATGCTGTTGCTGCACCATGTGCCCAATGTTCTGAGTGAGCGGGTGTTGCTGGTCGGTTGTGGCAAAGAGCGGGAGCTGGACGAGCGCCAGTACAAGCAGATCATTGCCAAAACCATCAGCACCCTCAATGAAACCGGCTCAATGGAAGCCGTCTGTTTCTTGTCCGAGCTGCATGTCAAAGGCCGCGATATTTACTGGAAAGTACGGCATGCGGTGGAAAGCGCCCAAGACTCGCTCTATGTGTTCGATCAGCTGAAAAGTAAAAAAGACGAAACCCGTCGCCCCTTGCGCAAAATTGTTTTTAATGTGCCAACCCGCCGCGATCTTGCGCTGGGTGAAAAAGCCGTCGACCATGGTCTGGCCGTCGCTGCCGGAGCGAAATTGTGCAAAGACGTCGGCAACATGCCGCCAAACATCTGCACCCCCAGCTATCTGGCTGAGCAAAGCGAGCAGCTTGCCAACCAGCACAGCAAATTGCAGGTTGAAGTGCTGGGCCCAGCCCAACTGGCCGAACTTGGCATGAATGCCTATCTGGCGGTCGGCAAAGGCTCGGTCAATGAACCACGCATGACGGTGATGAACTACCGCGGTGCCGATACCGACGCCGCCCCCATTGTGCTGGTCGGCAAAGGCCTGACCTTCGACTCCGGTGGCATCAGCATCAAGCCGGGCGATGGCATGGACGAAATGAAATACGACATGGGCGGTGCTGCTGCCGTGCTGGGCGCCATGAAATCGCTGTGCGAGCTGGAGCTGCCACTGAATGTGATTGGTGTGCTGGCTGCCGCCGAAAACATGCCGGATGCCAATGCCTACCGTCCGGGCGATATTCTGACCACCATGTCAGGCCAAACCGTGGAAGTGCTGAACACCGATGCCGAAGGCCGGCTGGTGCTGTGCGATGCACTGACCTATGTTGAGCGCTTTGACCCGGATGTGGTGATTGACGTCGCAACCTTAACCGGCGCTTGCATCAT
>JAFIFR010000184.1 GCA_020831935.1 Alkalimonas sp.
AGCACCCGGGCGGTGATGTCTTCGGTACTGCCGTTGCCACGCTCCATCCGCAGGCGGTCATTGGCATGCAAAGGGGTTAAGTTTTCAAACAGAATTTTGTTGCGGGCATGCTCGGGCTTGCCGAAGTTGACTTCGCTTACTTTCAGCAAAGCAAAGTAACGCTCGCCTTCTTTCGGTGGCCGGATCAGGCCGTCGATGGTGTCACCGGTGCGTAGATTAAAGCGCCGAATTTGGCTGGGGGAGACATAAATGTCATCAGGGCCTGCTAGGTAGGAGCTGTCGCCAGAGCGCAGAAAGCCGAAGCCATCTTGCAGAATTTCCAGTACGCCACCGCCATAAATCTCCTCGCCTTTTTTGGCGTGGGATTTCAAAATGGCGAAAATAATGTCCTGCTTGCGTAAGCGAGCCATGCTGTCTAAGCCCATGGACTCGGCTAATTCCACCAGTTCATTGATTGGCTTACGTTTTAATTCGGTTAAATGCATAGTGTGGGTTCTAGTTGATCGAAATAGATGTTATTAGCTTATCAGCGGGTTTGAAAAGATTTGGAGTTGGTTTACTCGACAGACAAGCGTGGTCATGGGTGTTGTACTGCCGATAACAATAGCAGGTGATGGCACAGCCGTCTATATGTTATCGGCAAAAAACTGCATAAAAAGTCAGCAGCATGGCGGCGATCATTAAGCAGCCATGCCTAAAAGCGGCAATTAGATGTTGCTGTCCAGAAACTCTTTTAACTGAGTCTTGGACAAAGCACCTACTTTGGTCGCTGCAACCTGGCCATTTTTGAACAACAGCAAGGTTGGAATGCCACGAATGCCGTATTTTGGCGAAGTATTCGGGTTTTGGTCAATATTCAGCTTAGCAATGGTGACTTTTCCTTGATATTCACCTGCCACATCGTCCAGAATGGGCGCGATCATTTTACAAGGGCCACACCATTCAGCCCAGAAATCGACCAATACAGGTTGTTCAGCATTCAGGACATCGGTTTCAAAACTATCGTCTGAAACATGTAAAATCAGGTCACTCATTGATTGTCTCCGTTGGTAAACTGGGCAGTTCGACTGCAAAAAATGTCATCAATTTAAACGTGGCTGTTTCCTAATGCAAGGGGAACCGTTATGCTAGGCTGGTATGAATAAAACACACTTAACATCACAGAAGTTCGCCGATTTCGCATTGGCACCTCAGATACTGGATGCACTGAACAGTCAGGGCTTCAGCTATTGTACTCCAATCCAGGCGCAGTGTCTGCCTTTGGCATTGCAAGGCAAAGATATTGCTGGTCAGGCACAAACAGGCACTGGCAAAACGCTGGCCTTTTTAACCGCCACCTTTCACTATCTGCTGAACAATGAGCCCAGAGGTTCAGGCCAACCACGTGCCATCATTATGGCTCCTACGCGTGAACTGGCGGTTCAGATCCATCAGGATGCGGTGGCACTGGCAAAAAGTGCCGGTCTTCGCCTTGGCCTGATCTATGGGGGCGAAGGGTACGATTCACAACGGCAATTGCTGGAACAAGGGGTCGATATTTTAATTGGCACCACCGGCCGGCTGATTGATTACCAGAAACAAGGCCTGTTCCAGCTGGACCAAATTCAGGTGGTGGTGCTGGACGAAGCCGATCGCATGTTCGATTTGGGCTTTATCAAAGACATCCGCTTTTTATTCCGGCAGATGCCACCGGCCAATGAACGGCTCAGCTTGTTGTTCTCGGCGACTTTGTCGTACAAGGTGCAGGAGCTGGCGTTCGAGCAAATGAACGAACCGGTGCACATCCATATTGAGCCGGACCAAATGACCGCCAGCCGCATCAGCGAAGAGCTGTTTTACCCGTCCGATCCGGACAAAATGAAATTGCTGCTGACGCTGATGGAAGAAGAGTGGCCGGACAAAGCCATTGTCTTTGCCAACACCAAGCACAGCTGTGAAAACGTCCATGCCTGGTTGGAAGCCGATGGCCACCGGGTCGGCTTACTGACCGGCGACGTCATCCAGAAAAAACGGCTGAAAATATTAGAGGACTTTACTCAGGGGCGGCTGGACATTCTGGTGGCAACCGACGTGGCTGCCCGTGGCTTGCACATCCCGAAAGTCAGTCATGTGTTTAATTTTGATCTGCCCGATGATTGCGAAGATTATGTGCACCGCATCGGCCGGACCGGTCGGGCCGGCGAAAGCGGTAAAGCCATCAGCTTTGCCTGCGAACGTTATGCGCTGAACCTGACGGCCATTGAAGATTACATCCGTCACCCGCTGCCGGTCACTCAGTACGATCCGGATGCGCTGCTGACGGATTTAACCACACCAAAACCCCGGGCTCGTCGTCGCACCACCACGGCGCGCAGTGGTAGCGGCGGTCGCGGTCGTAGCGGATCCAACCCCAATGCCAGCCGTCGTCCCCGCAGCCGCTGAGCCGAAGCGCTCAGAGCATCAGGATATCTACGCCGTCATTGACCTTGGCTCCAACAGTTTTCATATGCTGATGGTCAAGGTGGTTGGCGGCAGTGTTCAGGTGATTGGCCGGGTGAAGCGCAAGGTCCGGCTGGCTGCGGGTTTAAACGATAATCTGGTGTTGAGTCGCCGGGCCATGAAGCGCGGTTGGGAATGTTTGGCACTCTTTGCCGAGCGCCTGCAGGACATTCCGCCACAAAATGTCCGCATTGTCGGCACCGCCACCTTACGGTTGGCGCGCAACGTCAAAACCTTTTTGCACGATGCCGAACACATCTTAGGGCACCCCATCCGGGTGATCAGCGGCGAAGAAGAAGCCCGCATTATTTACCTTGGCGTTGCCCATACCTCCAATTGCGAACAAAACCGGCTGGTGATTGATATTGGCGGTGCCAGCACCGAAATCATCATTGGCCAGGGCTTTGCACCCCTCAAGCTCAGCAGTCTGCATATGGGCTGCGTCACCTTTTTGGATGCGTACTTTGCCGATGGCTTGCTGACCGAAGATAACTTCAACGCTGCGATTGCCGCTGCAGAGCAAACGCTGGCGCCCATTTTGCCGGATTATCAGGCACTGGGTTGGCAAGTGGCGGTGGGAGCCTCCGGCACGGTGCAGGCGATGCAGGAAATTCTGATTGCCCAGGGCATGGATGAAACCATCACCTTAGAGCGGCTGGAAGCCATTATGCAGCAGGCCATAGTCTGTGGTCGACAGGACCAGCTGAGTCTGGTCGGTCTGGCGCAAGAGCGCAAGCAGGTGTTTCCGTCCGGGCTGGCTATTTTGATCGCCTTGTTTCGCGCCCTTGGCATTCAGGGCATGACTTTATCAGGCGGGGCTTTGCGCGAGGGGGTGCTGTACAGCATGTTGCCTCAGTTGCAGGAGACCGATGTCCGTCATCGCACCATCGCCAGCCTGATGGTGCGCTATCACATTGATCAGCAGCATGCCAACCGGGTGGCCGATATGGCCCAGTCGTTGGCGCAGCAGCTCAGCCCGCGCTGGGCGCTGAGCGATTTTGACGGCTTAAGCCTGTTGCATGGCGCAGCTTTGTTGCATGAGCTGGGCTTGCTGATCGAGTACAAAAACCACCATCATCATGGCGGCTACATCATCAGTCACTCCGACTTGCCAGGCTTTACCCGGGCGCAGCAGCAACTGCTGATGGCATTGGTGCACAATCACAGAGCTGATATCAATCGCGAGCTGATTGCCAAACAGACCATGACCTCGGTGCTGCTGACGGTCCGCCTGACCCGGATCCTCCGGCTGGCGGTGGTGCTGTCGATGCGCCGTCGCCACGAAGCTCTGCCCAATGTCACCTTAAGTGGCAAAGGCGAACAGTTGGTGCTGCAACTGCCGGCTGGTTGGCTGGATCAGCACCCGCTGATGCGGGCTGAGCTCGAACAAGAAGTGCAGTACCAGCAAGCCGCTGGCTGGGAGCTGGCGCTGCAGTGAGCACTGTGCTTATGCCTTGTCCCACGCAGCTTCCGGCTGCATTACGGCAGCTCAGGGTGGCGCCGGAGCAACAAGACTTTGTACTGCCCATCGCTACCATCATTGCCCAGCAGCAAGCAACCGAGCACTTTCAGCTGGTGCAGCACCAGCAGCAGTTGGTGGGCTTTTTTCTATTGGATACCGGCTACAGCCAACAACATAACTTTGCAAAACAGAGCGACCTTGGCCTGCGCTGTTTTTTTGTTGACCAGCAGGCTCAGGGGCAGGGCATCGCCAGTGCGGTACTGCATCAATTACCCGGCTATTGCCGGCAGCACTTTCCCGGTTTCAAGCGATTGGTACTCACCGTCAATTGCCGTAATCAGCCAGCCGCGCGCTTGTACCAAAAGCATGGTTTTGTAGACAGTGGCCAGTTGTATCGGGGTGGTCCAGCCGGGCCACAGCATATTTTGTGGCAATCTCTGAGGAA
>JAFIFR010000185.1 GCA_020831935.1 Alkalimonas sp.
TCGAAAGACGCTCTTTAGCCTGTTGATCCCTTCGGATAAGATCGCGGATATACTCGCTATCATTGCCAAAGTGACCGCTTTCAATTTGGCTTTTCACCCAGTTGTCTTGCTGTTCAGTCAGCGTGATGGTTTTCCGGTGCATGCTCATGGCTGCAGCTCCTGACACAATGACAGTATGATATTATCATACTATATCTTACCCGATAATGCGAACACGCTCACGATTGCGCCACGAACGAACAATCCACTATTTCTGCTGCAAACTCAGGCCATGCTGATACAACGCATTTTTCTTCAGACCGTGGATCTCGGCCGTCAGGGCGGCGGCTTTTTTCAGCGGCAGTTCGGCCATTAACAACTGCAGGGTGTGCAGCGCGGCATCGCTGATGTCGCTTTCGGCTTTCGCCGTTGGCGCTATCATCAGTACCATTTCGCCCTGGCAGCGCTTGGCATCCTCTTGCAGCCATTGCAAAATGTCCTCGGCGGTACCGCGGGCAAAGTGCTCAAAGGTTTTGGTCAGCTCCTTGGCCAGCACCAGTTCGCGCTCATGGCCAAACACTTGCTGCACATCCAGCAAGGTATCCTGGATGCGGCGCGCTGTTTCATAACAGACCACAGTGCCGACCCCGGCAGGGATGGCCTGCAGCTGATTCAGCCGCTGCTGTTGTTTCGCCGCCAAAAAGCCAATAAACAGGAATTGGTCGGTCGGTAGGCCCGCCGCTGACAGTGCGGCAATCAGCGCACAAGGGCCTGGCACCGGCACCACCTGAATGCCGGCCTGCTGACAATGCCGCACCAGCTTGTAGCCGGGATCGCTGATCAGGGGGGTGCCGGCATCGGAAATCAGGGCAATGCTCTGCCCCTGCTGCAACAGCGCCAACAACGAGGCCGCACGCTGCTGCTCGTTGTGATCGTGCAGCGCCATTAATTTGCTTTGAATGCCGTGGTGCTGCAGCAAGCGGGATGAATGACGAGTATCTTCGGCCGCAATCCAATCCACCGTTGCCAGAATATCCAGGGCACGCTGGCTGATGTCGGCCAGGTTGCCAATCGGGGTTGCCACAATGTAGAGCTGTCCGCTTTGGGTGGTCATAAGGTCGCTTTTCGTTTGAGCTTCTGAGTGGGACTCAGTAAGATAGTGCCAGTTTTCCACTATGGTACTGGGCATTTTGATGAGCAGCAAACAAAAACCATGGCTGATGGCTGGCTTGTTCAGTCTGGTGTGCGTTGGCTGCGCACAGCAGCCATCGCCGGTCACCCCGGCCCCGGAACAGATCACTGAAGTCTCAGAGCCGTCCGAACCTGAGCAACCAAGCTACAGCGCGCAGCAGTGGCTGCAGCAAGCCGCCGCCAGCCAGGGCTCAGAGCAGCACAGCTTGCTGTTGCAAGCCGCCGAAGCGGCATTGGCAGAATCCAACCCAAGGCTGGCGCGCGCCATCGCCAAAGAATTGGCTGAACAACAGGATCCCTGGCTGGATGCCCGCCTGCCCGCCATTGAGCTGCAGGCGCTGGTTCAGCAAGCCCACTACCCGGCAGCTTTGCAAAAAGTGGAGCGCCAGCAAGCCGCTCAACTGGCGCCGGAAGCCCGGCTCAGCTACAGCCTGGCGGCAGCACAGCTGTACCAGCAACTGCAGCAACCGGCCCGAGCGGCTTACTGGTGGTTGCAGTGGGATCAACAAGCCAACTTGCAGCAGCCAGAGGCCAACTACTGGGATCAGCTGTGGCAGCAATTGATTCAGCTGGATAGCCAACAATTGGAGCAGCTTCGGCACAATGCCGGCGCCCGCACCCTGGCCTGGGTCCAGCTAAGCCAGCAGGTGCGCCAGAGCATCGGTCAGCCAGAAGCCCTGCAACAAGCACTGACCCGCTGGCAGCAACAGCAGCCGCATATGCCGGCTTTATCGGAGCTGCCAGTGGCCATTCAGACTTTGACAGCGCTAACGCCCTACCAGCCAGAGCGTGTCGCTGTCTTGCTGCCCTTGCAAGGCCAACTTCGGCCCCATGCGCAAGCCATCCAAAATGGCATCCTGGCAGCCGCCCGCTACCACCCCGATACCGAGCTGTTTTTTATCGACAGTCAACAAGACAACAGCAGCCTGCAGCAAGAGCTCAAGGCGCTGAACATTGATTTTGTCATTGGCCCCTTGCAACGCCCTCAGGTCGACCGGGTTCGTCAGGCCGAGGACTGGCCATGGCCGACCCTCTTTTTGAATCACAGCAGCCAGCAGACGGATCCAAGCCGTGAGCAGTTCTTTTTTAGTCTGAGTCTGGAAGATGAAGCCAGCCAATTGGCTGAGCTGTTCCAACAACGGGATTACCGTCGCCCGGTGGTGATCCACGCCCAGCACGGTGGCAGCGAGCGTTTGGCGCAGCACTTTAGCCGTCAGTGGCAGGCCTACGGTCATCCTGCGCCAGAACTGTACAGCTTTGCCGGCAGGGACGAGCTGGAACCAATGATAGCAAAGCTTCTGGAGCTCGATGCCAGCCGGCAGCGGGTGCGGCAAATCAGTCAGTTGATCCCAGGCGAAGTGGAATCGGAGCCACACAGCCGCCGTGACATTGATGCCGTTTACCTGATTGCCGATCCCAGCCAGACCCGGTTATTAAAGCCATTTCTGGATGTGTCGGTCAGCTCCACCGCGCCCAGCCTGCCGGTCTATGCCAGCTCACGCAGCCACAGCATTCAGGCCGACCGTACCGATCACCGCGATCTGGCCGGCCTGACCTTCACCGAAATGCCCTGGATGCTGACCGCGCAGCAGCATCAGGCACTGCGCACTGACTTTGATCAGCTGTTCCCGGACCAGGATGAAAGCCTGCAACGCTTGTTTGCCATGGGCTATGATGCCCTGCAGTTGATTGGGCTGCTCAAACAGCAACAGCATCTGCCCGCATTGCGCCATCCGGGGCTGACCGGCGAGCTCAGCCTGAATCCGCAGCGGCAAATTCGACGCCAACTGGACTGGGCCCGATACAGCCAGCGGGCACTGCAACGCTTGCAGGCACCTTAATATGGCCAATACCCTGGGGGCAGTCTACGAGCAACTGGCCGAACAGTACTTGCAACAGCAAGGGCTGAATACGGTGGAGCGCAACTTCAGCTGCAAACTGGGGGAGTTGGATCTGGTGATGCGTCAGGGCAATCAGCTGATTTTTGTCGAAGTGAAGTACCGGGCTTCCGACGCCTACGGTGGGGCCAGTGCCGCCATCAGTCACCGACAGCAGCAAAAGTTACTCCGCACCGCTCAACTTTACTTGCAGCGCAGCCGTCACCAGGGCCCCTGTCGCTTTGATGTGCTGACCATCAGCGGTACCGAGCCCTATCAGTACAATTGGATGCAAAGTGCCATTCAGGCAGGGTAAATTCATGCAGCCTCATACTCACCCAAACAGGACCAGCGATGCAGGATAAAATTCGCCAGCTTTTTAGCGAAACCATTCAAACCATGATAGCCACCAGCGAAGTGCTGGCCGACCCCATTGAACAGGCGGCTTTTCGCATTGTCAGCAGTCTGATTGAAGGGGGCAAGGTCATGTGCTGTGGCGATGGAGCCAGTGCCGCTTTGGCACAGCACTTTGCTCAGTTGTTGCTGGATCAGTTTGAAACCGAACGGCCCTGCCTGCCAGCGCTGGCACTGCAAGCGGATCATGGTGCCCTGCATGCCGGCGCAGGCCAAAACAGCGACTATCTGGCACGCCAGGTGAAAGCCCTGGGTCAGAAAGGCGATATTTTGCTGGTCATTTCGCTGCGTGGTAACGAACAAAGCCTGATTAAGGCGGTCGAAGCAGCACTGACCTGCGACATGAGTGTGATTGCTCTGACCGTCGAAGGAGCCGATGAGCTATCAGGCTTGCTCAATGCGCAGGATACCGAGCTGCGGGTACCGGCGCACCGCCATGCCCGGGTCTATGAATGCTATGCCTTTTTACTGCATTGCTTGTGCGAACTGATTGAACTAAACCTTTTCCCACAACAGGGGGAGTTATGAAGCACTACCGTATTTTGACTTTGCTCGTCACCTTAGGTCTGCTGCAAGGTTGCGCCGCTGCAGTGCTGGCTGGTGGCGGCGCCGCCGTGGTCTCTGCGCAGGACAGACGCACTCTGGGCAGTCAGATTGACGACACCGGTATCGCGATGCGAGCCCGTCAGCTATTTTCACAGGAAGATTTAAACAAGCAAGGTCGCATCAATGTCACCAGCCACAACGGCGTGGTGCTTTTGACCGGCCAGGTGGAATCCGAACAGGTCCGGCAACGGGCTGGCCAAATCGCCCGCGATTTGCAGAGTGTACGCGATGTGCACAATCAACTGCGGGTCGGCAATACCATCTCCTTGTCCACCCGCAGCCGCGACAGCTGGATCAGCACCCGGGT
>JAFIFR010000186.1 GCA_020831935.1 Alkalimonas sp.
TGAGCCGCAGGGCTGTTCAGCACAATGTCCAACCGGCCTCGTGGCTGGTCACTAAATGCCTGGCTTGGGTACAACCAGGCAGCGATGCCGTTGTGCTCGACCACCAACTCTGGCTTTTGCTGTTCAGCACGGGCTTTGATGGCAAAGCTTTCCGGCAACAAGCGATTGACCTGCGGCAAGTTCAGCGCCAGCTGCGGCTGCTGCCAGGCCGCCATTTCTTCAGCGCTGATATCGACAATTTTGTACTTGCCAACATGATGCACCAATTTGCTGTCGTAGGGCTCTTGCTGGCTGATGTACCAGACCCGAAGGTTATCCGGCGTCAGCTGCGCCAGCACTTGCTCAATGGCTTCAGCATCAAAACGCTCATAAATAAAAGGGGCGGCAATGGCATGCTGCACCGGGCGTTTCAACATGCTAGCCGTCAGGCTTGAGGCATAACCAAAACCATCGGTTTTTTCCAGAAACTGAAATTGGTTGGCCAGGCTGGTTTTGATTTCCTGGTAGTATTGTTCATCCACGCCTTGTTGCTTGATCAGATCCAGGTACTGCATCACCATCGCAGTGATGGCCTCACGCTGCTGCATGCCGGCATCGGTCAGACTCATGTCAATGCTCAGACTGCCGTAGTTGCCGTACAGGTCCGGATTGACCGACACATTAAAGCTGGAGACCAGGCCAGACGACATCAGTTGCGCTGCCGCAGTGCCCGGCATTTCCGAGCGCAGCAAGTAGGCAATGAACTCATTGGGTTTGACCGCATACTGCTCGGAGTTATCGCGAATGGTGAAATCAAGCCGCAGCTGTTTCACATCCTGATTGGGCACATAGTGAATGCGCTTGCCACCGAACAGGCTGTTGTCCAGCTCGGCGGTCACCGTTGGAGTGGCAATGTCTTTGTTTTCGATGTCGGAAAAATGCTGGCGCGCCAGCAGCTCCATCTCCGCCAGTGGCCGATTGCTGATCATCGCCAGTTTCATGTTGTTGGCCGAGTAGTAACGGTCGTAAAACGCCAACATTTCCTCATGCAGTTTGCTGCCGGGCTTGTCGCTTAAGCTTTCCAGGCTGCCGGCCAGAAAACGATTCGAAGGATGATCACCAAACATCCGACGCATTAGCTCGAACTGAGCCAAAAAATCCTGCTCGCGGCGCATCGAGTGCTCGGCGTTGACGGCATTGCGCTCTTTGTCCGAGTACTCGGGATAAAACTTGGGCGATTTAAAGAAATCGGAGAAACGATCCAGCGCTTCATCGTACACGCTGTTATTGATTTCAAACATGTAGTTGGTGATATCCAGCCAGGTGTAAGCGTTGTATGCCCCATTGTGCTGACTGAAAAATGCCGCGTACTCGGCAGGATCCGGGAAACGTTCCGTGCCCATAAACAGCATGTGCTCAAGATAGTGGGCCAGGCCCTGCTGGGTCATTGGATCTTGCAACATGCCAGCCCCAACACTGAGCGATACCGCGGATTTTTCGGTGGTAGGATCCGACACCAGTAGCACTTCCAGTTGATTTGGCAGTGTCAGTGTCTTGTAGGCACGTTGATCATTGGGGCTAACCACAACAGCAGTTGCTTGCTGCTGGGCAGCGGTTTGCTGTGGCACCGAGGATTGCTGGGCACAACCGGTCATCACAGCCAGAGCAATGGCGCTCACCACAAACAGTTTCTTCATCATCTTATTCCTTGGTAACATCGATGCAAAAATACTTAGCCGAATGCTACCGAATGCCAGTCATGCAAGCCAGTTGGCAGGCTCTCCAATTTGTAAGCGGATATGTCCTGGTTTACTACAGCTTCTGGAATACGGAAGTACGACTGTAGGGCGTCGGATAAATGCCAACCTGTAACAATTGAGGCCTCAGGGTCCACTCCACACTCAGTTCGATGCTGCCATCCTCATTTTTGGCAAAGTGGACAAATTTTTCACGCTGCGCTTTGTTGTGCCAATGAGCCCGGTAGCTGTCGCCCTGCCAGTGCTCCAGGGTAAGTTTCGAAACGCCATCGTCCCAGAAGCTTAACAGCAGCTCGCCATCTTCGTTTTGCTGCACGTCGGCGCTGCCGTATAAATCATGCTGATAACGACCTGTGATTTCTGCTGCGCTTAAACTGGCCGCTACATCGGACTGACGTTGTTGCTCAATCTGCTGACGGGCTTCGCTGGCGTTGGCGAAGTTCTTTTGATACTGCGACAAGTAGTGGCCGTGCCAATCGTGGAGCGGCAAGCCAGCGATGCGATCAATGATGGTACGGGTCACCGCCGGTCGGAAGTTCTCAAAGGTATTGCCAATCACTACGATGCCAAGCTCCAGCTCCGGCACCAGGGTCACCAGCGTATTAAAGCCATCGGTGGCACCACCATGACTGGCGGTTTGGTAGCCACGGTAGTCCTCCAGATACCAACCAAGACCATAGGCCCGTACCGGCTCGGTCCGACTGACACGACTCACCACCATTTGCGGACTGAAGATCTCGGCCATCACATCTTCGCTGACCAACCGCTGCCCCTGATAAACACCGGCCTCGCCCAGATTCAGCCGCAGCCACTGCGCCATCTCATAAACACTGCTATTGACCGAAGCCGAAGGTCCGACATTGTCAAAGTTGCGGCGGGCGATTTCGACCACAGCGCCCTCGATGTACTGATGCGGCAGGGCTATATTGGCATCGTCCGGCGCAAACTGGGTAATGGAGGTATTGCTGCGGGTCATGCCCAATGGTTGGAATAAGCGCTCACGCACAAAATCATCCCAGCTCTGGCCGCTGACCGCAGCTACGACTTCACCGGCCACCGAATACATCACATTGTGGTAGACAAAACCCGAGCGAAAGGGCTGTTCAAAGTCGTGATAGCGCATCTGCCGGATCACCTGTTCACGGCTGGCGGTGGGCATAAACTGAATGCGGTTGCCGGTGATGCGGCCAAGGCCAACCCGGTGAATCAGCAAGTCACGGATCCGCACTTCCTGGGTGACCCAATCATCAGCCAGTTGAAAATACGGCAGATGATCAACCACCCTATCGTCCCAGCTCAGCTTGCCTTCATCCACCAGCAAACCCAGTGCCGTCGCCGTCATCGCCTTGGTGGTCGAGGCCACACCAAACAGAGTGTGCTCATTGACTGCCAGCTCTGAGTTTAAGCCTAGCTGACCAAAGCCGCGGGCGTAGATGACTTCATCGCGGTGCACCACCGCCACCGCCAGCCCCGGCAATTGCCAGTCCTGCCGTCCTTGCTCAATCCATTGATCCAGACCTGCCAGTGGCTGTGGCTTAGCCGTGCCAAGCGCGCAGCCTGCCAGCGATAAAGCAGCAAATCCGGTGATGGCCATATGGCGAAGGAAGCGATGACAATGAAGAGTTGGATGCATACCGGCCTCGAAATAGACAATTCAAGGCCAGCATACTAGCCGATCTGGCCGCCGGGGCCAAATCGGTCCGCGCAGCTAGTTCGCGCTTGATCCTCTGGCCGGGCGACGGTGCTGACTGCGGGCCTTGGCCTGAGCAGAGCCTTCAGCGCGTTGGCCATCACGATGCTCGCTTGGCTTTTTCGGTTTTTTCGGCCGCCGTGGCTTACTGGGCGGCTGCAGCGGACCAGAGGGCGGCAGCGAGTGCACCGGCTCATAACCTGGTTGCTGATGCCGTGGTATGGCCTGACGGATCACCCGCTCAATATCGCGCAGCAACTTGGCATCGTCGGCGCAGACCAGCGACACGGCATGGCCACTGGCCCCAGCGCGGCCGGTACGGCCAATGCGGTGCACATAATCTTCCGGCACATTGGGCAAATCAAAGTTTACCACTTGCGGCAGCTGATCGATGTCCAGACCACGGGCGGCAATGTCGGTGGCTACCAGCACCCGCACTTCACCGCTTTTAAAGCCAGCCAACGCCTTGGTTCGAGCGCCCTGGCTTTTATTGCCATGAATGGCAGCTGCCTGCAAACCCACGGCTTCCAGTTGCTTGGTTAATTTGTTGGCACCGTGCTTGGTTTTGGTAAAGACCAGCACCTGCTGCCAATGGTTGTCGACAATCAGGTCAATCAGCAGCTGGGCTTTGCGGTTTTTATCCACCGGATACACCAGTTGCTCAACCCGCTCAGCGGTGCTGTTGGCCGGGCTGACCGAGACTTCCAATGGATTATTGACCATGGTTTTGGCCAGGGCGCGAATGTCGTTGGAGAAGGTCGCCGAGAACAACAGGTTTTGCCGCTGTTTTGGCAGCAGCGCCAGAATTTTGCGAATATCGCGGATAAAGCCCATATCCAGCATGCGGTCGGCCTCATCCAACACCAGCACTTCCAGCTCGGAAAAGCGCACTGCATTTTGCTGGTACAAATCGAGCAAGCGACCTGGGGTGGCAATCAGAATATCGAC
>JAFIFR010000187.1 GCA_020831935.1 Alkalimonas sp.
TGCCGTTTCGCGGAGTCGCCAGGAAAAAACGCGGTTTTTACTGGCTCGCAAAAACAATGGCTTATGCCAATGATTTTGGCAGCGCATCCCTGCGCTGCGTTAGTGCCCGCCTTTCAGGACGGGCACTGGGCTAAGCAAGCATTATGAGCTTAGTTATCCACAACTTCAATATTGACTTTTTATAAAAAGCTCCCTCGTTAGACCAATGAACACAACCGAATGAAATAGATAGCTTTTTATTTCAACGCTTGCCCAAAAACAGACTTGGTATGACCTCGGTCAAGCCGGCAGCAAAACAGCGCCTGCGTCAAAACTTGCACACACTTTATTCAACAATGGCGTTCAGGCTGTGGAAAACCTGAGATCGGACAGGATCTCAGCAGATAATCGCCAGGATCGCATTGACTTTCACATCCGGAGTACGTAAAATTCGCGCTCATTTTTATCAACTGTGTTTTGGTGTTTCACTGAAGGTAATACTAAAACAGAGCACTTTTTTTAGTGTTATCTAAAGCGGACGGACAAGAATATGAGCAAAAGAACTTTTCAACCTAGCGTATTAAAGCGTAAGCGTGTGCACGGTTTCCGTGCTCGTATGGCGACTAAAAATGGCCGTCAGGTCCTGGCGCGTCGTCGTGCCAAAGGCCGTAAGCGTTTAGCTGTCTAACCCGACAGCTAGTGCTTCGTGCAAACCTTTAAATTCGGCAGGGAGTTACGTCTGCTAACTCCTGGCGAATTTAATGCTGTCTTCCAACAGCCTTTTCGGGCTGGCTCTCCTCTCTTTACCATCCTTTGTCAGCCAAACCAGCATCAACATCCTCGACTCGGTCTGATTATTGCCAAGAAACGTGTTAAATTGGCCGTTGATCGCAATCGCATCAAGCGCTGCATCCGGGAAAATTTCCGGCTGCAACAACGTCGGTTACCAGCGGTCGATTTGGTGGTGATGGTCAAAGGCCCAATCACAGAGACAGAGAACCAGGAACTCAGCAAGCAACTGGAGCGATTATGGAACAAAATTTGTCGCCATTACAACGCTTAGCTCTGGCATTGCTTCAGGGTTACCAGAAGCTGATCAGCCCGCTGTTTGGTCCCAGTTGCCGTTTTCACCCCAGCTGCTCCCACTACGCCATTGAGGCCATCACCCGCTTTGGGGTGCTCAAAGGGACTTGGTTAGCAGCCAAACGTCTATTAAAATGTCACCCCTTACACCCTGGGGGTCACGATCCCGTTCCCGAAAAGCACAATGAGAAAAGCTAACCTATGGACTCGCAACGTAGTATTTTAATCATCGCGCTCGCTTTCGTCAGTTTTTTGCTGTGGCAACAATGGCACAAAGACTATGGACCAGAGCCTGTCGTCAGCCAACCGCAGGCTGAACAGCTGGATAGTTCCGGCGAACTGCAACTCTCTGCCGATGAGTTTGGCACCCAACCCGTTGCAACAACGCCTGTTACCGCTACGGCCAGCAGCCAGCATGAGCAAATTGTGCGGGTTGAAACCGATGTGCTGCAGGTTGAAATCAGCACCCGTGGCGGTGACATTGTTGGCCTGAAGTTGTCTGAGTACGAACTGACCAAAGACAGCCAAACCCCTTACGTATTGATGCGCCGCCAGACCGGTTTTAACTACATTGCCGAGTCCGGTCTGATTGGCCAGCATGGGCCTGATGCACGCCGCGGCAACCGCCCAGTTTATCAAAGCAGTCAACTCAACTTCACCCTGGAAGCGGATCAACAAGAGCTGGTGGTCCCGCTGTATTACGAGTACCAGGGTTTGCACATTGAGAAGCGCTTTATTTTCCACCCGGGTCAGTACGATGTCAGTGTCGAGTACCACTTAAGCAACGCCAGCGACGAAGTGCGGGTGGTACAAAATTACCAACATCTGCGTCAAACCATCGATGGAGGCCGCGACAGCACCTTCTTTATGCCGATTTACCGGGGTGCTGCCTATGGTACTGACTCGGATCGGTATAAAAAATACAGCTTCAAAGACATGCAAAAGAGCAACCTGTCGATCCCAACACAGGGCGGTTGGGCTGCAATGCTGGAGCATTACTTTGTGGCTGCTTGGGTGCCAAATCAGCAAGTCGATAATCTGATTTACAGCCGTTACCATCAGGGACAAGGCATTATTGGCGCTTCTGGTCCGATGTTGCAACTGCAACCCGGAGAACAAACGGTTATTGCAACCACCTTCTACGCTGGTCCGAAAATTCAGGACAACCTGGCTGAGCTGGCTAATGGTCTGGATTTAACGGTCGACTATGGCTTCCTCTGGTTTATTTCGCAGCCCCTGTTCTGGTTACTCACCTTGATTCAAGGCTTTGTGGTGAACTGGGGTGTGGCCATTATCCTGATCACCATCGTAGTGAAAGGTGTGATGTACCCATTGACCAAGATCCAGTACGAGTCGATGGCCAAAATGCGCAACCTCAAACCTAAAATTGAGGATCTGCAAGCCCGTTACAAAGACGATCGGCAAAAGCTTGGCCCGGCCATGATGGAGCTGTACCGCAAAGAGAAAGTCAATCCAATGGGTGGTTGCTTGCCATTGCTGCTGCAAATGCCCATCTTCCTCGCCTTGTACTGGGTATTCGTCGAAAGTGTCGAGCTGCGTCACGCACCCTTTATGCTGTGGATCCAGGATTTGTCGGCACCAGACCCGTGGTTTATTCTGCCGGTGCTGTTCGGTGCCAGCATGTTTATGATGCAGAAATTAACGCCGATGACCGTCACCGACCCGATGCAGCGCAAGCTGATGATGTGGATGCCGGTTGCTTTCTCAGTGTTCTTTATCTGGTTCCCAAGCGGCCTGGTGCTGTACTGGTTGGTCAGTAACCTGATCTCGCTGGCTCAAATGCTCTATATTTACCGGGGCATGGAGAAAAAAGGCCTGCACAGCCGGAAGGCGTAAGCCAAGCTCTGCAGAAAAAAGCCTGTGATTCACAGGCTTTTTTTATAACTCTTTGTGAGGATACTCAGCATGTACAGCACCGATACCATAGCCGCTATAGCCACTGCGACCGGCCGCGCCGGCGTCGGCATTATTCGCATTTCCGGCCCGGCAGCCAGTCAGGTGGCAGCGGCAGTGCTTGGAAAAATCCCGAAAGCCCGCATCGCAAACTATCTGCCGTTTCTGGATGCCGATGGTAAGGCACTGGATCAGGGCATCGCACTGTACTTTCCCGGGCCAAACTCCTTTACCGGCGAAGATGTGCTGGAGCTGCAAGGCCATGGTGGCCCAGTGCTGCTGGATATGCTGCTGCACCGTGTTGTTGCCCTGCCCCAGGTTCGCATTGCCCGGCCCGGCGAATTCAGTGAACGGGCATTTTTAAATGACAAGCTGGATTTAGCGCAGGCCGAAGCCATTGCCGACCTGATTGATGCCAGCTCCGAACAAGCGGCACGCTCGGCCATGCACTCCTTACAGGGCGAATTCTCAGCCCGGATTCATGCGCTGGTAGAAAAAGTCATTCACCTGCGGATCTTCGTCGAAGCCGCCATTGATTTCCCGGATGAAGAAATCGACTTTTTGTCCGATGGCAAAGTGGCAACCGATCTGGCCGACATCATCGATGATTTGGCAAAAATACGTCGTGAGGCCAATCAGGGCAGTATTCTGCGCGAAGGCATGCGGGTGGTGATTGCCGGCCGGCCCAATGCCGGTAAGTCCAGCCTGCTGAACGCTTTGGCTGGCCGTGAAGCCGCCATTGTCACCGATATTGCCGGCACCACCCGCGATGTGCTGCGTGAACACATTCATATTGATGGCATGCCACTGCATATCATAGATACGGCCGGGCTGCGTGAAGCCAGCGATCAGGTCGAACAAATCGGTATTGAGCGCGCCTGGCAGGAAATCGAACAAGCCGATCGGGTGCTCTTTATGGTGGACGGCACCACCACCGACGCCACCGATCCTCATGCCATCTGGCCGGATTTTATCGACCGGCTGCCTTCCGAACTGGGCATAACGGTGATTCGCAACAAAGCGGACCTCACCGGCGAGCCGATGCAAGCTGAGCTCAACCAGGCGGTACCGGTTTTTCGGTTGTCAGCCAAAACCGGCAGCGGCATCGAGGCCCTGCGTGAGCATTTAAAAGCCTGCATGGGCTTTGAGGGCACCAACGAAGGCAGCTTTTTGGCCCGCCGCCGCCACCTGGATGCCCTGGAGCGCGCCCACCAGCACCTGTTAACGGGCCAGGAGCAATTGCACAGCTTTATTGCCGGCGAAATCCTGGCTGAAGAACTGCGACTTACCCAACAGCATCTGAACGAAATCACCGGCGAATTCAGTTCCGATGATTTGCTGGGCCGGATTTTTTCCAGCTTTTGTATCGG
>JAFIFR010000188.1 GCA_020831935.1 Alkalimonas sp.
CAAATACCAGCCAAGCAGCTGCAAAAACAAACAGCAAAGGTCAACACGCCCTAGATTAAAAGCCAATCAAACGACGGAACCAGCCTCGCTGCAGCTCACGCTCACAACTTGCCAACTGAGTCGCGTACATTTGTGCTCGGTCATCGACCCGGCGCGCAACGGCAATCAACCAGGCCTTGTCCCGGTAGCTGCCGCGGCGGTAACCACCCCAACCTTCATGGTAATTCAAGTACTGATTGTAGGCATCCCATTTGGATACCCCATTCAGCCGATGGGTTTTATCCATGTACCAACCCATAAAATCCATCGCATCGGCAAAGTTGCTGCGACTGGCGAATCGGCGGTTGGTTTCGCGCTGGTAATCGGCCCAGGTTTCATTTTTGGCCTGAGAGTAACCATAGGCCGAGCTGGCACGGCCATAGGGAATAAAGCCAAGGAAATAGCGCATCGGCGGCCGGGCATTGTGCCGGAAGCTGCTTTCCTGAAACATCATGCTCATCGGCACATGGATCGGCACGCCCCATGTGTCACGGGTATTGGCCGCAGCCCGGTACCAGGAGCGGTGCTCTTTAAAGATATCGCAAATATTGCTGCTGTTCTGCGGTGGTGGTGTACTGCATCCGGCCAACAGCAGTGTTGCAATAAAAAATACCGGCATTAAAAGTTTTTTAATTTTCATCTGAACTTTATCTGGTTGGGTGCTTCTAACAAAGTGCAAGGACGCTTAATCGAGTTTTACGTTTCCCTGGATTTCAATCCTGTCTGCGGTCACCCCTCTCCTGGTGACCGCTTTTTTTTGCTACAACGAACAAGGCTTGGGTGCAAAATAATCCTGCAAGTACTGCTCAAAACTCAAGGTATCTGCTGCCTCTACCGAGGCTTGCTGCCGATGCGACTGAGCGGCCATCGCCTGCATGGCAGCGTCATCGTACTGCTGATAATCCCGCGCCAGCAACTGACTGCGGTACTGCTCTGCCAACTGCAATGCAAAAGGACCATTGTCCAGTTGCTTGCTTAACAGCAGCTGAAGCAAGCGACCGGAGTAGGTCTGAGCCGGGTCCAGCAGGCTAAGGTAAAATCCTTTCACCGTGTCCTGATAGCTACTGCCACCATAGGCCTGATCCAGCCAGGCCGCTACAGCCGTTAAATCCGCAAAGATTTCTTCAGCCCAGTCCTGCATCAAGCGCGGCTGCCCCTGCTGCTGCAGCTCCAGATTTTGCCGGCGGCCATCGGTCACGACTTTTTTCAGGTTCTGCTCGGTCACCAGCTGATCGTCATGGCTAAGCTCAGGGCTTTCCAGCAGCAGGCAATAGCACAAAAACACATCCAAAAAGCGCATTTGCTCGGCGCTTACCCCAAGCGGACTGAATGGATTGACATCCAGCGCCCGTACTTCAATGTACTCTACGCCGCGCGCAGCCAGGGCGCAGGTCGGCCGCTCGCCACTTTGAGTGGTCTGCTTGGGCCGAATGGTCGAGTAAAACTCGTTTTCTATTTGCAAAATATTGCTGTTCAGCTGCTGAAATCCCTGCTCAGCAGAGCAAGGGATATCGGCGTACTCCTCCGATGGCATGGTAATGGCCTGATGCAAACCGGCAATGTACTCATCCAGCGAGTTGTAGGTGACCTTGAGCCGCGACTGGGCGCTGTTGGTGTAGCCCAAATCGCTCATCCGCAGTGAGGTGGCATAAGGCAAGTACAAGCTGCCCTTGCCCAATTGCTGAAATGGGTATTTGCTGTCCCGCCCCTGCAAAAAAGAGCTGCACAGCGCAGGCGAGGCACCAAACAAGTACACAATAAGCCAGGCCATGCGCTTGTAGTTGCGCACCAAGGCCAGGTACTGCGCGGAAATAAAATCTTGCTCAACGTCGGGCTGCCCTAAAACAGCAGCGTAGTGCTGCCAAAAGCCAGCCGGAAACGAAAAGTTAAAGTGGACCCCACTGATGGCCTGCATCATGCTGCCGTAACGGCGCTTTAATCCTTGGCGATAGAGGGTTTTCATCCGGCCAACATTGGAGCTACCGTACTGCGCCAGCCGGATTTCATCTTCATGGGCGATGTAGCACGGCATGCTCAGGGGCCACAATCGCTCCTCACCCAGTTGCTTCAGGGTAAAGGTATGGATATCGGCCAGCTGGCTTAAGGTGGTCTCGATCTCTGTCGAGACCGGGGTGATAAATTCCAGCAGCGATTCGGAAAAATCCGTGGTGATCAGCGGGTGGGTCAAAGCAGCTCCCAGCTCCGGCTGATGCCCGGTTTGCGCTAAGGTGCCATTGGGCTGAATGCGAAGGCACTCGCGCTCCAGTCCACGCTGGATGCCACGAATGCTGCTAAGATGTTCGGCAGCAGAGAGCGCTGCCAGACGTTGTGAAAGCAATGAGTTCAACGGATACCCTTCCTCGATTGAAGGCTCGCATTACGGAGCGACAGGCCAAGCCTGCCGCTTACTCTACTTTGGAAACAAGGCCGCGACAAGGCATCACGACGCTTTATCCCTTGGTTTCTTGCTGTTGCGTGTCTTGCTCGCTGTTTGATTCTTCTGCCTGAGGCTCTTCAAAGTCAGTTGGATTCACATCCCCCACCACGTGCTCAAGCTTCAACTTGTTGACCGAGCGAATGGTGGTAATGGGGCCTGAGCAGGCATACAACAGGAAAATCAGCAGCAACATTTCAGCGGGTCGTGCCGCTATCACCACAAAGATCAGCACCACCAGCAAAATGGTGACAAAGGACACTTTGTCGCGCCAGTTTACATCCTTGAAGGAATGGTAACGGAAATTGCTGACCATCAGCAGACCAGCAAGCATGGTCAAAATCCCAAACAAAAAGCCTAAGCCCTGGCCATCCAGTTCGTAGTAAGCACCGGTCCAGACCAGACCGGCCAGCAAGGCCGCTGATGCAGGACTGGCCAACCCCTGAAAGAAACGCCCATCGGTCACCGACAGGTTGGCATTAAAGCGCGCCAATCGCAGGGCGGCACAGGCGACAAACAAAAAGGCCGCCAACCAGCCAAATTTGCCGGTATCCGACAGTGCCCAGTTGTACATCACCATGGCCGGCGCCATGCCAAAGGACAGCATATCGGCCATGCTGTCGTACTGGGCGCCAAACTCGCTTTGGGTATTGGTCAGGCGCGCTACCCGGCCATCGAGGCCATCAAAAATCATCGCTACAAAAATAGCAATGGCCGCAGCTTCAAAGTGGCCGTTCATCGATGAAATGATGGCATAAAAGCCGGAGAACAAGCCGCCGGTAGTGAGTAAATTTGGCAGTAAATAGATGCCTTTACGCGGCTGAGATTCAGGTTTAACCGGTTCTGTCATAAAGTCCTGGCAGCAGAATAGTCTGAAAGATTATGCCGTTAATGTAGCACGGATCGGAAAAACGCAAAAGAAAAGCCGCTCGTCGGCCGTCATTTCAACAGGCCATCCCGAACCGCAGCCTCCAGCCTGGCACGCATCACCGACCAGAGGGCTTCACTGCCAGCGGCGATGCGCTGGTTGACGGAAAAGACCTGGTCGGCTGAAACGCCATGCGTTTTCCAGCTGTGGCCATCGCCATGCAGGTTATGCAGTAATGGCGGCACTCTATCAATGGCTTTGGCAAAGCGGGCTTCTGCCGTCTCGCCGGCTTCAAACTCCTGCCAGAGCGCAGTAAATTCCTGCGCCAACTCAGCAGGCAACAGCTGCAACAAGCGGCGAACCCCAGCTGCTTCTTTGGCTTTGTTGTCACTGGTTTCGCTGGCATAAATGATGGTATCACCGGCATCGATTTCGCCCAGATCATGAATCAGCAGCATCTTGATCACCCGGTGAATATCAACAGCTTCGTTGGCAAAGTCTTTCAGCATCAAGGCCGCCAAACACACATGCCAGCTGTGCTCGGCCGAGTTTTCAAACCGATCAAGCCCAACCGGCCTCGTTTTGCGGTAGACGTCTTTGAGTTGTTCAATCTCTACAATAAAGTTGAGCGTTTTTTCGATTGCTTCCACAGCCCCTCCCGGGCACTTTAATTCGCTGTCATGTCAAACGCAATGTCTTTAGCGCTTGTTGTCAGGTGTCCCATCAGCATCATTGCGTAGCCGCGCCTGCCGAGCCTGCGAGAATGCCACCATCAATGTTGATCTCTGTTCCGGTCAGATAGCCGGATTCGTCAGAGGCCAGCATCACGGCAACAGCAGACACTTCCTTTGCAACAGCTTTTGCGGTAAGCATAAAAAACCGGCATCAGAGCCGGTTTTTTAGGTTCGCTTAAAGCTTTATTCCCACTCAATGGTCGCCGGTGGCTTGCCGCTGATGTCGTACACCACGCG
>JAFIFR010000300.1 GCA_020831935.1 Alkalimonas sp.
CATAGGTCAGGGTATCGCCTTCGGCATCCTGGCTGGCCGAGCCATCCAAGGTGACCAGATTACCGGTTTCAACCGTTTGATGGCTGCCGGCATGGGCCACCGGGGTGGCATTAAAGGCAACCTCGATGCTGCAAGCAGCGGTGATGGCGGCTGTGCTGTAGCTGGTGCCCACCAAAGTGCCACCACAACCGGTAGCGCTGGCGATGGCATAGCCACTGTCTGGTTGCAGCGTGAAACTGGCCTGCTGGCCTGAAGTGACCAGCCGACTGGCGGGCTGGACGCTGCCACCGGCATTGGCTTGGGCGCTGACCTGAAACTGCTGCGGTGGTGGTGGCGTGCTGTCGTCGTTGCTGCTGCCACCGCAGTTGATAAGAAATATACCGGCACCCAGTAACAGGGTGCTGCGAAAGATGGGGGTGTGTTGTTGCATGTGATGTCCTTATTGATTGAACCATGGAGTAAACTGGTTGCTATCCTACCGCTGTGGATTGCCCGCTAAGGCACTGACAAAGTTGTCAGGCTGCAACTTTAGGATTTGAAAGCCCACAGCACCAGACTGGCTATTTACCCAGTGTCGCTTTTTCATGCAGTTGATGGTGGCAAATGGTTCACTTCCTGGGCGATGGCCTCTCGCATTTAGGGCGGACGCGCCCTCACCATGGCATCGACGCGGTTTCCTGGTGCCGTCAACACTTACTGTATATAGGAACAGTGTAGTTTTCATGCAGATCATTTTTGATTGCAGGGCAATGGTGTGGCCGCAGCCTCCGTGGTGGTCTAGCCTAAGGTCTAAAGCTTTAAATGAAGGGGGTGTTATGTCTTCTGCCTATGATAAAAAGCAAGCTGAATTAAACAAGCAACGGTTTCGTCAGTCCTTGGAAGGCAAGTTCTTTTTTTGGGGGAAAGTGTTGATGCTTGTTTTGTGGTTATTTCAGGTGAAGCCCTTTCACATGGACACCTTCTATCTTGGACTGACCATTTTTGCTTTGTTTGCAATTCTTGAGATTGCGATGACCTTTATCAGCGTCCTTAGCTATCATTTCAATGAAAATGAAAAGGATGATTGAGCGATTGCTGCGAAGTGCGCCGTTGTTTTGGCAAGTGCCCGCTTTTTGCGGGCTTTGTCTTAGTGATGTCTATTCAACAGAGAGGAAGGGGCAACAGGCCAACGTCTGTGCGCACCTTATTGGCGATACAAGGCCGGCTCGTCAAAGTACTCATAGTCGCCAAGCTGCAAGGCGCGTTGCCGCAATACCTGCTGTTTGGGTGCCCGCTCGGCAATGCTGCAGCCAAACACCTCTTTGTGCACTTTTTCCATCAGGCTACTGAGCTCTTGCCTGGTGCACAGCTGCAATAATTCACCGGCATGAATAAAGCCCTGGGCGCGCATGCGCTCCACCTGGTTATCCCCGCCGGCCCTGCTGATGGTAAATAGCTCGCGGAACTGGCGCTCTAAATCGAGCATAAACAAATCGCGTTGTGCAATATTCATGGGCTTGCTCCTGTTAAAGCGCATCGGTGCGCCGGCTTGGTGCCTTCTTGTCCTTTGTAAAGCACTGTCCTGGGTAAAGCACTGTCCTTGGTCAAACAGTGTCCCTGGTAAAACACTGTCCTTGCCAGACCGTTTTCTTTGCGTGCATCCTGCAGCCATCCTGGCAATCACCTGTCCCTTCTGGTGACATCATGGTTCCTGCACACAGCTTACCGCCACCGGCTTGAAAGGCCATACTGAGCGTTTGCACAGTGTCTAGTTTTCAGGCAGATCCGAATCATTTTGTTGCGTCTCAAGCTCTGGTTGCAGCGGTAAGCAAAGCGCCAGCAGGTACATGGGCAACATGATCACGGAGGGGAAAAATACCAGCAGAAGCACAAACCAGGCCAGTACACTCACGAGCAACAGCCACCAAAGGCCAGTCAGTAATAGGGCTGCAGCAAAGAGTGCCAGGTTCCACAGCAGCCGACCAAGACACCCAAGATACGTCATCATCCTTTGCTCCTTGCATCACCATCAATTCAGCCTGGCTTTACTATGGCAAAAATAGGGCAAAAGCTCAGCCGGAATGCACACTGTATGGATGCGCAGTGTCTACTTTTCAGGCACATGATTTGCTGGAAATGGATACGGCTCGATTTGGCAGAGGATAGTGCGCTATAGTGTACCCACTGAATACAGACCCTGCAGAGGATGCATGGACGCAAAACAACAACACGGCTGGCCCCTACGCTGGGAATTACTGATGCGCTACCGGCTGATTGAGATTGTGGCTTTGTGGGAAGGCCGACTGACCACCACGCATTTGATCAACAGTTTTGGCATTGCCCGCCAGCAAGCGTCCAAAGACATCAACAGCTATCTGCGCGATATTGCACCCGATAATCTGGTGTACGATGCCAAATTGCGTGGTTACAAGCCTTCGCCTGGCTTCAAACCCAAGGTGACCACCGGCTTGTCGGATGAATACCTGCATGCACTGGCCAGCAGCAAAGATTTGGCGCATACCTTTCAGCAACTGGATTTAGGCTTTGCCAATACGGAATTGCTGCAGCCACCGCTGCGCCAGGTGGATCCGGCCTTATTGCGCACCCTGGTGCAGGCGGCGCGTGAAGGCCTGAAGGTGGATATGGGCTATGTGTCGCTGACCTCGCCGGATGAAGAAAGCCGCATTATTGCGCCGCACAGCCTGGTGTGTACCCCACTGCGCTGGCATGTGCGGGCCTACTGCGAGAAAAACCGGGATTTCCGGGATTTTGTGCTCAGCCGTTTTCGGGGGGTGCATAGCGTGGAAGGCAAAGCCGAGTTCAAACAGGATGCGGATGAGCGCTGGAATACCATAGTGCCCATCAAGCTTATCCCCGATACCCGGCTGACCGATTATCAAAAGGCGATTATTGAAACCGATTACAACATGCAGCAAGGCAAGCGCATCATTCAGGTACGCTCTGCCCTGGTGCCTTATGCCGTGCAGGCGCTGAACCTGGATCTGACCAAAATAGACGCCAGGCCAGAGGCCCAGCAGATCATGGTGGCTAATTTAGCTGAAGTGCAGCGGCATGCGTTTTAGTAAACAAACAAGCTAATTTATGAGACTCAACCACATAAGCTTGCAAAAACTGAGAATCCATAAAAATTAATCTTGCCACTTGCGTCCATTGTGTCTAGGTCTTCATCCATTGAGTTGCTTTTTCTTTTATAGCACTCAATTGGTTGCTCAAACTCTCTAAAATATTCGTAATGAAAATTTTCACTGATCAAATTACTACCATCTACATACGAAATAATTTGCTCATGCTTATTGCACGGATTTGCTCTTTTATTTGATTTTATTGGTGATACATACAAATATATCATTAAAGCTAGCTTCTCCATTTTTTTCAAAGCAGCATTCTTTATTCTTTCCTCTGAGATATCATTAAGTTGTTTGCAGACACTTCCCCAGGGGCGAATAACTTTAGGTATTGCATCATTTAAAGGTGAAATTGCAGACACTGCGGAAACTCTGCTTACCTTAACTTCAATCAAAAAGCTTACGTTTCTATAATTAACCAGAAAATCAACACGCCCTACTGAACTTTGGGAATAATCATCATTGTTATCATTTCTTGCAATTTGGAGTTCAGTTGCAATAAATTCATCTGGGTTCATCTGAGTTTGTACAAATGACTTTATAAGCAAGCCATAGAGCTCCCTTTCGTTTGGTATACGAAAATTCCTGATAAATTTCTGTGTACTGTCTTTATGTAGCTCATCATCAAATTTAGTACAAAATCGCTCTACAAAATCTTTTCTAATTATTTTCTTCCCTTGACCTGAATGTCTGGTTTTAAAAAAGCTTTTCATCAGCTACATCCTGAAATTTAGTAATAAATATGAATGCCATAAAAGCCCGCAGCAAAGCAAACATTTATGGCCATGGCACTAACAACCAATAAACCCAATAGACCGCGATGGTGCTACGCCCTTTAACTGACACTCATCCGCCAATGCCTTGGTAAGCTCCGTCGCTGTTTGCATGGGGGCAAAACGATGTTTCCTGGCAACGGCAGCAAAATCACCGGGCGTAAGGCATTGCAGTTGCTCTGCCTTGGTCAAAGCGTTTTTAGTCACTCTTAGCTGCATGCTGCGGCAATAAGTTGAAAACAGCCGGCGGATCTGTACAGGCTTGAGATAGCCAAAGCACGCCTTTAAATCAAAGCGACGAAGTGCAGCTTTGTCAAGGTTATCCATTAAATTGGTACTGGCAATAAAAATGCCTTCGAAGGCTTCCATTTGCGTGAGCATTTCAT
>JAFIFR010000005.1 GCA_020831935.1 Alkalimonas sp.
CGGTCAGATAGGCATCGTCGCTGAGCTCGGTGACATCGATCGTTGCCCGCCAGCGCGGATTAAAGTCACTGAGTTGCTGATAGTGGCCGAAGTAGCGATGGTTTAGCTCGGGTCTATCCTGATCTTTAGGCATGTACTCCAGGTGCAGCAAGCCCTGATGCGCTTCGGTCAGGTAACGAAACTCGGTTTTAAGCTGGGCTCCCCGATTGGTCATTAAGCGAGGTGTCAACGTCATATCGTAGTTGGGTGCCAGGTTCAGATAGTAGGGCAGCTCGAGATCCACCCCCAGCCGTTGGGAGCTACCCACCTTAGGGAGCAGTAAGCCGGAGCGGCGTTCCTCGGTGACTGGAAAGGAGATATAAGGCAAATAGAGAACCGGGACATCTTTGACTCGAAATACAGTATGCCAGGCGCTGCCCCAGCCATCATTGGCATGCAAGTCAATGCGATTGGCATGCAAGGCCCAACTGTTATCCCCGTCCGGACAAGCGGTAAAGCTGGCCCGTGACAATTGAATGTGTTGCTCACTAGCGGTTAATACGCTGGCGGCACCACGACCAGCCTGACTAACCAGCTGGTAATCGGCCTCGGTGAGCTGAACCTGGTTGTTGGCAAGATCTGCCTGAAACTGTTGACTACGCACTGCCAGCATAGCGCTGAAGTAGTCGATGCCCCCTTCAGCCAGAATTTGCTGCGTCCCCTGGTTAAAACTGGCTCTTGGGGCTTGCAGTAGGGTATCCCGGTAACTTACTTGCACAGCACCATCGAAGCTGGCCAGTTGGTTGTTAGAAAGTTTGACATCATCGGATTCTATTTGAACCTGATTGTTGACCCGGGTTAAATGAGTCCAGACTTCAGGTTGGACCAACGGAGGGTAACAGTGGTCAATGCTTTCTGCCGGGCTTTCGATGCCAGCTGACTCGGTGGCAAAACCTGGGTGCTGAATACAAAAAAAGACCATCAGGCTGATGAGTGCCACAGGGGTCAACCAAAACGTCATCTGTGAGTTACACCTTGGGTTGTTAAACAGAGAAAGCGCACTTGCCTATGATAAAGCAATTCCCGGCAAGCTGCCATGCTGATTTATGGCAACGCCTTGCAAGCGTTGAGCTTGAGGCTGTTACCTGAGGCAAGTCTTGGTATAATGCAGCATTTAAACCTGAACTTGCTCCACTAAAGTGGGAAGGGCTGAAGCTCGGGAAGCTGAAGGAGTCCGAGGATGTGGGGAAAAATCTTAGGTGCGCTGTTCGGCATGGCTATTTTGCGCTTGCCTGGTCTTTTCATTGGTTTACTGTTGGGGCATTGGTTTGATCGTGCGTTAAGTCGGCAATTTGAGCATAGGGGCGGTTTTCAGCGTTTTTTCCGCGCGCAGGGAGAAGCGCAAGGTGTTTTTATGTTCAGTACCTTTGCGGTTATGGGGCACTTGGCGAAGTCCACCGGTGTAGTCACGCCAGCTCATATCCGACAGGCGCAGCATTTTATGGAGCAGCTTGGACTAAGTGCGGCGCAGCAAAAAGAAGCTCAGGGTGCTTTTCGTGAAGGGAAAGCCAGCCAGTTTCCCTGGCGTGAGCAGTTGCAGGAATTAAAAGGCGCCTACCGGAACCGACCTGATGTGCTGTTGTTGTTTCTGGAGATCCAATTGGGCATTGCCCTGGTGGATGGTCAGGTCACCCCTGTGCAGCGCACAATCTTAGGTCAAATGGCTGAAATGCTGGATTTTTCGGCGTTGGAGTTTGAACAGATTTTGGGGCGCTATGAAGCAGAAGCACGCTTTAGCCACCGCCGGCAGCAAGGGCGGATGCAGCCGCAGCCCCATCGATTGGCGGATGCTTATGCACTGCTGGGCGTGACTGCCGGTTGCACAGAAGCCTCATTGAAAAAAGCTTACAAGCGGCTGATGGCTCAGCATCACCCGGATAAACTGGCTGCACAGGGCTTGCCAGCAGAAATGCTGGAACTGGCCAAGCAGAAAACTCAAGACATTCAGGCTGCCTACACGTTGATTAAAGAGCAACGAGCACGCTAATCCCCACTAGATATCCAGTACAAGAGGTCAAATCATGCAGATGGATGCAACCTGGTCGCAGCGGCTGAAAGAAATTGAACAAAGCCGGGCTTTTCAGGGGTTTGTAATCGCGGTCATCGTGATTGCAGCCCTGGCTGTGGGGGCTAAAACCTATCGTCTACCGGCCTGGCTTGAACAAAGTATCGGTCTGTTGGATGTCGCAATTACGCTGTTTTTTCTGATAGAAATTAGCATTCGATTTTTATCTGCTGAGCAAAAGGCACGTTTTTTCCATAATGGCTGGAACCTGTTTGATACCTTGATTGTTCTGGCAAGTCTTGTGCCACTGCCAGACAGCGAGATGGTGGTGATAGGGCGCTTACTGCGGGTACTGCGGGTACTGCGTTTGGTATCCATCGTGCCGGAGTTACGTTTTCTTATCAATGCTTTGCTTAAAGCCATTCCCAAAATGGGCTACATCGCGTTGTTAATGTTTATTATTTTCTATATTTTTGCAGCTATCGGCTCTATTTTCTTCGCAGACATTGATGAGTTTTTGTGGGGCGATATTGCTATTTCGATGCTGACGCTGTTTCGGGTGGCCACCTTCGAGGATTGGACCGATGTGATGTACGATACCATGGCTGTGTATCCACTGAGCTGGATCTACTACCTGGTGTTTATATTTTTGACGACCTTTATTTTCCTGAACATGATGGTCGGGGTGATTCTGGAAATTATGACCAATGAAACCCGCAAAGAAGATCACCAGCAACAAGAAGATCATCATACTGAGCTGCTGCAGCAACTGGCGATGTTGCAGCAGCAAGTAACGCAGCTAAACCAGAGGCTGACTCAGCAGCAGGACACTGCCGGCAAGGCTGGTGAGGGTTGAGCAGCCGTTGCTGTCCCGGGAAGTAAGTAGTTGTCAAAGGTGTACACTTCGCTATTGTCCAGTGTCACTTTATGGTAGCCAGGTCCTTCTTCAAGTACGGTGACGTTGCTGCTGACGCTGTGGATGCTGCATTGGTCAGTTGGCAGTAACTCTGCCAGATAGCGTGCCATGGCACGCAGTTGGCTGCTGGCAGCCAGGCGTCGTGTTTCTGCTTCATCATGACAGATATGCGCTTGCTCCATCAGCGTCATCACGGAGCCGACATAACTGACCGGCTCCTCAATGACAGCAACGGGCTCTTCAAAAACGACAGGTGGGGGGGATGAGCAGGCTTGCAGCAAGCCAAAACCTGCCGCAGATAAAATAATACGAGTTTTAGTGTTCATAGCAAAATACCAGATAAGCGCTTAGGACGAAGCCAGCTATTTATTATAGTCCGAGATAGGTCAGCCAGCCATAAAGCTCTTTATACAACAGTTGCTGTGTGGTTTCCAGCTCTGGTTTGCCCGTTAACATGCGTTGTCGGTACAATAAGTTCGCTTGCTGCCGGCTCCACTGCTGGCGAAGCTCAAAGGTTGCGACGATGTGTTGGTGGTCCTGATGATGCGCCAGATCAAGCACCGGCATCGACAGCTGTGCAATGCGCTTGGCCAGTGCGCGATTCTGTGTCGGCTCCGCTTCATAACTGCTTAGCAAGACCATCGCATCGGGTTGGCGAGGTTGCCTGGACCAGTCCAGCTGACTGACCAAGCTGCCACTTCGACCTTGCGCAAGGACCACCAGGTGACCACTTTGCCACTCGGGCTCCGTTAATACCAGCATCAGATCCTGCTCGAGTTGCTGCTTTGCCATCTCGCTGCTTTGCTGCTGCCAATGGTTTGATAGGATGGCTAAGGTTTTCCAGCCATGTTGGTTCATGTGCTGGCGTAGAAAATTAATGTGTCTGGGGGAGGCCGGGTGTTGAGTTGGGTCTGGGATCAGCAACAAAGTGCCTTGTTGATAAGGTGTCATGGCCGGGCGATGCACCACCAGCAGCGATTGTTGATCTTGGGTAAGAACTTGCTGTTCCCACTCAGGTAAGAATCGCTGTAAGTCTTGTGATATCCAGTCGTTGGCAGAACAGGGCATGGCTGACAGACTGAATACCAGCAGCAAAACTTTGTAGAGATTCAAAGGCATCAGACGCTCCGGTTACCGCATTACTCTTTAGTATCGGCCGGTCACCAAAAAAGTAAAAAAAAACCGCTGGCAAGCAGCGGTTTTTTTAAGCCGTCAGGCAATTAACGCATGACTGGCTCTTTGATGCGTGCAGTGACCAGAGCTTCAATGCGCTGGTTGGCACGATGCGCTTCGCGGCTGCTGCCTTCCATCCGAGGACGGGTAAAGCCATAACCAACGGTGCTGATGCGTGAACGATCAATGCCGTGGGTGTTAACCAGTAGGTCAGCGACTGCGCGAGCACGACGCTCAGACAGGCGCTGGTTGTAATCGGCAGCACCAATGCGTGAAGCATGGCCTTCGATTTCAACAGTCGCAGTTGGGTAGCGCTTCAGGTAGTCTGCCAAGCGGGCAACGTCTACACGCTGTTCACGAGAGACTTCTGCAGAGTCAAAGGCAAACAGCACACGGATTTCGGCGCTGCCTACACGTTGCTCAACTTCTTGATAGACGGTGCAACCGCGCTCGTCTACTTTGTGGCCACGTGGGGTGTTCGGGCACTGGTCCAGGTGATCTGGTACACCATCGCCATCGGAGTCAACCACTGCAGGTTGGGTAGGTGCTGGAGCAGGCGCTGGTGTAGGAGCTGGTGCTGAAGATGCACCAAATACATAGCTTACACCTGCTTTGATGCCAGCATCGGCCCAATTCCGCTTGTTCAGACCTTGGTAACGATTGGCTTCTGCAAACAGGGCAACACTCTCATTGACGAAGAAGCGGTAGCCCACACCAACGTTAGCAGCAATGCTGTTGAAAGTATCAAAGTGTTTAACACCACCAACCAGGTACAGATTGCTGTTATCCAGGTGGTACATGGCATCAACACCAAAGCGGTTGCCAGAGATACGGTCACCGGTCAGTTTGTTTTTCAGGCGTTGACGAGCCAGTTCACCACGGATGGCCCAATTCTCATCAATGCGATAGCCAAGCTCAATGCCTAAGCCAGCACCATCATCCAGGTAATTCCACTCAGCACTGGTGGTTTTTTTGCGAGCTGGTAAATAGTATTCAGCAAACACAGAGCCAAAAGCACGCTCTTTTAACTCAGCTGCTGAAGGGGCAGAGGCATGCGCGGTACCTGCCATCATTGGCAAGGCTAAAGCCACAGCCAAAGAACAAATTTTACGTTTCATCCATTTCTCCTTGAGGTGAAGTCCAACAGGCCAATTTTATAGGGAAATTGGTTATTTAACAAACCAAAACCACGATAAATGGCCATAAAACCCTAAAAAACAACATGAGCACAGCTTTACCCATATCATAAAGCCGCAAGCTGAACGCTAGGTTAACAAAATGAGTCTATTTTTGTCCATTCGGGGCTAAAAGTAAAGTCGCTAAACAGGAGGCCTAGAATCCGGCAGCTTGCTCAAAGCTGACTTTGAGTCCAGAGCCCGGGTGACTGAATGCGATGTGCTCAGCATGCAGCATGAGACGATCTGCACTTTTTTGTCCTCTCCCGTAAAATTTGTCGCCAAGAATCGGATGCCCCAACCACTGCATGTGGACTCGAAGTTGATGCGAGCGTCCGGTCACAGGGTAGAGCCCTACTTTGCTGCTGCTTTCAGTTTGCTGCAAAAGTTTAAAGTGCGTGCAGGCCTGTTTGCCGCTGGTAAAGCAGACTTTTTGTTGAGGGCGCTTGGGCCAGTCACAAATGAGAGGAACGTCAATGCTGCCTTGCTGCACGGCCAGCTTACCTTCTACCCAGGCAAGATAGCGCTTGGTGACTTGCCGCTCAGCAAATTGCCGGTTTAAATGGCGCTGACTTTCCAGATGCAATGCCATTACCAGCAAGCCCGAGGTCGCCATATCCAGACGATGCACGACTCGTGCAGTCGGGAATACACGCTGGACCCGCAGGCTCAGGCTGTCCTGATGCTCCGGTGCTTTGCCTGGTACTGACAGCAAGCCGTTGGGTTTGTTCAGTACCAGAATGTCCTCGTCCTGATGCAGGATTTCCAGCCAGGGCAATTGTGGTGGGCGGTAGTCGATCAGCATGGCACTTTACTGTTTGTCATGCGACACCACCACCAGACGAATGGCATCAGGCTTCAGGCGGGCTTTGGCAATGTAGCTGGCCAGCTCTTGTTGTTGTTGCAACAGGTGGTTAATTTCCTCCTGCCGCACTGAGGGGTTTACCTCGCGCAATTGCTGCAATCGACGCGCTTCTTCCCCTAAGGCTTGCTGCATCTGCTGTGTTGCCTGCTGTTGCAGGGCTGGCAGCTGTTGTTGTGCCAACTGCTCCGCTTGCGCGATGCTGTGATCAAGCTGAGTGCGTAATGCCTTGACGACCTTGGTGGCTGCAGCTTTTGGCAGTGGCGAGAGTTGTTTTTCCAGTTGCTGAAAAGACACTGCACAGGCTAGATCTCGCCCTTGCGGATCCATCAGCAACCGAATCGGTGTTACCGGCAAGTAGCGTCCCAATTGCAGCTCGGCTGGCGCACTGGCCTCGACCAGATAAATCAGCTCTAAAAACCAGCTGCCGGCAGGCAAGGCCCGGTTGTGCAGCAGTGCTACCGCGTTGTTGCCGCGCTGTTGTTCGGTCAGGTAATCCAGTGTACTTAACACCAAGGGGTGATCCCAGCTTAAAAACTGGATATCTTCCTGCGCCAGGGCGGTGGCGCGGTCAAAGGTGACGCTGACACCGTCCTCGGTTAAACCTGGCAAGTAACTGCCTTCCAGCTGTTCCGTCGGTTTAAGTACCAGACAAGTGTCGGAGCGGTTTTCTTGTTGCACGCCCAGCTGGTCCCAGCTTTGTTCCATAAAGTGCGCCAGCTCGGGCTGTGCATCGAGCTCTGCCAATTGTTGCTGCAAGGCGATGGCACGCTGTCCTCCGGCTGAGTTGAGCTCCAGCAGTTGGTCGCGTCCTTGCTCCAGTTGTTGCTCCAGTTGCTGCTGCAACTGATGGCTGGCCGCTAGCCACTGCACAAGGCCGTCATCAGACCATTGGTTTTGATGCAACAAAGACCAGAACATCGACGCCGTTTGTTGGAAAACCGTCGCTCCGGTTTGGCAGGTGTGGGCAAAGGCATTGAGTACCTGATGGTACCACTGCACCTGGTAATGCTGCGCTGCATGGCGGAAGTACAGTATATGCAGCTGAATATCCTGCTGCTGCCCAATCCGGTCGAGCCGTCCGATGCGCTGCTCCAGCAAATCCGGGTTTAATGGCAGATCGAACAACACCAAATGGTGGGCGAATTGAAAGTTCCGTCCTTCACTGCCAATCTCTGAGCACAACAACACCTGAGCACTGTAATCCTGCTGGGCAAAATAGGCGGCGGCTTTGTCCCGCTCCAGAATGCTCATGCCTTCATGGAACACGGCGGCACGAATGCCTTCACGTTGCATCAGCACTTTTTCCAGTTCAGCAGCCGTGCTGGCGTGGCTGCAAATCAACAAAAACTTCTCGGTTTTATGCTGTTTGAGCAGTTGGATTAAGGCATCGACCCTGGGGTCGAACTGCTGCCAGCCCGGCTCAGCACTTTGCTGGCTGTAGAGGCGCTCTGGGGTGAGCAGTGCCTGCAAAGAAGCGTCGGCACTTGCCTCTGCTTGCCACAGGGCCGCACTCTGACGATAGGGCTCAGGCAGCTCCAGCTCGATAAAGTGTGGAATTCGTTTGGGAAAACCAGCAATGGTGCGGCGGCTGTTACGAAATAACAACCGGCCGGTGCCATGGCGGTCGAGCAACGGCTGGATGATTTGTTGTTGTAACTTCTGTCGCTCGGTGGCATTCAATTCTGTTTGTTGCAACTGATTCAGGATGTTGTGCAGATTCGGCTCATGCAGCAGGGTTTTCAGTTCAGTTGCAATGGCCTTGATTAATGGCTTTGCTTGCAGCAAGTGCTCGGTGAGGCTGGCAATGTGCTGAAATTGTTGTTCTTGCTGGACAAAGCTGTCGTAGTCGTAAAAGCGATCGCTATCCAGCAATTGCAGACGTGCGAAATGGCTGCGATGACCAAGCTGGTCTGGTGTGGCGGTCAGCAGCAGAACCCCCGGGATCTGCTGAGCAAGATCCGCCACGCATTGGTAGGTCAGGCTTGGTGCAGTTTCATCCCAGGTCAGATGGTGTGCTTCATCCACCACCAGCAGGTCCCAACTGGCGGTTGCGGCCTGCTGCTGCCATTGGGGTGATTGGCTCAAAAACTCCAGACTGCACAACACCAGTTGCTCGGTTTCAAAGGGGTTGCTTTGATCCTGAGCGCTTTGCTCGCAGCGCTCCTGATCAAAGATGGCCACCGAGAGATTGAAGCGTCGTAGCATTTCAACCAGCCATTGGTGCTGCAGTGATTCCGGTACCAGGATCAAGGCGCGCTTAGCGCGGCCACTGATCAATTGCTGGTGCAAAATCAACCCCGCTTCGATGGTTTTGCCCAGCCCGACTTCATCCGCCAGCATCACACGGGGAGCATGGCGTTTGGCAACTTCCTCAGCAATGTAGAGCTGGTGAGGAATCAAGCTAACGCGGGCACCGCTCAGGCCCCGCAAAGGATTTTGCTGCAGCTGATGCAGTTGCAACTGGCTTTGGTAGCGCAAGCTGAAGGCTTCCAGTCGATCAATCTGACCAGCGTACAACCTGTCCTGAGGCTGACTGAAACTGAGGAAATGATCGAGCAGAATCTCCCGGACCGAGGTGTGTTGGCCAGTATCCTGGCGCTTGCCGTGATACAGCAAGGTCTCGCCGACTTCCTCGACCTCGGTCACATCCAGCTCAAAGCCTTCGGCGCTGCGGATCTTGTCTCCGGCTACAAAGCGAATGCGGGACAAGGGCGCCTGCTGTCTGGCGTAGCAACGCTGTTCGCCACTGGCTGGAAACAGCACCGTCACAGAGCGCGCATCCAGCGCGATGATGGTGCCCAAGCCTAAATCCGATTCACTCTCGCTTATCCAGCGCTGACCTAACCCAAACGACATGCCATATCCCATCGAACCAAAGGGGCGTTATGGTACAGCGAAACGGCTTTTTCTGCATCCTGATTTCATCGGCTGTCATCCATTGGTCATCGAACTGACTTAAGCTTGTCATGGATGCGCTGCTGATTTTTTGTTCGGTTGAACGCTAAATGATCATGCATTCCGGCATCATCCACTATGCTTACAACAGAATGCTGAAACTAAAATCAGCTTTTGCTATCCACACTGAGTGACCACTGTGCTGCACTGTGCCTTGTTAAGGAGAGCTCCATGGCGAGAAAGCGAAGTAAGAAAATCTACGTGCTCGACACCAATATCCTGCTGCATGAACCCTTCGCATTTTTAAATTTTCAGGAGCATGACGTCGTGATACCGATGACGGTGCTCGAAGAGTTGGACCACATCAAAGACCGCAACAAAGATGTCAGTCGCGATGCGCGTGTCGCCATCCGCGCCTTGGAGGATGTACTGCGCGATGCCAGCCCGGAGCAAATGCTGCATGGGGTTGCTTTGCCTGCCCATGGTGAGCAAAAAGTAGCGGGTCACCTGACCATCATCAACGATCATCATTTAAAAGATGAGCTGCCAGGCTTGCCCGGCGGTGAAAATGACCATCTGATCATCAATACCGCGCTCTACTTGCAGCGCGAACGCAGCCCACAAAAAGTGATTTTAGTCACCAAAGACATCAACATGCGCCTTAAAGCCAAAGGCGCAGGCTTGAAGCTGGTGGAAGATTATCGTACCGACCAGCTGATTGACGATGTGCGCTTTTTGTACAAAGGCTATTACCGTTTCCCCGGCGAGTTCTGGTCTCAGGTTAAAGAATGCCAGACCGAGCAAAAGGATCGCCATATTCTGCATTTGCTGGAGCGCAAGTTGCTGCCCGATGCCTACATCAATGAATTTTTAATTGATGACGCGGCTTCTTTTGCCGGTCAGGTGGTGGCACTGGATGAGCAGCAGATCCGGGTGCGGGATCTGGGGTATGAGCGGATGATGCACCGACATGCCTGGGGCATTACGCCGAAAAATATTTATCAGGCGATGGCGCTTGAAGCCTTGTTGGACCCGGAGATGGATCTGGTGATTCTGACCGGGCCGGCCGGCTGTGGCAAGACCTTGATTGCCTTGGCGGCAGCCTTGGAGCTGGTGATTGAAAAGGGGATTTACGACAAAGTGATCGTCACGCGCAACACCCCGGAGATAGCCGAGTCCATCGGGTTTTTGCCGGGCACGGAAGAAGAGAAAATGGCCCCCTGGCTGGCGGCTATTACCGACTCGCTGGAAGTCTTGCACAAGACGGATGAACACCCGCATGCCAGTGTCGGCTACATTATGGATAAAGCCAATATCCAGTTTAAGTCGGTCAATTTTATGCGGGGCCGCAGCATTCAAAATGCCATTGTGATTTTGGATGAGTGTCAGAACTTAAGTGCTGCCCAGCTCAAAACCATCATTACCCGCTGCGGTGAGGGCACCAAACTGATTTGTTCGGGCAACCTGAGCCAGATAGACAGCAACTACCTGACAGCGGTGACGTCGGGGCTCACCTACATTGTGGAGCGTTTTAAAAACTTTCCGGGCAGTGCCACCATCAACCTTAATGGCGTGGTGCGCAGCCGCTTGGCTTCGTTTGCCGAGGAAAACCTATAGCAAACGGTAATTGACGGTACCAGGTTGCAGATACAGCTGATAACGTGCTGCAACCTGACCGACTGACAGTAAAGCAGGCCCGGTCGGGTCGGCCAACACAAAACGTCTGCCCTGCAACTGTACCTGTTGGTCTTCAGGGGTTGCCGACATTGCAATTGCCAACACCGCATGCTCGGGCAAATAGACAATGGCCAGCTCTAGATCCGGCAGCAGCAAACGCAACAAGGCTGCCATTAAAACTACCTTACTGTCGCAGTCGCCCCGGTGCTGTTGAATGACCTGCAGCGGCGGTAAATAACCACTGCCGCTGCTCTGACTGCGATCATCCTGTCGCTGATAAGGAATGCGCTGCAGCCAGTCGAGTAAGAACTGACTCAACTCGCGACTGGTGGTGTAGGGAAACTTTTGCTGCAAGGCGCTGGCAACGGGCAGCAAGTCCTGCAAGCTTTCCTGCACGATACGTGGATGATCGACCATGATCACCTGACGTCCCGGCTGCAGGCGCTGCTCGGTATGATAGATACTGCTCAGGTACCTTTGCCGTGCTTCCAGCATCTGTTGGGTTAAAGCATGCTGCAACGCACGGGCTTCGCTGGTATCGGTGCCTTCGACGGTTAAGGGCAGCGGAAATCCGCTGCTGGGAGCTCGGATCTCAAAGCCAGATGTTGTCTGTTGCGCCCTTGCTCGTTGCAATGCCTGACGCATGTAAGTGTTGGCCAGCGCAGGGGAGTAACGTCGATAGGCGCCAAGGTGCTGTTGCATGCTTTGCTTTGGCAGTTGAAATGAAAACTCCACTGGCTGCCCTTGTTGTTGCCAGTGGTAGTGAAAGCGCAGTTCATTATCAACTGAGCTGCGCTGAAGCTGAAGGTTGGTAGCTGCCACTGACCAGGCAGTCAGGCAGCCGAAAAGTAACAGAATGAACGTCAGGTGGTGCTGAGCTGGCATCGGCGTTGTTGTAAGCGGTAAAGCACTAAGCATAGCCCGCTCAGCGACAGAATACCAAAACTGCCACCATAGCTCTCGATCACCGTGATGACTTGCTGATCCCGTCGATAGTCTTCCAGTGGCAAATCGGCCAGGATGGGCTCGTCCCAGGCGGAAACTTCCGCCAGCAACCAGCCATCATTCGCATCGAACAAACGGATGGTCAGATCGTAGTAATCGGTCGGGTAGTTGTCCTCCAGTACCGTTTCAATGGCAAACCAGTCCTGCCGGCTTTGCCGGTGCAGGGTAAAAATAGAACTGACATGAAAGATTTGCTCTGCTTGCCCGGGGCGTTGCAGGCTGAACTCAGCCCAGACGGCCTGACGTGAGCGGTTGGTGTCGGCATCAAACTTCAGGTACAACTGATGGTAAAAGCCATTGTTGTTGTGATCCCCACTTAACTCCAACTCAATGCGGTGAAACCAAACATCGGTGCTGTGGCTCTGAGCTGTCACCAAGGTGCCGTCTTGCATCTGACTGTCAGGCGCATCCGAGCCACGATGCTCCAGGGTGGTGCTGCTGGCTGCTTGAGCATCCAGCTCCATTGCGGCCATCAGCAGCAAAATACTAAATAGATACTTCATCGCTAGTCCTACCTTTTCTGCTTGCTATACAATACAAGGTATAGTGGAAGGGCATGAATCCCTGCTGAATTGGAAGCCTTGAAGTGACGAAGCTAAGCCGCAGTTGGCCTGTGACCGAAGAAATCGAAGCCATTCGTTTTTTGTCAGAGCAGGTACCGGAATTATCAAAAAGCCGTCTGAAAGACGCCATGGTGAAGGGCTGTGTCTGGTTGCAACAAGGGAAAAAGCAGAAGCGACTACGCCGCGCGCAAACCTCATTGCTACCGGGACAGCAGCTATCGCTGCACTACGATGCGGTTATTTTGCAGCGGCAAGTGGCTGCCAGTGAGTTGTTGCAAGACTTTGGTGCTTACTCGCTGTGGTGGAAGCCGGCCGGTGTGCTGTCGCAGGGTAGCTTGTGGGGCGATCATTTGTCTTTGCTGCGACAGGCTGAACTCGCAACCAAGCGGTCGGTTTTTCTGGTGCACCGGCTCGACAGAGAGGCCAGTGGCTTGGTGCTGCTGGCCCATCAGGCAAAAGCGGCAGCGGCTTTAAGTCAGCAATTTCAACAAAGCACTCTGGGGAAAACCTACCATGTGGCGGTGCAGGGAACTCTGGCTGATGAGGTGCTGCAAAGGGGCGAGATAACATCGCCTTTGGATGGCAAGAGCTGCATCACCCGGTTTTCTCTGCTGTCATCGCAGCAGCAACCAGAGCAAAGCTGGTTGCTGGTGCAATTACATACGGGGCGGAAACACCAAATACGACGACATTTTGCCGGGTTGGGACACCCGGTGATGGGCGACCCACGCTATGGCAACAAAGCTTCTATGGCAGAGACTCTGGCATTGCAGGCGGTAGCGCTGGAGTGGCAATGCCCACAGAGCCGACAGCGCCGCTCATTTGCGCTGCCAAATCACTTGCAATTAATCCAGCAGCTCGGTAATGGCGGGGTTGAGTAACCGATCCTGCTGCCAAAGCTCTATACTGCCCAGCTGCAGAGCATTAAGCAAATCCTGACGGGGGTTTTCCGTCAACCACTCACAAGGACTGCTCTCCTGAACTTTGAGTTGCAGGTGCAAGTGCTTGTCACGGTGGCAAAGCTGCTCTGCCAAATGCCAGCTTAGCCAAACCGCTTCGCGCAATGCCTGCAGGTGCGAAGCGGCAAAGTGATCACCCAGCAAGGGATGCAGCGGCAGCAGCAGGCTCTGCAACAATGGTGCCGGTTGCAATTGTTTTCGTTGCTGCAGCAGATGCAGCAAAATGGCTTGCTCCACTTCAGCAGCTTGGGCTTCGGAGCATTGCAAACCCAGCCAGAGCACATCGCTGTGAATGGTAAGTTGTATGACTTCGGGCATCTTCATGTACTGCAGTAGACTGACCAAGGCCTGACGCAGCTGAAGTTCACCGTGGCGTTGTTTGTAATCTTGGCAGCCACGGACGGTGATGGCCATCAGGTGCAGCGGTAATTTTTGACGTTGATGTGCGGTAAGCTTGTCCGAGAACTGGCCCCATTGCTGGGAGTACACCAGCTGCGCCGGCGAACGTTGGCGTTGCAATGCTTTGACCTGTCGTCGACTCCACAAGACTGTGATTGCTAACAGCAGGCTGATGCTGGCTAAGAGCCAGACTAGCCAGTAGTTAGCTGTCTGTTGTGGCTGAGTCGGTCCCTCGGGGGATGAAGGCTGAAAGTAATCCAACCGCAGTCGATACTGCTCCTGCAGTTCTTCAAAGCGCAAAGCGCGGGCAAGTTGGCTGTAGTGGTAGGCCTGTTGCCAATTCTGGCTTTGAGCTGCTAATGCAGCGGCCAGTTCGCTGTAGCGGTAGCGAATGTGCATCGCCTGATTGCTGTCCGTTGCATCCATCTCCATCAATTGCAGCTGCTGTTGTGCCTGCTCAATGTGGTCCTGCGCCAGCATCAAGTCAGCCAAGGACAGTTGGGTGCGATGCGTCAGCTCCCGATTGCTCATCTGGGTGGTCAGCACCTGGGTCTGCCGCAACAGCTGTTCGGACCGTTCTAATTGCTGCTGTTGCTGTGCCCAAAGTGCCAGGTGGAGTTTGCTCTCTGCCATGAGGTAGTTGTCGTTGAGTTGCCGACTGAGCTGCAGGGCTTCCAGTAAGGAGGACTCGAGTGTCGGATTGGGTTGACTTTGCTCCAGTTCGACAGCAGCAATGCGCAGCAAGCTGTTGATGTAAGGCCGCTCCATGCCGTGGTGCAGAAAGCCTTGCCGGGCCTGATGAAATGCAGCCAGTGCCTGATCTGGCAACCCCAGGCGCTGGTAACCCATGCCATAGCGCAGTTGAATCAGCGGAAAAGCATGCGCAGCTTCCAGCTCGGTTGCCAGTTGCAGGCTTTGGTTAAAATGGGCAAAGGCTTCAGCAACGCGGTTTAATTGCAGCAGCAAGCGGCCCAGTAAAAAGTGTGAATTCAACTGCTGGCCTGGGTTGTTCGCTTGTTGCAGGCTTTTTTCCGCATAATGAATGGCTGCTTGGTAATTGCTTTGTTGCAGGTAAGCCTGGGCCAGACTTTCGTACACTTCGGTTTTCAGCAAGCGGGCTTGGTGATGCTGTAAAGGCTCCAGCCATTGCACGGCTTGAAGCAATGCCTCAATCCCCAAATCGGTATTGCGGTAAAGCCGGCCATAGATTTCAGCTTTGGTATGATAAAGCCTGGCCTGATGCAGGGGTTGGTCATCCAGTAAACTGGCCAGTCCAATGGCGCGCTCAATGCTGTTTAGTGCCGGCTCTCGTTGGCTCAGACGAAGATGCGCAAAAGCAAGTTCCAGCCAGTAACTGCTGGAGCCCTCTGCCGGACTTGCCAGGGCTTGCTCCAAAAAGTGCTCTGGGTTTTGCCGAATCAGATCGGAGCGAAACTCCGGTTCCCCAGCCAAAGCGGAGGCGGCCTGAGCGAACAGAATGAGCAGCAGGAGTGAAACAAAGCGCATAGTTCGTGAAACTGAATCATCGGATACGGTATTGTGCGTCACTTTGGCCGGGCTGTACAGTCTGTTGACGGCTCGCTGTTTTCGCTTTGCTGCTGCAGCCACTGGCTTAACTGCAGTGCAACCGAGGCTATCAGCCGATTGCGCGCTGCCAGACTTGCCCAGGCAACATGAGGCGTCAGCAACAAACGTGGATGAGGTTTTTGCAGCAAAGGATGCTCTGCCGGGGGCGGCTCATGTTCCAGTACGTCCAAAGCAGCCGCCTGCAGCTGTTGCTGTTGCAGCGCTTTCAGCAAGGCGGCGTTATCCACCAAGCCACCGCGGGCGGTATTGATTAAAATTGCGCTGGGCTTAAGCCAGCTGAGCTGTTCTGCACCTATCAGCTGCTGGTTATCGTTGGTCAGTGGGCAGTGCAAGGACAGCACATCGGCCTGGGCCAATGCATCACGAAAGGGGGTGCGTCCGGGACGGCAGAGGGTTACTCCGGGCCGCTCGGCAACACAGACCGTCATGCCAAACGCCTGAGCCAGTTTTGCGGTGGCCTGCCCCAGGACCCCGTAGCCGACGATGGTCATGGTTTGGCCGGCAAGCTCCTGAATCGGATGCTCCAGCAGACAAAAGTGCGGGCTCTGGCTCCACTTTCCCTGCTGCACTGTCTGCTGATAGGCGGCACATTGATTGGTCAGGTGCAGCAGCAGGGCAAACACATGCTGGGCAACGGCGGCGGTCGCGTAGTCGCTGACATTTTGCACCGTGATGCCGGCATGGCTTGCAGCTATCAGGTCGACATTGTTGGTGCCGGTGGCAGTGACGGCGATGTAGCGCAACTGCGGCAGTTGCCGGATGATGGCGGCATCCAGCACCACTTTATTGACGATGGCAATCTGGTGCTGCTGCAGACGACTTACCACCTGATCGGGCGCTGTGCTCGGGTACAGCGATAACGCCATGGGTAAACGATGCAATGGGGTTAAATCGGCATCACCGGTGGAACCGGCATCAAGAAAAGCGGCGTTAGGGATCACTTCAGGCTCCTGAGTTGGCTGACAAGCCTGGCATGGCTTGTGTTCGAGCGGACCTGCGGTATAGTATCTTTTTTTTATCCGGAAGATTCGATGTTTCCAGCAAAGTTTCAGGCCCTTATTTTTGCATTTATTATGTCAGGCTTTATGGCTTTTTTAATGTCCGGCATTTTAACGCTGCTGAATCTGGGCTGGTTCAGTGGTTTTGTCCTTACCTGGCTAAAAGCCTATCTGGTTGCCCATGCCTGCGCTTTCCCGTTGGTGCTTATTTTCGCACCCCTAAGCCGAAAAATAACAGCCCGCCTGATTAAAACTGGCTGATCAGCGGTCGATGACCTCCGGGTACATCGGCGCCAGCATCGCCAGCAACCGATTTTGCGCGCTGTAGGGCACCTTTTGTTGCTGCATGGCGGTGATCAAATGATTGACCAAGCGATCAAAGTCGCGGGTGGTCAGATGCAGGCCGGTGTGGCTTTCTTCCATGGTGGCACCGCTGTACTGGCAGGGGCCGCCTGATAACTCGCAAAGCTGCTCGATCAAGAGCCGGCGAAAGCGAGGAATGTCGGTGTCGCGAAAATGGCCGACAATCAAGGGATCATGCTCAATCTGATGCAAGAGACCATCGGTGATGGCTGCGATGCCGGCTTCTTCACCCAGTTGTTGGTACAGGCTTTGGCTTGGGGTCTGGCTGCAGCCCAGAGCGAGCAGCAGGGCGCATGCAACAAGGAGTCGTGTTTTCATTACCAGCTTCCTTCTACAGAGAGATACCAACCTTGCTGCGATGGCAGGCCTGCGATATCGCCCAAGTCGGCATAGGCCGCGGTGACTGACAGCTTTCGGTTGACAAACCAGGCAACAAAAATATCGCGCCAGTGCTGCTCATCGGCAAACGCCAGTCGATTGGGCTTTTGCCGAAACTCCACTCCGACTGCCAGTTGGTGGGTCAGCAACAAAGCCGCCGAGCCTTCAAACATCAACCGATGCCGGTTGCTGTGCTCATTGCCAAAACCCAGCAGCCCGGTTTGATTGGCCTGGGTGGCACGCACGGTTCCGTTGAGCAGCAGATTGCGCCCTGCAATGGCATCCAGCCAGACTTTACTGGCTGCCAGGTACAGGTCGACACCGCTGCGGGAGCGGGCCCCGACCAGAGCGGGTAAGTCGAAATCCAGATGACGTTTGTACTGCAGGCCTAAGCTGATTTGCGGTAGGGCGGTGTAAAGCAGCTGGCCAGTAATACGGTATTTGATGCCGAGGATATCCTGGCGCAGCTGACCACCTAGGGTATCGAGCTTAAACTGCTGGCGGGCGTAGGACAGCTCCCAGCGATTGTCCCAACTGTAACCAAGGCCGGCTGCATGCAAGGTAAAATCATCGACCGCTACCCGGGTACCAAAGGCCTGAATCGACCACTCATCATCGCTGCCGTAGCCATTGATGACCGCCCAGGGCACAATGCCTCCGCCGGCACTGCCTTCAATACTGGTCGCGCCGCCGGTAGCCAGCACCCGGCTGCTGGCGAGTGCTGGCAGGGTGAGTAAACAGCACAGAAGCACTAAGGATGTTCTTATCATGGACGCTCCCTGGACTCAACTTGATGTTGGCTATGAAACTGCTGCAGCCAGTTGGCAAAGTCACTGGCTGGTAAAGGCCTAGAATAATAGTAGCCTTGCACGGTATCGCAGCCAAGCTGGGTTAATTTAAGCAAGCCGGCTTCGTTCTCCAGCCCTTCGGCCGTGACTTTAAAGCCAAGACCTTTTGCCAGCTGCGCCGTAGCCTGCACGATCAGCTCATCCTGAGTATTGTGCTCAATCGCTTTGATAAAAGCCCGATCGATTTTGACTTCATGCACCGGCAGTTGTTTTAAGTAGGCCAGGGATGAGTGGCCAGTGCCAAAATCATCAATCGCCAGCTCAATACCTAAAGCGGCCAGCTGCTGCAACACTTGAATCACGCGCTGTGGGTTTTGCATCACAGCGCCTTCGGTCACCTCCAGCGCCAGCATTTCAGCCCTGACGCCTGCCAGCTCTAATTCTTCTGCAATACGGGCCGGCAGCTGCTCATCGATCAGATCAACCGGCGATAAATTGACTGCCAGCCGTAGTCTGGGGTGCTGGGTATGCCATTCAGCCGCCTGACGGATCACCTGTCGCAGCATCCAGTCGGTAACTCCCTGAATCAGGCCTGCATGCTCTGCCAGCCGAATAAACTCATCCGGTGGAATAAAGCCCAGGCTGGGGTGCTGCCAGCGGATCAGCGCTTCAGCCGCTTCACAGCGTTGATTGGTCAACAGCACCTTGGGTTGGTAATGCACGCTCAGTGCATTGGCAGCCAGGGCCCCGGGCAAATCCTGAATGATGGTCAGATCGCGCAGATGGCGCTCATCTTGCCCCTGCTGATAGGCCGCGATGCCATCGAGCTGCTGTTTGGCATTGGCATTGGCTATGTCCGCCCGGCGCAGCAGGGTGCTGACATTGGCCGATTCGGGATCGGTGTGGGCAAAAGGATAGTAGCCTAGCGTCAGCTGCAGACTGATACTGCTTTGTTGCAGGGCAAAGGGCTTTTGCAGCCGTTGAAGTATAGGCGCTAAGGGTTCTGGCAGCTCGGGGTAGAGCACTAAAAACTCATCGCCGCCCACTCTGGCGCACAACAAGGGAGTGGGGGTGAGTTGTTGCAAACGCCCCGCCAGACGGTGCAGCAGCTGATCACCGGTTTCCAGTCCAAAGGCATCGTTTAGGTGGCGAAAATTGCGGATATTGAGCAGCAGCAGTACGCCGGATTTTTGCCCGGCATACTGCCCCAGCCATTGTTCGGCCTTAGCCCTGTTGTAGAGTCCGGTCAGGGCGTCGCGCTCGGCTTGCTCCAGCAGCAAGCGTTGCCGCTCGGCCAGTTGCTGCTGCATGGTACTGAGCGTTTTGCTTAACACGCCGACCTCGCCTTTGGCACGAGGCAACTCGCTGGTGGCCTTGCCTTCCCCCAGCTGTCTGGCAAAGCGGGTTAGCTGTGCCAGTGGTTCGGTAATGCTGCGCCCTAGCCAAAACGCCACCAGCAAAGATGCGGTTAGTGCGATACCAAAGATTGCCAACAGCTGACTGCGCATTTGCTGATAGTTTTGCAGCCAGCGACTGTTGGGTAAATGCAGCAGGGCCCACAATGCCTGCCCATCCAATGGCTGACTAAGTGTCAGATAACGCTGATCCTCACTGCGGACCGGCTGCTGACTGGCGGGTGCCAGAAAATCCGAGGTTGGGAAAATGCTCAGAGCCTGCTCGTTTTGCAATGTACTGGTGATGACTTGCAGCCGCTCGTTGGCCAGCACAAAGCTGATCTCCAGGCCGGTAATGCCCTTCAGTTGCATTGCTAATTCGGCATCAAGCTGAAAGCCCATGCCGACCCAGGCAATGATATTTGGAGCCCGCACCGGTACCAGCACCAGCTGATAAGCCTGCTCCGATAGCATCAACAGACTGCTGTACTGGCTGCTGCGCCAGTCGATGTCTTGCAGTAAGGGAGCTAATTGTGCCTGGTCGAGTTCCAGTCGGCTGCTTGATAAAAGTTCACCCTGAGGGCTCATTAGCAGCACCAGCTGCGCATCAATGCGAGCGCCGTGATTTTCCAGCACCGATTGAATGGTGGCAGACTCCGAGGTGGCCACCGCCTGACGAAAGCCAAAATCCGCTGCCAGGATTTGCACCGATTGACCCAATTGCTGAGCCCGGTCGTCCAGCAATTGCTCAAACACATTGGCGGCAACCGCCAACACTTCATGCGCCTGTTGCCGGCTGTCTTGTTTCATTGCGGTCAGGCTGGCCAGTGCTGTGGCCAATGCCAGGCCTGCCAGCAAAACCACAATCACCAGCAGCAGGCGATGACGCAGTGAACCTGGCATCAGCATGACTTAACCACCAAAACCGCGTTGCGGTGTTGGCTGTTTGGGCCTGTGCTCAATCTGAAGCTGGAAGCGATGGGGGATAGCATCATCGGGAATACTGATCTCAATTGGCGCCTTTTCTGCTTGCTGAAAGGGATGCCAGAATCTGAGTTGATAGCGGCCTGCCGGCAAAGCATCAAAACGGGCCTGTCCGGTGCTGTCGCTGACCGCCAGCCAGGGACTATCGCTGATAAACAAATAGGCTTCCATGTAATCGTGAATGTTGCAGCCCAGGGCCACAATACCCGCCTGGTCAAACAGGATGGGCGCTTCCGGCCGGTCATGGTACAGCTGGATCTCAAAAACCTTGGCAGCGGAAAAAGAGTAGACATGATGGCGGGTGCGATCCAGGTTGGGGAAATCGACCAGGGTGCCGGTTTGAATGGCCGACACAAAGGGAACAAAATTGAGCCGCTGTTGTGTGATGGTAGCTTCCAAAGGGCCACTTTGTTCGACAGCCTGGGCGGGGTTCAGTGCGGTGAGTTCAACCACCGCATCATCCAAAGGTTTGCCATCTTGATCAAAGAGTTGTAGCTGCCATTGGTTGGCATGGGCGGCACTCTGCACTATGCTAGCAATCAGAGTGCTCACCAACAAAGTACCGATAAAAAGCGTACCGCTTAATGTCATCGCGCAGCCTCGCAGTCAGGGCAACTGGTGAACAGCTAAGTTTCTCTAACCTTAGCAAGGTTTTGCCTTGGATAACAAACTCTATTTTATCGCAATCGGGAGAGGCAGCATGGGATACGGCAAAGGCTTCGACATCAAACAGCTGATTATGCTGAGTACCTTGCTTGGTTGTGCCGTTGCTGCCGCCGAGCCGCTGTCCTTTACAGAGTCGCAGGGCCCTTGTGACACCGTGACCGACCGGCCTTGCATGGCCTTGGTTTTGGGCGGTGGTGGCGCGCGGGGTGGCGCCCACCTTGGTGTGATTCGTTATCTGGAAGAGCAGCAGATCCCGGTCGATATGGTGATAGGTACCAGCATCGGTGCTTTTGTTGGGGGACTCTATGCCAGTGGCAAGAGCCCCGAGCACATAGAAGCCATTCTGAGCAACCTGCCGTGGGGCGAAGGCTTTCAGGACCGGGTGCAGCGCCATGAGATGCCGGCCCGGCGCAAACAACAGCGCGATGCCTACCCCATCCAACTGGAGCTTGGGGTACGCCTGGATGGCGTGCATCTGCCCAAAGGCGTCTTGCATGGTCAGGCCATGGCCGAGCTGTTGCAGCGCGCCTATGGGGTCCAGGCCAATCAGCTGGACTTTGATGCGCTGGCCATTCCGTTTCGGGCGGTGGCGGCAGACCTGGTGACCGGTGATGCGGTGATTTTGGGGCAGGGCAGTTTGTTGCAAGCGGTGCAGGCCTCGATGTCCATTCCCGGGGTAGTGAGCCCGATGGAAATTGATCAGCGTATTTTGGTGGATGGTGGCGTTGCCAACAACTTGCCGGTGGATGTGGCCTTGTCGCTCGGAGCTGAACGGATCATTGCCGTCAGCATTGATGCGCCCTTGCTCAATAAAGAAGACCTGACCGATGCCTTTAGTGTGTCCGAGCAGCTCACCAGTTTTTTGGTGCGACGAGGTCTGGCAGCGCAATTGGCTTTGTTGCGTGAGCAAGACATTTTGCTGCAACCCGAGCTGAGCGGGATCGGGACCCTGGAGTTCGAGCGCTTGATGGAAACCAGTGCCATTGGCTATCAGACGGCGGTCGCGGCCGAAGCCTTGTCCGACTGGTCGGTGGACTCCGAGCGCTATCAGCACTGGCTGCAAAGCCACCGGTTACCCGAAGCAGCCGAGCAGCAGATTGACCATGTCGTGTTGCAGAATCAGTCCGCACTAGCCGACTCACTGCTGTTGGCGCGGTTGGGCATTCAGCCTGGCGATCCCTACGACAGCGGTTTGGTTTCTCAGGGCATGCGTCGTCTTTATGGCCTGGATGTGTTTGAGCGGGTCTCGCAGCAGCTGAGTTTGCTGCCAGACGACCAGACCGAGTTGAGGGTGCAGGTGCAGGAAAAAAGCTGGGGACCGGGTTATTTGAATTTCCGTCTGCGGTTTGAAGACGATTTTCAGAATAAGCATCATTACCAGTTGGCGGCCAGTTATGTCTACACCAACCTTAGCCCGCTGGGGGCTGAGTGGTACTCCGAGCTGGCCATTGGCAGTGACAAGCTGCTCAGTACCGAGCTGTATTGGCCGCTGCTAAGCCCGGCAACCTTTGTCAGTGGCCGCCTGGCTGCATTCAGTCAGCGCCAGGTGCTGGAGGATGAAAGCCGTCGTTCACTGGGCGATCTCAATCACAGTGAGTTTAACAGTACGGCGCTGGCGGGCTGGAATCTCAGTGATCACCTGACGCTGGCCAGCGGCTGGACCCGTCGGGCAGGTCGCTATCGGGCTCCCGGCTCGTTGCGCGAGGCCGATGCCGGCATGCGGCTGTCCTATCAGCGGCACGGCCCTGTGCTGCAAGGCCGCTGGGATACGCTGGACAACATCAGTTTTCCGGGGCGAGGTATTCTGCTGAATAGCGAATGGCAATGGCTGGATGACCGCTCTGGTGCTGAACGTGGCAGCAGTCGCAGCTGGCAACTGGATCTGTTGGCAGCCAAAAGCTGGCAAAGGCATCGCCTGCACAGCCGCTGGCGCTGGCAGCGTTACCGCAACACCGATCCGGATCTTATTCTGGAGCAGTTCAGTCTGGGCGGTTTTTTAAATTTGTCCGGTTACCCGCATCAGTACTTGTATGGCAGTACCGTCAGCTTTGGCAGCCTGGTGTACCAGTACCAACTGACTCAGCCGCAGATGTCATTTTTGAACATGCCCTGGTACCTCGGTGGCTCCATTGAACGAGGCCGGGTGCAGGACGACTTGCTGGGGGTGAATCAGGCCCAGCAAACCGATACCTGGTTGTGGGCGGGCTCGGTGTTTTTGGGCTGGGACAGCCCGCTCGGGCCCTTGTTTTTTGGCTATGGCCGCGCTGAAAGCGACGACCGTAGCCAAATCGATTCCTGGTATTTGTCGCTGGGCCACTCGTTTTAGCAGCCGCCTGGACTGGCTAGGCCCCCGGATGGCGTTCGAACCAGTCCAGAATGCGTTTGAGCCGCTCGACCAGGTTGACCGGGGTGCCATTGCGCGACAGGCTGTGGCCTTCGCCTTTAAACACCACCATCTCAACCGGTACCTCATTGGCTTTTAAGGCAAAAAACCACTCTTCGCCCTGGCCTATCGGGGTGATGTGATCGTCGGTGCTGTGAATAATCAGCGTCGGTGTTTGCACCCGATCGGCGTATTTCAGTGGCGAGCGCCCCCAGTACAGCTCGAAATTTTCCCAGAGGGTGCCGGCAAACTCGCGGCGCATGGAGTTCGGTGGGTACTGCTGAGTGCCGGCTTCCGACAGCCAGTTGCTGACACTGCGCTGGGTGACGGCGGCGGTAAAGCGGTTGGTCTGGGTGGTGATCCAGTTGGTGAGAAAGCCACCATGGCTGCCGCCCGTAATGTAGAGCCGCGCCGGGTCCAGCCAGTCATGGGCCTGCAGCACGGCATCAAGCACCGCCATATTGTCGCGGTAATCGACACCGCCGTAATCGGCGTGGACAGCGTTCTGGTGGCCGTAGCCATAGCCAGTGCTGCCACGGTAGTTGGTAAAGACTACCGCATAGCCGGCGGCTGCCATCATCTGGAATTCATGGAACCACTGATGGCCCCACATGCCGCCCGGTCCACCTTTAATGTTTAAAATAAGCGGGTAAGACTGGCCGGCTTGCCAACCAACAGGTTTGAGTAAAAAGCCCTGACTTTGGCCCTGGTCGTGCTCAAACCAGAACGGCTGCAGCGGTTGCAGGGCCAGCTCATTTAGCAGATCTTGATTGAAAAATGTCAGTTGCCGTGGCGCCCGGTTGCCCTGCTGAAACCAGACCTCCGGCAGCTGTTGCTCGTCCTGCCACAGGTAGCTCAGGGCTTTGCCATTGGCAGCAAAACTAAAGCTGCCGGCACTGCCGTGTTCGCTCAAGCGAATGCTGGTACGGTCGCGGCGCAAATTCAGTTCAAACAACGGGCGTGATCCCAGGTGATCGGCTCCCATCAGGACCCGACCGCGCTCTGGCCAGTAAAGACTTGAAGCGGAGCGATCCCAGTTGTTGGCAATGCGTCTGTTGTGGCCATCGCTCAGCCGGTGAATGACCAGATGCTCTGGCTCAAAGTAGTCGGCCTGATGGCGGTACAACAGCTCACGGCCATCCGGTGACCATTGGGGAGCGCTGGCCTGGCCAGGCAGGGTTTCCAGCCGGGTCAGCTGCTGATTGCTCAGCTCCAGCACAAAGAGATCTTGCTGCATGCTGCCTTCCAGTGCATCGGCGCTGCGGTCTGAGGCAAACACAATCTGGCGGCCATCGGGGGAGAATTGCGCCGAGTGATCGTGCCAGCGTGCATCGCCGGTTAAGCGGGTCAGCTCTTCGCTGGCCAGGTCCAGTAGCCAGAGCCCTGAACGACGCTCATTCAGGTAGCCAGCCCCATCGCTTTTGTACAAGGCATGGCGAATGACTACGATGTCGGCTTCGGGCTGTTCTGCTTTGGCTGGTTGCTGATTTGGATCAGGGAGCTCGGGATCAACCGACAAGGTCAGCAGCAACTGCCTGCCATCGGGAGACCAGCTAAAGTCGCGGATGCCGGCTTGTTGCAATTGGGTGATGGCTCGTGCTTCACCGCCATGAAGCGGCAGTAGGTGCAGTTGCTGCCCCTCCCCCCGGCCCGAGATAAAGGCCAGCTTCCGGCCATCGGGTGACCAGCGTGGGCTGCGATCCCCGTCGCTAAAGGTCAGCTGGCGCGGTTCCGATCTGCCGTCGGTTGCCACCAGCCACAGGTTGCTGCGGCGTTTGCGCTTGTCGTCGGCAATGGTGCTGTGCACAAAGGCCACCTGGCTGCCATCCGGCGCCAACTGTGGATCGGCTATGAAAACAAAACGGTAATAATCGTCCGGCTCCATGCCGCGCGGAGCGGCATGGAGCGCCAAAGAAAGCAGCAAAGCACAAGCAAGCAACAAGCGGATCATCGGTTTTCTCCTGAATGGGTTGCAGCAGATTTCAACTCAAATGCGGGTTGGTGACAAGGCAAAACCGCTTGTCTGCCTCGGTGCTGAGATAATTAGCGAAACAACATGTACAGCAGTTGGGCCAGCAGCACGATACCCACCAAAGGAAAAATAAAACGGCTGATTTGACTCAGCTCTTCATTACTGCGTTTTTTGCCGTACTTTTCCAGTACAGTAACCAACACAAAGAGGGCCACAAAAAGCAGCCCAAGAATCATAATAATGGGTGGCATCCCAGTCTCCGGCAACACGAATTAAAAAAGCAGTGTACTACGAGCAGCCTGACAAATTAAAGCCGGCTGCCCCATTGCCGAGCCCATTGTTCGGCTGGTAGCGGTTTGGCGTACCAATAGCCTTGTGCTTGCTGACAGCCCAACTCGGCCAGGATTTGATGCTGCTGAAGATTCTCGATGCCCTCTATGGTTAGGGTCAGCTTCAGCTCGCAAGCAAGCAAGTGAATGCTTTTGATAATGCACAGCGCTTTGGGGTTGGTGCTGAGATCGCAGACGACTGAGCGGTCAATTTTTACGGTATCCAGCGGCATGTTTTTTAAATAACTCAAACTGGAATAGCCGGTACCAAAATCATCCAATGCAATGCGTAATCCGGCATCTTTAAGTAACTGCAACTTACTGATGGCTTTGGCTTCATTATCAATCAGTGCTGACTCGGTGATTTCCATTTCTAGCGCGGATGGTGGGATCTGATGTTCGGCCAGACAGTGCAGCAACCAGTCGGTAAAATCAGCCTCACTCAGGTGCCTCGCCGATACATTAAATGAGATTAAAGGTGGGGTTAGCTGTTGCTGGTGCCAGCGACTCAGATGGCGACAGAGTTGACGAAGTACCCAGCGGTCCAACTCCACAATCAAGTGACTTTGCTCGGCAATCGGAATAAAGTCTGCCGGTGAAATCATCCCCAACTCCTCGTCTTGCCAACGAATCAGGGCCTCTGCTGCGGCGGTGGAACCATCCTGCAGCCAGACTCTGGGCTGGAAATGTAGCTGCAGGGCCGGTTCAGTGCTCAGTAAAGCGGTGCTGAGCTTTTGTCGCAACACCGCTTTTCGATGGTAATCCGCCCCTGCTTTTGCGTTGTAAAACTGCACCTTGGCTTGTTTTTTTTCCTTGGCAGCAAACATAGCCAGCTCGGCAGCGTGCAGCAGCTCTTCTTCGCTTTGGCCATCGTCCGGGTAGCAAGCCACGCCAATGAAGGGGCAGGGCAGGATGACCTGAGCAGCCAATTCGACCGGTTGTTTGAGTGCTTCGAGCAGGCGACCAATCAGCTTGGTGTCGTGCCGGGTTTTTGCCGGTAAAGGGTGCAGTAAAATGTAGTCATCGGCGTAAATGCGTACCAAGGTGTCTTCAGGTCCAATCAACTGCTGCAATCGCTCGGCTTGCAGCTGGATAAAGCGATCGCCATGGGTGAGCCCCAGGCGTTGATTGACATCGCCCAGTTGACCGCCATCTATCCAGCACACCAACAATCGGGCATGTTGGCGTTGGCACTGGGCCAGCGCAGGAGGAAAGCGGCTGACCAACAATTCGCGATTGCCCAGTCGTGTCAAACGGTCAAAGTTAACCAGTTGGTGAATTTGACGATCTTTAGAGCGAATGATACTGAGATCCTGAAACACAGCCAGATAATGACTAACCTGCCCCTGATTATCCTCGATACGCGAAATTTTTAGCCATTGCTGGTAGACGGTGCGATCTTTTTTCCGATTCCAGATTTCGCCTTGCCAGCTGCCCTGTAGCGCAATGGTTTGCCACATCTGTTGGTAAAAGTCAGCGTCATGATGCGCCGAGCGCAGCAAGGCCGGTGTTTTGCCCAGCACGTCATCGGCCTGGTAGCCGGTAATGGTGGTAAATGCCGGGTTCACCCGTAGGATCCTGGCTTTGCTGTCGGTGAGGATGATGCCCTCAATCGCATCCTGGAAAATGCGCTCAGTCAGCTCATCCAGTAGCTGGGTAGCGTCGTGGCTTTGTGTTTGGGCGATGCCGGTAAAGTGGATCACTTTGCCCTCAGCGTTGTGGTGTGCCAGTACCTTGATCTGAGTGGGAATTGCCTGCCCCTGTCGATCACGAAACAACAGCTGACCTTGCCAGCATTGGTGGGCTCGGGCATAAGGAAAGACAACGTTTTGCAGAAATTGCAGGCTTTCTGAATCATGGAAATGATGCACGTACAAAGGATCCTGTTGCAAGTCGTGATCATCGGCAATCCGGCACAAGCGTCTGCCAAAACGGTTCAAGGTCAGCAGTCGTAAATCCGGGTTTACCGTACTGACGAAGGAGTCAAGCTGCTCAACCAGATCGAAATGCACCCGAGGCAAGTCAGTCAGCATAACTCACTCCTTGTTGTTGTGCGTGCAAAAAATGTTGCGCCAACAAAGTTAGCTGATTCAGCTGCACAGACAATCGATCACCTTCACTTCTGGCGTCATCGGCAGCGCTGGCTGAGCTTTGAGCCAACGTTGCCAGGGATTGCGTCTGCTGGCTCAGCTGTTCCACGGTACTGCCCTGTTGCTGGCTGGCCTGACTGATATTCGAGGCTTTAGTGCGCATGGTTTCAATGCCTTGCTGGATTTGTATCATGCCGGCTGCGGTAGAAGCGGCACATTGTGCGGTTTGCTCGGAGGCTCCAACTCCGGTTTGTAAGGCCTGGTCAGCCTGCTGGATACCCGCATAAAGCTGCTGGATGATGGTTTGGATCTCGTGCGTCGAGTGATGGGTGCGGCCGGCCAAAGCCCGAATTTCATCCGCCACCACGGCAAAACCGCGCCCCAGCTCGCCGGCTCTGGCGGCTTCAATGGCTGCATTTAAAGCGAGCAAGTTGGTTTGCTCGGCCACATCCCGAATCACCTTCACCACCTGAGCAATGGCTTCCCCCTGCTTATTCACGGCGGAAAAACGCTGGCTGAGCTCCTGCAATTGTTGCTGCATATTGTCGCAAACCGTCAGCATTTGCTGCAATTGCTGACTACCTGCCTCCGCAGCTTGCCCAGACTCGCTGGATACCAGTTCCATTTCACTGACCGCCGCATCAACCTGGCTTTGTTGCTGACGTAATTGCGCCAGTTGCTGTAAAAAAATATCGGTGGACTGGTGCTGCAACTTGCTTTGGCTGGATGCTTGCACCATGGCCTGGCTGGCCTGAGTTCGGGCATGCTGCAAGTAGCCAGAGCTGTTGACCAGACGTGCCATCAAGGCTCTGTTTTCTTGCCGTTGGGTGGACAGGGCAAAAGCGACCCGGCTGTGAAAATTGACGCTGCCATGATAAATCCAGCACATGGCTGAGTTTTGGTAGGTTTTATCAGCAACCTCAAGTAAAGCGTTGCATTGCTGCTGTTGCAACCGCAGCAACCAGGCCAACAACAACATAGGTGCCAGCATCAGTAAGGACCACCAGGTTGCCACCACACCAAGCCATGCTGCACAGGCCACTCCAGTCGCAGCAAGCGTCAGGCCCAATACCTGCTGCCGTCGAAAGGGAGAGGCATGGATAGCTGCAGGCAAGCTGCCCTGACGCCACCGATGATAAAGCTGTTCAGCTCGCTTCTTTTGCGCAGGCTGCAGTATGGTTCGGATGGATTGGTACTCGACAATGTCACCATCTTTCATCACTGGGGTGACATAGGCATCGACCCAGTAGTGATCGCCATTCTTACAACGGTTTTTGACGGCTCCACGCCAAGAGTGGCCACTTTGGATGGTGCGCCACATGTCTTTAAAAGCCTCAGCTGGCATATCCGGGTGGCGGATCAGGTTGTGATTTTTGCCAATCAGCTCTTCTTTTTCAAAGCCTGCAATGGCAATAAAGTCGGGGTTGGCGTAAGTGATGACGCCACGTTTATCGGTGGTGGTAATAAGATGAGTGTGCCGTGGAAAGGTGATTTCGCGCTGGGTGACATCCTGATTTTTACGCATCAAAAGACCTTGTTGTTTTTATGGTTATTCATGGACAGCTTATACTAGGCCGTCCCCAAAATGGATGATCCTTAATTGGAATTTAATTGATCTGGATCAAGTTTTGTGCAATCAGTAAACAGCTGAGGATCCAGGCTTGCTGCTAAAGCCCGGATCCGTCAGCATAGGCGTATCAATAGCTTTGAGATTGAATGCGATGAACGAAACTCAGTTTTACGCACTGGCAGCGACGGCTGCGGTCGCGCTGGTGTCGTTGCTTGCCATGCTGCTGCTATGGCAGAGGCAGCGGCTGGCGCAGGCCTTGCTGCAACAAGAGCTGCAGCAGACCCGGCTGCAAGTGCAGCAACTGCAGCAAGAATTGCAGGCGCAGACGGAGTTGGCGCTCCGTTACCGTGAGCAGTTGCAGGTGCGGCAAACCGAATTGCGTGAACGGGATTTGCAATTGGCCGAGAGCCGGCAGCAGCAGCAACAGCAGCAAGCAGACTACTTGGCAATCAAGGAGCAGCACGACCGGCTGCACAGTACCCTGGCAGCCAAAGAGCAGCATTTTACGGAACAGCTTAAGTTGATGACGGATAGCCGTGAACAGCTGAAAAAAGAGTTTGAGTTGTTGGCGCAGGAGGTGTTGGAGCGCAAAGGCAAAGCCTTCAGTGCGTTAAGCCAGCAGCAGTTGCAGCAGCTGTTGTCGCCGCTGCAGCAGGATATGAAAGGCTTTCGCGAAAAAATGGAACGCATCCACAGCGATGAACTGCAACAACGCAGTGCGCTGAAAACCGAGCTGATCAATCTGCAGCAGCTGAATAATCGCATTACCGATCAGGCGGAGCAATTGACCAAAGCACTGCAAGGGCAGAAAAAAGTGCAGGGCAATTGGGGGGAGTTGATGCTGGAAAATGTGCTGGATAACTCGGGTTTACGCGCCGGGGTGGATTATCAGCGCGAAGTCAGCTTTGACAGTGAGGACGGCAAGCGTCGGCCGGATGCCATTGTCTACTTACCGCAGCAGCGCCATTTGGTGATCGATGCCAAGACCTCGTTGGCGGCCTATACCCGATATGTCAATGCCGAGGATGACAACAGCCGCAGTCTGGCCCTGCGGGAGCACTGTCAGGCGGTGAAAGATCGCATCGCCGAGTTGGCCGATAAAAGTTATTATCAGCTCAGTGGCCTCAATTCGCCCGAAGTGGTGTTCTTGTTTATTCCGATTGAGTCGGCTTATGTCGAAGCCCTGAAGTTCGACCCGGATTTGTACCAAAGAGCCTTGCAGCGCAATGTGTTGGTGGCCACGCCGACCACCTTACTGACCAGTTTGAATATTGTCCGGCAGCTGTGGCGTTTTGAGGACCAAAGCAAGCACAGTGCGGAGCTGGCCAGCCGGGCCGAAAAGTTTTACAGCAAGTTGAAACTCTTTCTGGAAAGCATGCAAGGGGTGGGCAAGCAGCTGGATAAGGCGCGCGACAGTTACGACAAAGCCTTTAGTCAGCTGTACAGCGGTCGTGGCAACCTGATTAAACAAGCCGCCGAGTTTAAAGAACTCGGCGTGGCGGTCACCAGTGAGCTGGATGCTGAACTGGTGGAAAAAGCCCGGCTGGAGCTGCATCCGGGCCCGGGCGAACAGCGCTCTGAACCGGCTGGCTAGCGGCAACCTAACCGTAGCAGAGTGCGAACAGCATCACCGCCAATATCGCAAAAGCACCAGCGCTAAAGACACCGAACTCAATGCGGGTCTCGGCCTTTTGCTCAGCAGTTAACGTGGTTGGTAAGGTGCAGGCATAGAGCAGGCAGCTTAAACCCAGCACCAGGCTGATGATGGTGACAGCGAACAACGAGGATGATAACAGCAGTTCCATAACCTTTTCCTGTAAAGCCAGACCAGAAATCGGCGCGTAGTGTACGGCAATTGGCCGCTATTTGCATGTGAAATCGCAGTTTTTGGCTGTCGCCAGGCAAAATATCAGCCTGCTCAGAACCCACCTTTCAGGCTAAAAGGATGTGCGTAAGATCGGCAGACCCGTTTATGGGGAATAGCCGGCAGGTGCGAGCCTGTCAGACTTAACAACAACAGGAGATTTGGGATGACCGGCAAGAGGCTGCTTATTTTGGCCGTGACGGCTGCTTTATGGCTCAGTCCCGGGCTTAGTGCTGACCTCCGCCAGCCGGGAGCGGCCGACTGGCCGGTGCCGGTGCGCGAACCGGCTCAGCTTAGCCTGACGCTTCCTGAGCAGCGAAGCCAGCGGGCTTGGGTGAACGACCGGCGAATTTTTTACAGCTATCAGGGCCAGGGCGCACTCTGGCTGGATATGCAGCAGGCCAGTTCGGCCCGTATTTTGGTCAATGGCCAGGTGCTGACGCTGCCAGCCGGGCTTAGCAAGCATCCAATGGTGTTGTCGCTGGCGGGGGTTACCCGCGATGGTCTGAATCAGTTGCGGGTGGCCGAGGTAAAGCCGGCCGGGGCCAGTATCCAGCTTCGACTGGATTACCCCAGACTGAAAGATGGCTCGGCAACCGAGGCTGGTTTTTCAGCAAAGCGCCTGGCCGAACTGGATGCGCTGATTGAGCAGGAGGTTGCCGCCGGTTTTCCCGGTGCTGTGTTGTTGATTGCGAAAAATGGCCGGGTGGTGAAAGAAAGCGCCTACGGTTATGCCAAGCGCTATGACCGCCATGGCCAGCTGCTGGAGCAGCCGGTGCCGATGCGGACCGACACCCTGTTCGATCTGGCATCGAACAGCAAGATGTACGGGACCCTGTATGCCGTGATGAAGTTGGTCAGCGAGGGCAAACTGGATATCAATGCCCCGATTCAGCGCTATCTGCCTGACTATCAGGGGGATGGCCGGGAGCAGCGATTGGTGCGGGATCTGCTGGATCACAGTGCCGGCTACAGCCCCGAGCTGCACTTTTTCCGGCCTGACAATCCGCTGGGAGCTGACTTTTACTCGGTGGAGCCCGAGCGCACCCGCCGGTTGCTGGTTGAACAGCTGCCCTTTGAGCGGCCGCGCGGCCAGCAAAGCCGCTACAGCGATACCGGCTTTATGCTGTTGGGCGTTTTGGTTGAGCAACTGACCGGGTTGCCATTAGACCGTTATTTGGAACAAGAGTTGTATCAACCACTGGGGTTGGAGCGCACTCTGTTCAACCCTTTACAGAAGGGGATTGCAGCGGCTGAGATCGCGGCCACCGAGCTGGACGGCAATTACCGGGCAGGCATGGCCCGGCCTTTTCCGGGCATGCGCCGCGGGGTGATTCGGGGCGAAGTGCATGATGAAAAAGCATTTCATTCGATGGCCGGGGTGGCCGGTCATGCAGGGTTGTTCAGCACCGCACGCGAGCTGGCCAAGCTGATGCTGCTGGCCCAGCATGGCGGTTATGGCGATGTGCCGCTGTTCAGTCAAGCCGTGATCCAGCAGTTTGTCCGGCCCTCGGTGCAGGATCACCGCTTTGGTTTGGGTTGGCGCACCGCTGTGGGCGGTGAGCTGGCCTGGCACTTTGGTCCTTATGCCAGCCGATATGCCTTCGGTCACACCGGCTGGACCGGGACTGCGACCCTGGTCGACCCCCATTACGATTTGTTGGTGGTGTTGTTGACCAATAAAAAACATTCGCCCATTCTGCCTCAGGGGGCTGGCTATGAATTCAGTGGCGATCGATTCGAAACCGGGCGTTATGGCAGCATCATGAGTCTGGTGTACGAAGCCATGCTGAGTTTGTAAACAGCCAGCCCGGGCGGGGAAGAAAAAGGAATACCATGGACATTAAATTGACAGCGCTGGACTGGGTGGTGTTTGGCGGTTACTTCCTGCTGTTGGCGGCTTTGGGCTGGGTTCTCAGCCAACGCCGACAGGGCAATGCCAGCGACTTTTTCTTGGCTGGCAACCAAATGCCATTGTGGGCGGTTGCGATTTCGGTCATGGCCACTTCGCAGTCGGCAGCGACCTTCCTTGGCGGGCCGGATCAGGGTTTTCGTGGTGATTTGAGTTATCTTGCCACCAATATTGGGGCCTTGATTGCAGCCTTGCTGGTGATGGCGTATCTGATTCCGCGTTACTACCAGGCCAGAGTCACCACCGTCTATGGCTTGCTGGAGCAGCGTTTTGGCGCCGGGGCCAAGCGTCAGGCCGGCAGTATGTATCTGTTTGGCCGGGTGTTTGCCAGCGGGGCCCGACTGTACATGGCGGCCATTGCGGTTGCCATGGTGGTGTTTCATAACATCGAAGCCAGCAGTGTGGTGATGTCGATTGGGCTCTTGGCCTTTGGGGCTTTGGCGTACTCGGTAGTTGGCGGCATTCGTTCGGTCATTTATACCGATGCATTCCAGTGTGCGGTGTATGTGGTCGCGGCACTGGCCGTGCTGTTTTATCTGTGGTGGTTGATCCCGGCCGATAGCGGGGCAGTGCTTCAGGCCTTGCGTCAGCCTGTCGACGGCAGCGGTTCCAAATTGCAGTTGCTCGACTTTTCACTGGACTTCAGCTCTGCCGGTGTTTTTACCTTTTGGTCGGCGATTACCGGCTTTGTGCTGCTGAATATTGCTGCCTTTGGGTTGGATCAAGACATGACTCAACGGGTATTGACCTGCAAAACAGCGCGGCAGGGCGCTGGCGCTATGCTGTTGTCGGTGCTGATGATTGTTCCGGTGATGCTGCTGTTTATTGCCATCGGCATGTTGCTCTATGTGTTTTACCAGCGCCCGGACTTGATGCTGCAGGGCAGCAGCGAGCTGGGCACGACCTTTGGCGGTGAAACCGTGACGGTCTTTATGTATTTTGTGCTGAATGAAATGCCGGCAGGTTTGCGGGGGCTGGTGACGGTGGGGGTGGTTGCCGCCGCTTTGTCGACCATGACATCCGGTTTGAACTCCATGGCTTCGGTGCTGGTGACCGATCTCTATCGCCCCTGGCGGCTGCGGCGGCAACCGACAACCTCTGAGCTGCATTTTGTCCGGGCCGGTCGTGTTGGCATGCTGCTGACTGCAACGGCTTTGTCGGCGATGGCTGTACTGTGTTTTTACTGGCAGCAGTTTAGTGACATGCCGCTGCTGGCCTTTGCTCTGAGCGTGATGGTGTTTTCTTACAGCGGCCTGCTGGGCGTGTACTTTACCGTGCTCTTTACCCGCCGTGGCAATGCCCGCAGTGTCGCCGCCGCGCTGCTCTGCGGTTTCCTGGTGCCCTTGCTGTTTCAGCCGTATGTGCTGCAATTTTTTGGCCCCAGGCTCAGTCAGTGGGATTTGGGCTTTACCTGGCAGCTTTGTCTGGGTACTTTAGTAGCCACTTGTGTGTGTTGTTTGGGACGCGCTCCTGCGCAGCAGCCTTCCTTATCATCTGAAGTCACAGGAGAAAGCGTGTGACCGACTACATTCTCGGCATTGATGCCGGAGGAACCAAAACACTGGGACGTTTGCTGCATCCGGCGACGGGGCGCAGCTGGCAATTGAAAATGGGCTCGGCATCCCTGACCAACGATTACAACAATGCCGCTGCCACCTTGTATCAACTGATCAGCAACTTGTTCGAGCTGGCGCAGTGCCGGGGCGAGCAGGTCACGGTGGTGGCCGGCGTGCCCGGAGCCGGTAATGTCCAGTTGCGTACCTCACTGGAGCTGCATCTGGCTGAGCTTTGCCCACAGTTGTGGGTGACCACCGACGCCAAAACCTCGGTTTGGGGGGCCAACGCTGGTCAGCCGGTGGCCGTGGTGGCACTGGGGACCGGCTCGGTCGGCATGCGGCTGGAAGCCAATGGTGAGGAACGTCAGTTCGGTGGCTGGGGCTTTAACATTGGCGATGAAGGCAGTGGCGCCATTCTTGGCAAGATGGCGGTGCGCCAGGTGTTGGATGAGTTTGATCGGCGACGCAGTTTTGACTCCCAGCTGGCCAAAGCCGTCACTGCCGTCATTGGCACGGATCCGGCAAATATTCTGGGGTGGCTGAAGCATGCGGTGGTCAATGACTTTTCGCGGCTGGCCCCGCTGGTACTGCCTTTGGCGGAGCAGTGCCCGCAAGCGGCCAAAGTCTTTGAGCGCTATGTTGCCGATGTGGTGGCGCTGATTGATCTGACCTGTCTGGATGTCACCCTGCCTGTGGTGATCCTGGGCGGACTGGCCGAAGGCACCTTGCCGCATTTGCCGGAACGGATCCGCCGCCAGGTGATTCCGGCGGCGGGGACCTCGGTGGACGGTGCCTTGCTGCTGGCCGAGCGCTGGCGTCAGGGCGAATTAGAAAAAACGGAGCCACGGGTATGAGCAAAGCGCCGCCACTGGACGCGACCAGCGAACAGCAACTGCTGCAGCAGTTAACGGGCTTTTTATCCGAAAGCCGCAATCCAGAGACGATGGATTTGGATCAGCTGGATACGCTTGCGCTGCTGCAACGCATCAATCAGGCCGATCAGCAGGTGCCTGCGGTGATAGCCGGCATCTTGCCGGATGTCGCCAGGGCGGTGGATGCCATTGTCGCAGCTTTTGCCGGCGGCGGCCGGCTGATTTACATCGGTGCCGGTACCAGCGGTCGTTTGGGGATTCTGGATGCAGCCGAATGCCCGCCAACCTTCAGCACGCCACCCGAGCAGGTTCAGGCCTTGATTGCCGGGGGGGCTGCGGCCATTTTACAAGCGGTGGAGGGAGCCGAAGACAACGCCGCTCAAGGGGTACTGGATGTGAAAGCCCTGGGGCTCAGCGCGGCCGATGTGCTGGTTGGTATCGCTGCCAGTGGCCGCACCCCCTATGTGGTGGCCGCGATGCAGTATGCTCAGACACTGGGCTGCACCACGGTTGGTATCAGCTGCAACCCGGGCACGGCCGTGCTGCAAAGCGCCGATATTCCACTTTGCGCCCCGGTTGGGCCCGAGGTGCTGACCGGCTCGACCCGGATGAAATCCGGCACGGCGCAAAAGCTGCTGCTGAATATGTTGTCTACTGCCAGCATGGTGCGCAGCGGCAAGGTCTATCAGAACCTGATGGTGGACTTGCATGCCAGCAACCAAAAGTTGGTGGTGCGGGCGGCCCGTATCGTGGTGGAAGCGACTGGGTGCTCTCATCAGCAAGCACGGCAGATGCTGGAGGACAGCGACTACCAGGCCAAACTGGCCATTCTGCGTTTGCTGAGCGGCCTTGGCAAGGAAGACGCCAGGGCCTTGCTGGCAAAGCAGTCGGGCAGTTTAAGCCGGGCGCTTCAGCAGCAAGGTGACGGATAAAAAAACCAGCGTAGACGCCTAAAAAAGCACTACGCTGGTGTGGGCAGGGCCGGGCAAAACCCCGGCCAAAAGCGCTAACGGGTAAAGCTTTTACTGCTCGCTCACCGGCTCCAGGTTGTCCGGATCCGTACTCAGATCACGCGCTAGCAACAGGTACATTGCCGGCACCACAAACAAGGTAAAGGCGGTGCCAATGGTCATGCCGCTGGCGATCACCAAGCCCATCGCATAGCGGGAGGCGGCTCCGGCGCCACTGGCGACCAGCAAGGGAATCATCGCCAGCACAGTGGCGGCGGTGGTCATTAAGATCGGCCGCAGCCGCACGGCAGTGGCTTCTTCAATGGCTTCGCGTTTGCTGCGCCCTTCCTGCTGCAACTGGTTGGCAAACTCGACAATCAAAATACCGTGCTTGGCAATCAATCCCACCAGGGTCAGCAAGCCAACCTGGGTGTAGATATTCAAACTGGTAAAGCCCAGACTGATAAAGATCAGAGCACCACAGACACTCATCGGCACGGTGACCAGAATAATGACGGCATTTTTGAACGACTCAAACTGCGCCGCCAGCACCAGGAAAATCACAATCAAAGCAAAGAAGAAGGTGATCACCAATTGCTGGCCTTCGGCTTTGAACTGCCGCGATTGGCCGGCGTAATCGACGGTGAAGCCGGCGGGCAGCACTTCTGCGGCAATCTCATCCAGCACCGCCAGGGCTTCACCCAGAGGGACGCCAGGACGGGGCAGCCCGGAGATGGTGACCGCATTGAGCTGCTGAAAACCTTTCAGCGCCTGCGGTTGCACACTCTCTTCCAGCGTAACTAGGGTGGCTAACGGCACCAGCTCACCATCGCGGTTGCGGGTGTAGTAGTCTTTGAGCTGCTCCGGGTTTAATCGTTCTGCCCGTTTCACCTGTGGGATCACCCGGTAGGAGCGGTTGTCCATGGCGAAACGACCGGCGTCGGCTCCGGCCAGCAAGCTGCCCAGATCGGCGGCGACTTGTTGCATGCTGACGCCCATCAAAGCCGCTTTATCCCGGTCGACATGCACGGTTTGCCGCGGCCGGTCAATCTTCAGGTCGTTGTCGACAAAAATAAAGCGACCACTGGCCATGGCGCGGCCCATGATTTGCTGCGCGACTTCCTGCAAGGCTTCAAACGGTTGAGTCGAGCCGATGACAAACTCGACCGGCAAGCCACCACCGGGTGAGGGCAAAGAAGGCGGTACCAGTGCAAAACTGTTCAGGCCGGGCAGGCTATCCAGAAATGGCTGAATTTGCGTTTCCAGCACCTGCTGGGTGCTGCGGCTGCGTTGATCCCAGGGCGACAAAACCAGGCCAGCAATAGCGGTATTGGTTCCGCCCATACCATTGATAATAAATACATTTTTTAGCTCAGGGATCTCATCCAGCAAGCGGTTCAACTCTTTGGTGTTGCGCTCCAGATAATCCAGGGTGGCAAAGCTGTCGGCATTTAAAATGGAGAACACAAAGCCCTGATCTTCGGCCGGTTCCAGCTCCGATGGGCTGGTGACAAACAAGAAATAACAGGACACCAGCACAATGGCACCGAAGGTCAGCAACACCGGCTGATAGTTCAGGGCACCATGCAGCTGTTTTTGGTAACCACGGCGCAGACTGGCAAAGCGCCGATCCAGCCAGGCTTCCAGACGTGGTTTATCGGCCTCGGATTTGTGTGCTTTTAAGAGGTAGGCACACATCACCGGCGACAGCGTCAGTGCCACCACGCCGGATAAAATCACCGTGGCTGCCAGGGTAAAGGCAAATTCAACGAAGAGCACCCCGGTTAGTCCGCCGACAAAACCAATCGGAATAAAAACCGCCACCAAGGTGGTGGACATGGCAATAATGGGCCAGGCCAGTTGACGGGCGCCCAGGATAGCGGCCTCGGTGCGGGATTTGCCTTCTTCCATAAAGCGGTGAATGTTTTCCAGCATAATGATGGCGTCATCCACCACAATGCCGATGGCAAGCACCATGGCCAGCAAGGTGAGCAGGTTGATGGAAAAGCCCAACAACCACATTAAAAAGAAGGTACCAACCAGGGACACCGGAATGGCCACGGCTGGA
>JAFIFR010000189.1 GCA_020831935.1 Alkalimonas sp.
ATAAAAATCCGTCGCTGATACAGCCAGTAAGACAGCCCCCAGAACAACAGCACGTGCAGCAGGGCAAAGGTCAGTGAGGCCAGCTTGGCGGGCAACAGTGAGCTCAGGCTTTCAAAACCAAGCTGGTACAAACTAATGGGCTGGCCGCCGTAGCTAAAGCGTATCAACTGGCTTGCCGCGCTGGCCCAGAGCCAGGACAAGATGTAGATAAAGAGCGGATTACTGCCGTACACCACCAGCGGCTGCAGCGTTTGCCGCTGCCGGACATCCATCCACCAGACCATGGCAGTCAGCAACAACAAAATTAAGCCACTGGAAAATACGACGTAACTGCCCGACCAGAGCGGCTTATTGATAGGCCACAGCAAGTGCCACAAGAGCCCAAGCAGGCTCAGTGCCAGCCCCCACCGCAGCAACCAGAGTACACTGCTGGCTTTGTCCATTTGCCGCAGTGCCGTCGCCACCAGATACCCCACCAAGACCGAGCTCACGGCAGGTAAGGTACTGAGCAGACCTTCCGGGTCAAAAGCAGCGCCAAAGCCTTGATACAGATGAGCACTGCCCAGCAACCAGAGGTCGAAACGCTGCACCGCATTGCCGGCAAGCTCATAGGGGTGCTGGAGTGAGAACTGCCACAGCAGCCCCCAATACAGCAGCGGCAGCAACACCGTCACCAACAGCAAAGGGCGCGGTTTCAGATAAAGCAGCAACAAAGCGGCCAGGCCATAACAAAGCGCGATGCGTTGCAGCACGCCAGGAATGCGCAGCTCCGTCAGGCTTTGAGAAAAAGGAAACCAGTGCAAAAATAAGCCGCAGCCAAACAGCAATAAGGTGCGCTTGGCTATTTTGCCAAAGACAGCCGCGGTTGGGGTAGCTTTGGTCATGGAAAAAGCCATCGCGGCCCCCACCGCAAATAAGAACATCGGAAAAACAATATCGGCAAAGGTAAAGCCATGCCATGGCGCATGCAATAAGGGGGCGTAGACATGGCTCCAGGAACCCGGCGTATTGACCAGAATCATCAGGGCAATGGCCAGGCCGCGCAGTGCATCCAGAGCAATAAAACGCCCGGATGCCGTATCCGGGCGGGCTACCACAGGGGGGGTCATGCTATTTCCAGCTTTTTAGCTTATGGCCTTTCACGGCATAGAACAAAATAAAGGCGTAACATGGCAGCATCACAAAGTAAGCCCCCTGCTGCCCTAAGCCAGTTCCGCTAAACAGGCCCCAGAACAGCGGACCGAAAGCGCCACCGGCAATGCCCATAATCAACAAAGCAGAGCCGATGCTGGTCAGATGGCCCAGGCCAGACAACGCCAGAGGCCAAACCGCCGGCCAGACAATGGCATTGGCCAGCCCCAGCAAGGCAATAAACATCAGGGTATCGGGCAAGGCCACACCACCAAAGGGCACCAGTACCGCATTGGCTATGGCGTAGGACTCGTTGTTACCAAAAAGCACCGCCAACGTCAGCACCACCCCAAGCACCGCCGAAATCGCCAGCGCACTTTGCTGGGACAACACCCGCGGGATCAGAGCAATGCCCAAACAGTAGCCCACCACCATACAGACCATGGTGTAAGAGGTCATCACGCTGTAACGCTCGACACCCAGCGACAAGGCATACATGCCAATGGTGTCGCCGGCAATGACTTCCACCGCCACGTAAACAAAGAGCGTTACCACGCCCAGCACCAATGCCGGCTTGGCCAACACGGCTTTCAGTTGACTTTGGTCAGCACTGGTCGCTTCCGCTTGCTCTTCTTCCAGTTCCGGCAAAGGTGAAAAGCGCACCGCCAGTGCCAGCAAGCCAAGAAAGACCGCCAGCCCAAGATACGGCAGCACCATGCGATCGGCCATGGTGTCGATTTGAGTTTGTGTCAACTCAGCTCCGGTAGGTGCACTCAAGCTACCAATCACCAGCGCAGTAAACACCAAAGGCGCCACCACACCAGCCCCTTTGTTCAAAATGCCCATAATACTCACCCGCACTGCCGCCGTTTCTTCCGGCCCCAGCCGCACCACATAAGGATTGACCGCGGTTTGCAGCAGAGTCTGGCCGGCACCAATCACCAGCTGGGCAAATAAGAACACTGCAAAGATCTGGGTTTTCGCTGCCGGAATGTACAGCAACCCCGCCAGCATCATCACGCCAATACCCAGCGCCATGCCATTTTTGTAGCCGACTTTGCGGATCAGCCAGGCCGATGGAATGGCGGTAAAGGTCACCGCAATGTAGAAGGAAAACAGGATCAGTGACGCCTGCAAAGGTGTCAGCTGCAGCATCTGGGTCAAATACGGCATTAAAGAACCATTGAGCCAGGTGGCAAACCCCAGCACGAAAAACAAAATTGCGACGATGACCATCGGCATCACTTGCGTCCGCCGGTTGGCTTGTCTAACTGCAGCTTCCATAAAGTACCCCTTGTTGAACTCAATGCCCGGCTACAGCCGGATCTCGTTACAGCGCTTAGGCGCCAATTTTTTACATTCAAACAGTCCGCTGAGGCTGCCCCTGCCACCAGCTTTGCTGGCAGTTCAACTGGTCATCCAGCAGCACCATATCGGCCCAAAAGCCTGGCAACAGCTTACCCCGTTTATCCGCACAACCAATGGCCTGAGCCGGGTAAAGCGATGCCATGCGCAGCGCTTCGCCCAGCTCAAGCTGCAGCTCCTGCACGGCATAACGCACCGCAGCCGCCATATCCAACACCGAGCCCGCCAAAGAACCGGCTTCATTGGTCAATTTGTTGCCCTGCCGTATAACTTTGCCTTCGAAAAAAGCAAACTCGGTGTCGGTGGTGCCCACCGGTGACATCGCATCCGTTACCAACAGCAGCTTGCCTTTCGGCTTGGCTGCTAAAGCAACCTGCGCAGCGATAGGATCCATGTGGTAGCCATCCAGAATGATACCGCACCAGCTGCTGCGATCGGCCAACGCCACGCCCACCATGCCAGGCTCGCGCGAGGTCAAAGGCGACATGGCATTGTACAAGTGGGTAAAGCCAGTAGCGCCAGCAGCAAGCGCCGCCTGCACCGTGGCGGCATCCGCATTGGAGTGGCCTAAAAATACAATGACACCGGCATCAGCCAACTGCTGGATTTGCTCAGGTGCTATGGTTTCCGGCGCAACAGTGACCATGCGAATACCTAGGTCCTGACGTTGATACAGCGCCAGCTCATCGGCAGATAAAGGACGGATGTGGTGCGCCGGGTGCACACCCTTTTTCGGCACCGACAAATGCGGCCCTTCAAAATGAATGCCGACAATGCCTGGCAGCTGCTGTTTTAGAGCGGCAGCAACGGCATCAGCGGCCTGCTGCATGGTGTCGAGGTTGTCGGTAATAACGGTTGGCAGCATGGCTGTGGTACCAAACTGAGTGTGGGCCTTAAAGATGGTGCCCAGGCTGCTTAGATTGGGCGCCGTGTTCAACAAAGCGCCGCCGCCACCATTCACCTGCACATCAATAAAACCAGGAACCAGGGTGCCGGAGTTCACCGTAGCGGGATCGCATGGCGTGATGCTGTGAATACGCCCCAGCTCCAGCTGGACAGCCACATTGCGATGCCACTGCTCGCCATCAAAGAGTTGTGCAACCCGAAGTTCTGTTGTGCTGCTCACGCGGTTTTCTCCTGCTGCTGCGTCAGCTTTTGAGCATACCATATCGCTCCCCACTCCGGACTGGCATCCGCGGTCACCAGGTGCTGCCGCACAGCAGCATCCAGATAGGGCTCCAGCTTATACGCCAAGCCGCCAATCAGCGCCAATTTTGGTGGTTGAATGCTCAGCAAGCGATGGGCAATGCCATTAATATGAGCCACCCCCTGCTGCACGATGCGCTGGGCGCAGGCATCGCCTTGCTCAGCACAGTCAAACACCAGCGGCGCATACTTGGCATACAGGGTTGGGCTGGCATGCACAAAGTGCTGCACCAGCGCCAGTTGATCATGACAATGACTGGCTTGTAGCAGAGCCTCGCTCAGGCTGGTCGGGGCGCTCAGCCCATCCAGGCTCAACAAGACATGGTGCACCAACTGCAAACCAAACCAGGCGCCACTGCCACTGTCACCGTAAGGAAAACCATGACCGCCGATTTCCAGCACCTGTTGCCCTGACTGCGCCAGACCGCAGGAGCCGGTGCCAATGATGATCACCGCACCGTCCTGGCCGTGATGCGCCCCCATGCAGGCGATGTGCAAATCGCTGGTCAGATGAAATGCCGCAAATGGATGCTCCCAATCGCGGAACAGCGCATAGTACTGCGGTACATTGACCCCGGC
>JAFIFR010000190.1 GCA_020831935.1 Alkalimonas sp.
CCAGGATAACGTGAGCAACCATAAAACTGATTACCCGCATTAACGCCTTTCTTTGGTGTTGTGTCAATATTTCACTGAGAGCCTTAAAACAATTTGCTTTTAAGCTTTAACCTAGAGATCTGGCCAGAAGGGTTCAGGCGTGTTCCAGAAAGTCACTGCTACTCATACAACCGATGCCGCCCCTCAGCGCGCATTTGCTCCAGCGCTTGCTGAAACAATGTCTTTTGGTCAGCGTAGCGACCAGTTCGGGAAATAGCGATATGGACTTCAAAGTTGGGCTGGGAGTCCTGCGGTGCAAGAATAAGGTAGTGATGGTAGCGAGGATTAGCGGCAATCCTACCTAAAGTGATATGCTCAGGGCCAATTAAAACATCGGTTTCCTGAAGCAACAGCATGGCAAGCCCATCATCCAGGTTATCTGCATTTAGCAGCTGATACCCCGCAGCTGCATAGTGTTCACGCAGATTGGCGGAATAGATGCGGCCATCCACAAAGGTAAGACGCAGATTGCTTTTTTGCTCGATGGGGTTGTCTTTGTGGATAAACCAGCTTTCTGGCCTAGCGGTGTCATACGGCAGCATGTAGAACAGTTCATTTCGCTCAGCTGTAAATAGCAAGCCTGCTACAATATCGACCTGACCGCGCTGCAGCTGTTGCAAACAGCGTGGAATGGGGGTCGGTACCGTGTATTCCAGCGTCATCCCTACCCGGGCGGCAAAGTCTTGCATCAAATCAACTTCTGGCCCGCTGGGTGCTTTGCCAGACTCGTACTGCACCCGGTTGGGCAAATGACCTAAACACCAAGTTAAGGTTGCATTAGCAGCCATACTCCCTGTAGGTAGCAGTAAAAAAGCAAGTGCAGTAAGAACTCGTCCGGTGTTGGGCACAGCAAATCCAATGACAACGTAACGCCTAAGCATCAGTATAGCCTAATGCAGAACTCTGACCTTGATCAACAACCGTTTTGTTGATTGCTTTATACTGTAGTCAGAACAATGAAGGAGTCTGTTGTGCCTAACCTGTCTAACAAGCAAACTACACAAACTGAGCGACAAACAGTCAGCTCCGGCGATACCCTGCCCGATCTGTCTCCGGCTGCCATTGCAGAAGAAAGCAGCAAAGAAAAGGTCAGTGGCGCTCAAGCTTCTCTCGAGGTGGTGTTGCGTGATATTTCAGAGCGAAGTGATGCTCTGGATAAGGAACACTCGGTAGAAACCCTGAGTGCTCAGCTGCATTCCATCGTCGAAGGGGCTTCACCCGATGATGTGGCCTTATTGCGGAAAGTACTGCTGCGCGAAGAGTTTGCCAAAACGGCTCAGCTGGATAGCCTTTCCGATGAAGCCCTTAAGCCGAATTGGCAAGAAAGCCCCTACCCCTACCAAAACCGTTTACGCCGCAAAAGCTATGAAAAGCAAAAGTACAACCTGCAAGTGGAGCTGCTGAAGTTGCAGCACTGGGTGAAAGAAACCGGTGCCCGCGTGGTGATTCTGTTCGAAGGGCGGGACGCAGCGGGCAAAGGCGGTACCATCAAACGCTTTATGGAGCATCTGAATCCTCGGGGAGCCCGGGTAGTGGCCTTGGATAAGCCGACGCTGGCAGAAAAAGGGCAATGGTACTTTCAGCGCTATGTGCAGCATTTGCCTACCGCTGGTGAAATCGTGCTGTTTGACCGCTCCTGGTACAACCGGGCTGGTGTTGAGCGGGTGATGAATTTTTGCAGCGATGACCAGTACCGCGAGTTTATTCGTCAGGCACCTGATTTTGAGCGCAACCTGGTACGTTCGGGGATCCACCTGATTAAATTCTGGTTTTCGGTAACCAAGGAAGAGCAACGGCGTCGCTTTGTCGAGCGGGAGTCTCACCCCCTTAAGCAGTGGAAGTTAAGCCCGGTTGATCGGGCCTCGCTGGATAAATGGGAGCAGTACACCCAAGCCAAGGAGGCAATGTTTTTTCACACCGATACGGCTGAAGCGCCCTGGATAGTGGTAAAGTCGGATTGTAAAAAACGCGCCCGCTTAAATGCCATGCGCTATGTGCTCAGCCAATTCGGCTACCCCAACAAAGACATTCGGCGCCTTGGCAAGCTGGACCCACTGATCGTCAGCCGGGCCGCAGCCGGCCATGGCATCAAGCGTCCTGACTAAGGCCGCTGCGAAACAGTTGCAATAACTCGGGGTCGGTAATGCCATTGACAATAAACTGGATGGCAATGCAGAACATCAAAAATCCCATGATCTTGGTCATGGCGTGGGTACCATTCACTCCCAACAAGCTGTGTAACCTGCCGGATAAACGTAAAGTCAGCAGTACAATGCCGGCAAGCACCAGTATACCGATAAAAATACCTAGGTATTGCCACCAGTTGGTCGACAAGGTTGCCAGGCTGATGGTCACAGCAATGGACCCGGGACCGCTTAAGCTGGGCATGGCGAGCGGGAAAAATGAAATATCGTCTTTCTTGCGACTTTCCCGCTTTTCATCGGGTGTTAAGTCCACAGTGTCGGGTGGATACAGCATGCGAAAAGCCACCCGGCCAATCAAAATGCCACCGGCGATACGTACTCCAGGCAAGGAGATACCAAAGAAATTCATAATAAGGCTACCAGCCACTAAAAATGTGGTCAGAATGCCAATCATGTAAAGCACACCACGCAATGCCTGCTCGTTTCGGGTGCTTTGATCGTACCCTTCGGTTATCGCCAGAAACAGCGGCGCGGTGCTGAAAGGGTTCACAATAGGCAGCAAAGCCGCCACGGTAATAATAATGAGTTCAAACATCTCAGGCTCCTGCTTAACGTCGGCTGGCCTGCTTACTTATTTCTGATAACGCCGCACCAGAATGACCAGGCCGATGGTCAGGATCACTGCAGGCACCAGATATATCAGCTCACTCATACCTAAATCCTTGTTCTATTGTTATTTGTGCTAGCGATTGTATCGACTTTAACTACTAAAGCAAGGGGGTTTTTTGGTAGAATGCCCACTAAACAAGCCGTTGGATATTCAGCATGCATTGGCAATTTTGGGGACTGGCTATCGGTTGTTGGCCGCTGCTGTTGTGGCAAGGCAAGCGTTTGCGCAAGCAAGCACTGCGCTTACCTGAGGCCAGTGGCGACCGCAGCGGCATTCTTGGCCAGGGGCAAAAGCTGCGTTTACTGATTTGTGGCGACTCAGCGGCAGCCGGTGTTGGTTGCGCGCTGCAACAGCAAGCATTGGCAGGTCAGCTGGTCAACCGATTGGCCGGGCAAGCCGAAGTGCACTGGCAGTTGCACGCCTCGACAGGTCTCAACAGTGATGGGCTCTACCAGCAGCTTCAAGGCTTACCGGCGTCGCCTTTGGACTGGGTGGTGGTCTCTATCGGTGTTAATGATGTTACCGAGCTATGCCCGACATGGCGTTACCGTGCGCGATTGGACGCCCTGCTTCGATTGATTGAACAACGATTCGATGCCCCCAGGGTGTTGTTGTCAGCGATTCCGCCCATGCAACATTTTAATGCTCTGCCCGCACCGCTCAACCATTGGCTGGGGTTAAAGGCCAGCGCATTGAACCAGCAGCTGGAACAGGTGCTCACCAACTGGCCCAAAGCCAGGTTAGTAACCGCCCCTGCTGTGCTTGACAGCAGCATGTTGGCAGCGGATGGTTTTCACCCATCTCCTGCCGGGGCCAGTCACTGGGCTTCATTGGTTGCCGCAGCCATGGCTGCATCGGCTTAACGCAAATAAGGCTGCAACAAAGCGCGCACATTAACGCTGGCGTTTAATCGCGCAGCCAGCAAGTACAAGCCACCAATTTTACGGTGCAGGAAAATGGCATCCGCTGGCGGCGTATGCCAATAGTTGTGCTGAAAACTAAGCGCAGTGCCCGCTTCACGCAGGCGCAACGCCAGATCGGATTGGCCAAAATCAAAGGGCACATCCTGTTGCAGTGGTTCACAGGCCAGTTTTACCAGTTCCAGCACTCGCAGACGTTGCTCTGACGCAATCTGCTCACTAAAAAAACCAATGGTGGTCAGTGCCTGATCCATCCCTGGCTGATCCTGCTGCAGGCTGGCTGCGAATAATTGCCGATACGCCTGACTGAACTCCGGGCTGTACTCACGGCAAGCGCCAAAATCCAGCAGTATCAGCTGCTCTGTGTCTTCGCTGTAACGGTAATTGGCAAAGTTGGGATCCGTTTGTACCAACTGAAACTCAAACAGTTCACGAAACAGCAAGCTAAAAAGTTGCGTCACTACCCTGTCACGCACTGCCTGCGGCTGAGATTGCAGGCTTTC
>JAFIFR010000191.1 GCA_020831935.1 Alkalimonas sp.
GCGTTTTTGAACCGCTTCAGCGGGCCCTTAAGGGCGAGGGCAGGGATAGCCCGAGATACAAAAACGCCGGGAGCGTTTTTGAAACAGACAATTTCTTGCTACTTCTGCATCTTACTATAAAAAACCAAAGAAAATTTAATACGCGTATGCGTATATAGTGTATTTTAAGCGCAATCGCGTATAAATGTTGACTTACACGCAGCTGCGTATAATATTAGATTTATACGACTTCGCGTATAAGACAGATGGTATGAATATCACAGATCCTAAAACACTATCGATCTACCTAAGAGACGAACGAAGACGGCGTGCTCTGAGCCAAGCCAAAGTTGGTGATTTAGTCGGTTTAAGGCAGGGAACTGTGTCTAAATTTGAGTCGATGCCGGAAAAAATGCAGATCGATACCCTGTTTCGTTTGTTATCTGCTTTGGATCTGGAACTATCGGTAAAGCCCAAAGACAAGAGTACAGAGGAAGCAGACTCTGACTCTGCACCAGCCGCTGAGAAGTGGTCTGAGGAATGGTGATGGATACACTCGATGTCTACATGAATGGCTACCGGGTAGGGTACTTCAGCCGGAAGGATTCAGGCGCTCATCTGTTTCGATACGATGCGAACTGGCTTGCTAAAGAAGGAGCGCGTCCCATTTCTTTGTCGATGCCGTTGCGGCATGATGCTTATGCAGGGCGGGAAGTGATGAACTTCTTTGATAACCTGCTCCCCGACAATGAAGAAATTAGAGACCGAATTGTTGCTCGCTATCAAGCTGACTCCAATCAGGCCTTTGACTTGCTCTCGGCTGTTGGCAAGGATAGCGTGGGTGCCTTGCAGTTCGTACCTAAAGGTGACGATCCGGGGACTATCCGAGAGCTGAGATATGAACCGCTGACCGAGCAAATGTTAGAACGGGTGTTAAAGGGTTACCAGTCAAAGGCTCCTTTGGGCATGCTGCGCGAATGGGACGACTTTAGAATTTCGATTGCAGGGGCTCAGGAAAAAACAGCCCTGTTAAAAATCGACGGTGCCTGGTGTATTCCACAAGGCAACACCCCGACCACGCATATCATTAAACTCCCGATTGGGAAGATCCAAAGCCATGCTCACACCATTGACCTTAGTGATAGCGTCGAGAATGAAATGCTCTGCCTGCGCATTGCGAGAGCCTTTGGGTTTGCTGTACCCAACTGTGAAATCATCAACACGCCTGATTTGAAAGCACTGGCCGTTGAGCGCTTTGATCGAAAATACTCTGGCGACCTCACCTGGATCATGCGCCTTCCTCAGGAGGATTATTGTCAAGTACTAGGGCTGCCCTCTGCACGAAAATATGAATCGGATAACGGGCCATCCATTGCAGATATCATGAAACATCTGCAAGGGTCTGTTGCATCCAGCCGTGATCGGGAGATCTTCATGGCAGCGCAAATCCTTTTCTTCCTACTCGGGGCGACAGACGGCCATGCAAAGAACTTCTCGGTACATATCAAACCTTATGGTCACTACCGTTTGGCGCCTTTGTACGACATTCTGTCTGCCTATCCTGCTGTTGGCGGAGCTGGGCTCAATATGCGCGATTTAAAACTTGCGATGAGCTTACGCGGTTCAAGCGGTAAGAAATGGAGGATGTATACGATGTACAGACGCCACTTTTTACATACCGCAAAGGATGCTCAGTTCAGCCCTGAAAAAATGGACAACATGATCAGCGGCATGTGCGCGCAAGTAGATGATGTGATTGCGCGTGTGAAACACGATCTACCCAAAGACTTCCCTGAGGAGGTTGCAGCGCCAATTTTTAATGGCATGCGGGAGCGAAGAGCTCGCTTACTGCTCGGTTAAAACGTTAGGGCTCGCCCTGGTTTATCAAGTGGCTTCTTTATCAGGACCTTCTGCTGGTTGCGCATGTGTCGCTGTGCTGGTTAGCTAATTGCAATCACTCTGGCTCATAGCCTCTGCAGTGAACGTGATCCCCACTTAGCTGGAGGGGCGCAGCCAGTTAAAGCAGCACTAAAGTACTAAATCGAAATGTCCGCTTGTCGCCTATAGTGGTTTGGAACCCCAGCCTGCTACCGGGGGAGTCAGAGGTCGAAACAAGGAGTCGTAGCGTCGCTGAGGTGTTCACTTCAATGAAAAAAAGATAAGGAACAACAGACGTGAACATTCAAATACTACACCGGGTTAGCGTATTGCTGACCGGTGCCCTGATGGCTGCAAGCCTGCTTGCTATACCCGCCGTTGCTGGCAGTTGGCAACAAAATGTCAATCGTGGTGGCTTCAATAACGTGCACATTTATACGCCCGACAGTGTCTCGGCCATTGGCCAGGGGCGGGGCTTATTGTTGGTGCTGCATGGCTGTACTCAGTCGATCAACGCCTACCTTACCGCCAATTTAGAGCAGGCCGCTGAGCAGTATGGCCTGGTGATCGCGGTGCCGGATGCGATGAACAAGGCCGGTTTTGGCTGCTGGTCGTACTGGCAAGGCACCAAATCCCGCAACGCCGGCGATTACCGAAACCTGATCAACCTGGCCAACAGTCTGGTCGCAGAGACCCAGTATCAGATCGATCCCAATCAGGTGTACATTGCCGGCTTATCTTCAGGTGCCAGCTTTGCCAATACCACGGCTTGCCTGGCTCCGGATGTGTTTGCCGGCATGGGCATCAGTGCCGGCCCCAGTATCGGCACCAGCTCCAGTGGTGCTATTGGCCCTTGTGAAACGGCCAATGTGGCGGCACGTTGTGCCCAGTATGCCGGTAATTTTTCCAGCCACTTTGAGACCCAGATTGCATCCATTGCCCATGGCCGCAACGACACCACCGTCAATCAGTGTTACAACGAGCAAAATGCCAACGGCATGGCCACGCTCTATGGGGTGAGTCCGTTAAGCGGCCAGAACCTGATTAGTCATGGCGCAGGCCGTACCGCCGATGAAACTCTGTGGCAGGATGGCCGGGTATCGATGCTGTGGCTCAATAATGTGGATCATGCCTGGTCGGGTGGTCAGGGCGCCAGCGGGGCTTACATCAACAGCAACGGCATCAATTATGCGCTCTATCTGGGGCAGTACTTTCTGGAGCACAACCAGCGGGTCAATCGCAACAGTGCCCCTGAGCTAAGCGATATCAGCGTCAGCCAGCAACACAGTGTGGTGACCATCACTGGCCAGGCGACCGATGCGGATGGCGATGCCATGATGATCACCGCCAGTTTTACCGACAGCCTGGGTCTGCAGCAACTGGTAAGTGATGCACCGGATGCCTCCGGCAATTTCAGCCTGACCAGCCCAGTGCTGGCGGATGACTGGTACCAACTGACAGTGACAGCAACCGATAGTGGCGGCCTGGTCAGTACGGCCTATACCGAGCAGTTGCTGATTGGGCCGCCACCCCCACCGGTACCACCGGAGTTATCTGAGCTGGCAGTGGCGGTGGATGGGCAGTGCGCTACGGTCACCGGCCGGGTATTTGATCTGAATCGTGATCTGGATACCATAAACGTAGAGTTTAGCAATGACACTGTGATAGCCAGTGTCGAAGGCGATGTGTTCAATGCCGGGCAGTGCCAGTTGGCAGGTGGTGAGCAAAGTGCTTTGATCACGGCGACCGATCTGGAGGGCTTGTTTAGCGCCGAGGTGGTGACCTTCACCATTGATGCAGGCCAAAGCGGTACTCTGGATCAGCACATCAGTGCCGGCCGGCTGGATTACACCAATTACGCCAACTGTTATCTGCAATACGGCACCGCCAGCTTTGTGCTGCGTGAGCACGTCGTCAGTGGCGATCAATGCCGCTGGCAAAATGACGATGGCAGCTGTTTTGGACCAACCCAGAGTTGCAGCGGAGCCGCCCCAGGTAATGGCGGTGATCAGGGCGGCACGCCAGCCCCGAGCGATTGCGTGGCTTTTACCACCAACAATTACAGCCATAAAGTGGCAGGCAGAGCCTACAGTACCGGCAATTTCTTTGTGCCGGATTACTTTGCCAACGGCAGCAATGCGGCCATGGCTGGCTCGACCTGGGGAGTTACGACGCTGTCATCCTATGATGGCAGTTACTGGGAGCTGGGTGCCTGCCCAGAGTAAGTAAAGTGAGCCAGCTTAGCCCTGATAGCTGGCTCGCTTTAACCGATCCCAGACTGCCAGCCAGGCTTCGCCTTCGGGCGGGGCCTCCAGCACAATCAAATCGGCACCGGCATGGTCGGCATCGGCCAGTGCCCGGTACAATTTGCGGCCATAGGCTTTAGCATCTG
>JAFIFR010000192.1 GCA_020831935.1 Alkalimonas sp.
ACTGCTGACCTATGGCCCGGCGCTGGCCAGCCATGCCCCGCAGGGCCTGATGCTGCTGGTAACACCACGGCCAGGCACCATTTCTCCCTGGTCCTCCAAAGCGACCGACATTGCTCATAATTGTGGCTTGTCGTCGGTAGTGCGGTTGGAGCGGGGTGTTGCTTACTATGTGCAGTGCAGTGAAACCCTGTCCATCAGCCAGCAGGCAGAATTACAAGCCCTGTTGCACGATCGGATGATGGAAACGGTGTTTGACAGCCTGGAAGCGGCAGAGCAATTGTTCCTGCACGGCGAGCCTGCAGCGCTAAGCTCGGTGGATATTCTGAGTGGTGGCCGTGATGCGTTGGCAGATGCTAACCAAAGCATGGGGCTGGCACTGGCTGACGATGAAATCGATTATCTGGTCAGCAACTTTCAGCAGCTGGGCCGCAACCCGAACGACATTGAACTCTACATGTTTGCTCAGGCCAACTCCGAGCATTGCCGGCATAAAATTTTCAATGCCGACTGGACCATCGACGGTAAGCAGCAGCCCAAGTCGCTGTTCAAGATGATCAAAAACACCTTTGAGCAGACCCCGGATTACGTGTTGTCGGCTTACAAGGACAATGCGGCGGTGATGGTAGGTTCCGATGCTGGTCGTTTCTTCCCGGATGCAACCACCCAGGAATACAACTACCATCACGAGCCGATCCACATTCTGATGAAGGTGGAAACCCACAACCACCCAACCGCGATTTCTCCTTATCCGGGCGCGGCCACCGGCTCTGGCGGTGAAATTCGCGATGAAGGCGCCACCGGTGTTGGCGCTAAGCCAAAAGCGGGCTTGGTGGGCTTTTCAGTGTCCAACCTGCGTATTCCTGGTTTTGAACAGCCGTGGGAAACCGACTTTGGCAAGCCAAGCCGGATTGTCAGCGCCATGGATATTATGCTGGACGGCCCTCTGGGCGGTGCCGCCTTTAACAATGAATTTGGCCGGCCCAATCTGCTGGGCTATTTCCGTACCTACGAGCAACAGGTCAACAGCCACAACGGCGTGGAAGTGCGCGGTTACCACAAGCCGATTATGCTGGCCGGTGGTTTGGGCAACATTCGGGCAGATCATGTGCAAAAAGGCGAGATGAAACCAGGCTCCAAGCTGGTGGTGCTGGGTGGCCCGGCGATGAACATCGGTTTGGGCGGCGGTGCCGCTTCTTCGGTGGCGTCCGGTCAGTCGGCGGAAGATCTTGATTTTGCCTCGGTGCAGCGGGAGAACCCGGAAATCGAGCGTCGTTGCCAGGAAGTGATCGATCGCTGCTGGCAGCTTGGCGATGCCAACCCGATTTGCTTTATTCACGATGTCGGCGCTGGTGGTTTGTCCAATGCCTTCCCGGAGCTGGTGAACGATGGTGGCGTTGGTGGCCGTTTTGAGCTGCGTAAAGTACCGAACGACGAGCCGGGCATGTCGCCACTGCAAATTTGGTGCAACGAGTCGCAGGAACGTTATGTGATGGCGATCCCACCCGAGCGTTTGGCGGTGTTTGAAGACATTTGCCGCCGCGAGCGCGCCCCCTATGCGGTGGTGGGCGAAGCCACTGCCGAGCAGCAACTGGTGCTGTCGGATCAGCATTTTGGCAACACGCCGATTGATTTACCGCTCAATGTCTTACTGGGCAAAGCACCAAAAATGCACCGCGATGTGCAAAGCAGCCAGACCGCCGGCGAGCCGTTGCAGCTCGATAGCGTCACTGTGGCCGATGCCACCGAGCGGCTGCTGCGCTTACCGACCATTGCCGAGAAAACTTTCCTGATTACCATTGGCGATCGCTCGGTGACCGGTTTGGTGGCGCGCGATCAAATGGTGGGCCCTTGGCAGGTGCCGGTCGCCAACTGTGCGGTGACGGCGGCGTCGTACGACAGCTACCACGGCGAAGCCATGTCAATGGGCGAGCGCACGCCGCTGGCCTTGCTGGATTTTGGCGCTTCTGCCCGGATGGCGGTGGCCGAAGCCATCACCAACATTGCTGCCACCGATATCGGTGAACTGAAACGCATTAAACTCTCTGCCAACTGGATGGCCGCAGCCGGTCACCCGGGCGAAGATGCCGGCCTGTACCAGGCGGTCAAAGCCATTGGTGAAGAGCTGTGTCCGGCGCTTGGCCTGACCATACCAGTGGGTAAAGACTCGATGTCGATGAAAACCCAGTGGCAACAAGATGGCGAGCAAAAAGCCGTCACTTCGCCATTGTCCTTGGTGATCACTGCCTTTGCCCGGGTGGAAGACATTCGCAAAACCGTGACGCCACAGCTGCGCACCGACTGCGGTGACAGCAGCCTGCTGCTGATTGATTTGGGCCAGGGCCAAAACCGCCTGGGCGCTTCTTGTCTGGCGCAGGTGTACCAGCAACTGGGGCAAGAAGTGCCGGATCTGGCGTCGCCAGAGCTGTTGCAACACTTCTTCGATGCGATGCAGCAACTGGTACGCGAGCAGCAAATTCTGGCCTACCACGACCGCTCCGACGGTGGTTTGTTGCTGACACTGGCCGAAATGGCCTTTGCCGGTAAAGCAGGCTTTGAGGTGGATATCGCAGCACTTGGCAGCGATGATCTGGCGGTGCTGTTTAGCGAAGAGCTGGGCGCTGTGCTGCAAGTTCGCAACGACAAGCTGGCGCATGTGCAGCAAGTGCTGGCCGATCATCAGCTGGCGGCATGCAGCCATCTGCTGGGTTCGGTGAACAGCAGCGACGACATTCTGGTGCGTCGTGGCGATGCCTTGGTGTATCAGCAAAGCCGCACCAAACTGCGCTGCATCTGGGCCGAAACCACCTATCAGATGCAGGCGATGCGGGACAATCCGGATTGCGCCAAACAGGAGTTTGATGCCAAAGCCGATCAGGCCGATCCTGGCCTAAGTACCCGCTTAACCTTTGATCTGAACGCCGATATTGCCGCACCTTACATTGCCAAAGGCGCTGCGCCTAAAGTGGCGATTCTGCGCGAGCAGGGCGTCAACTCGCATCAGGAAATGGCAGCGGCCTTTAACCGGGCTGGTTTTAGCGCCATCGATGTGCATATGAGCGATATTCTGGCTGGCCGGCGTCAATTGAGCGACTTCGATGGCCTGGTGGCCTGTGGCGGTTTCTCCTACGGCGATGTGCTGGGCGCCGGTGAAGGCTGGGCCAAGTCCATCTTGTTCAATGCGCAGGCGCGCGATCAGTTCGCGGCCTTCTTTCAGCGTGACAATACCTTCTCGCTGGGGGTGTGCAACGGCTGTCAGATGATGTCGAACCTGAAAAGCCTGATCCCGGGCGCCGAGCTGTGGCCGCACTTTGTGCGCAACAAGTCCGAGCGCTTTGAAGCGCGCTTTAGCCTGGTGGAAGTGCAGGAAACCCCATCGCTGTTCTTCAGCGGTATGGCCGGTTCCCGCATGCCGATTGCGGTCTCGCACGGGGAAGGCCATGCCGAATTTGCCAATCAGCAAGCCTTTGCTGCCGCCAACGACAGCGGTACCATTGCGCTGCGTTATCTGGACAACTTTGGCCGCGTCACTGAGCAGTACCCGGCCAACCCGAATGGCTCACCGGCTGGTATCACTGCTTTAACCAGCCGTGATGGCCGTGCCACCATTATGATGCCGCACCCGGAGCGGGTATTCCGCACCGTGGCCAACTCCTGGCATCCGGATGACTGGCAGGAAGACAGCCCCTGGATGCGGATGTTCCGCAACGCCCGGGTCTGGCTGGGCTAATGCTGTGATTGAAAACCCGCGCTGGCGCGGGTTTTTGCTATTTTGGGAGAGCCAAAACATGCAACAGACAGTTCGTTTGGTACTGACTGGGTTGGTGCTGTGGCTGCTTAGCAGTTGCAGCGATGCGGTGCTGGAAGTGCCGATTGCCAAGCTGGTGGCCGAGCCGGAGCGTTTTCATGGCCATGTGGTGGTGATCACCGGTCAGGTGCAGTCCTTTGACGACCCCAGGCATTATTGGCTGGAAGACGATGCTCATCGCAGGGTCGGCATTCACCCGGAAGCTCTGGTGCAGGATTTGGTCGGGCAGCAGGTTCGGATCAGGGGCCGCTTTACTGCCAGCCCCAAAGAAGGCCGCCGGATCCAGGTGCATCAGTTGATCCGGCTGCCTGAGCAGAGTCACTAAAAAACAACGCCTAGAACGCGCAGATCTGTGTCCAGCTTTCGTCCGAGCCAGGCGTTGACTGCGTCCACCAATTAGCGCGATACAGCACTTGCTGGTGTTGCATCCGATCGCC
>JAFIFR010000193.1 GCA_020831935.1 Alkalimonas sp.
ACTTACGCGATCGTTCAGGTAAATCAGCGCGTATCCGCGAAAAGCTTAACTAAGCGCTTTTGCTGCATTAAAAAAGGCTGGCCGTTGGGCCGGCCTTTTTTTATCGATGACTTGCAGTTGCTGCTGTGCTCTGGCAGTGTAGCTGTATGCAAGCACCGCTTCCTGCTCCACAATTAACCCTGTTGCAAGGCCAGCTGGAAACTCTGTTGTTGCAGCAGTCTGGTGTGCAAACCGAACAAGCTCTGCTGCAGCGGCTGGGGCTGCAATTGAGTCCCGTTCCGGCCGATGCCAACCATGCACTCTTTCAGCGCCACTTTGTGCTGCAGCATTTGCTGTACCGCATTCAGCAGCAATGGCTGGATGATGAACTGGTCTGGTTGCAGATCGATCTCGCCCGGGTCGAATTGCTGCCTTACCAGGGCCAGCAGTTGTCTGCTGAGGATCAGGGGCGTGCACTCTGGTATCTGGACTGGCACAATTTTTACCAGATGGATGCCGCTACCTTGCAACAGCAATTGGATGCGTTTTGGCAACACTATGCCAGCCAAAGCTCTGCTCCAACTCCTTCATTTAGTCATCAACAGGCCTGCAGCTTACTCGAGCTCGACTGGCCTTGCGATCTCACTACCCTAAAGCGGCAGTACCGCAGTCTGGCTTTGCAGCATCACCCGGATAGAGGCGGAGACGCTGACAGCTTCGTCCAGATCCGAATGGCTTATCAGCAACTTAGAGCTGAATTTCTTTAGGCTGGCATCTGGCTGACGTGCTGTTCATTATTCGTTACATTGTGGTGACTGTGCGTTTTTCACTAAAGCGTATTAAAAATTGGCCTTGCCAAGGGTTGAACTCCATGGGGTATCTGCGTACACTGTATTTTTGTAATTAAAACAGTACGACTTGTATTTTTAAGTTTACAGTTGGTGCCGGCCTGCTCCGATCAGACAGCAGCGATGGCAAAGCTGCCTTAAACTTGAAGCTGCCTAAAGAGGAACCTTACCATGACCACCCGTGTAGATGACCTGCGCATCAGCTCTGAGCGCCTGTTAAGCCCACCCAATGTATTAAAGCAGGCCTTGCCATTGTCGGAGCAGGGCGCCTTATTTGTGCAGCAAGCACGAGAGACCATTGCCGACATTATTCACGGCCGGGATCCGCGTCTTTTGGTGGTGACCGGGCCTTGCTCCATTCATGATCCAGTGTCGGCACTGGAGTACGCAGAGCGCTTAAAAGAGCTACAGCAACGCTACAGCGACAGTCTCTACATTGTGATGCGGGTTTACTTTGAAAAGCCACGCACTACGGTGGGTTGGAAAGGCTTTATCAATGATCCGCATTTGAACGATTCGTTTGATCTTGAGACTGGCCTGACCTGGGGCCGCGAGCTGCTGCTCAAACTGGTGGAAATGGAACTGCCCACCGCAACCGAAGCGCTGGATCCGATCAGCCCGCAGTACTTGTCCGATTTAATCAGTTGGGCGGCGATAGGGGCCCGCACTGTGGAGTCGCAAACCCACCGCGAAATGGCCAGTGGTTTGTCGATGCCGGTCGGCTTTAAAAATGGCACCGATGGCAACCTAAGCATTGCTTTGAATGCCCTGCAGTCGGCAGCCAGCCCGCATCGCTTTATTGGTTTGAGTCAACGGGGTGAGGTCGCTTTGGTCGAAACCAAGGGCAACCCAGATGGCCATATTATTCTGCGGGGTGGCAAGCAGCCGAATTACGATGAAAAAAGCATCGGCGAAGCCGTCGCTGCCCTGGACAAACTGGCGCTGGCCACTGCGGTAGTGGTGGATTGCAGCCATGGCAACTCCAACAAAGATCACAATCGTCAGCCAGAGGTGGCCACTGCGGTGATTGAGCAGCGCCAGGCCGGCAACAAAGCCATAATAGGCATTATGCTGGAGAGTCATTTGTATGCGGGGCGGCAGGATATTGTCAATGGCAAAGCACCTTTGTATGGCGTTTCGGTGACCGATGCCTGCATCGACTGGGACACCACTGCAAAGCTGCTGGCTGAATGCCATCAGCGGATGCAGCAAAGCTTGGTCGCTGCTGCATGAGTGGTTCGCCGGAACAACAGGCGCTGGCGCCGCTTCGGGCACAAATCGATGCGCTGGATACCGAACTGGTGCAGCTGCTGGCCAAGCGAGCCGAAGTAACCGCCGAAGTTGGTCGGGTCAAGCAGCAGTTTGGCTTGCCGGTCTACATGCCTGCACGAGAACAAGCATTACTGCAAGCCAGGCGCGAGCAAGCCTCCCAGCATGGTTTATCGCCAGAATTGATCGAAGATGTACTACGCCGGGTGATGCGCGAGTCTTACCAGACCCAAGAGCACAGCTTTGTGTGCTGCCGACCAGCCGGTGGCAAGGTGGTGGTGGTCGGTGGTGCCGGCGCACTTGGCAGCCGTTTTGTCAGCCTGTTTCAACGCTCCGGCTATCAGGTGCAGGTGCTGGAAGCCGATGATTGGCCCAACGCCAGCGCATTATGCCAGGAGGCGGCATTGGTCTTGATGGCGACTCCAATCACCTTAACCTGCCAGCTGATTGCCCAATTGCCTGAGTTGCCAGAAGATTGCGTGTTGGCTGATATTACCAGCATCAAACAGCAGCCGTTGGCTTGCATGCTGGCCAAGCATCGTGGTCCGGTGCTGGGTTTGCACCCGATGTTTGGCCCCGATGTCAGCAATTTGGTGAAACAGGTCATAGTGGTGTGTGATGGCCGCTTTGCCGAACAAAGCGATTGGCTGCGACAGCAATTGGTAGTCTGGGGAGCTGAGCTGGTCGAGCAAAGTGCGGCGGTGCATGATGAACGAATGCAACTGATCCAGGGCATGCGGCACTTCACCTCCTTGGTGTATGGGGTGCATCTGGCCGAAGAAAATGCCAACTTGCCCGAGCTGCTGGCGCTCAGTTCACCGATTTACCGGCTGGAGTTGGCGATGATCGGTCGCTTGTTCGCGCAAAATGCCGAGCTATACGCCGACATTATGCTGTCTTCAGCCCAAACCTCGGCACTGCTGGAGCGATACCTGCAGCGTTTTCAGCAAGTCTTGTCCTTGGTGCAACAGTCCGACAAAGCGGCCCTGATGACTGAGTTCAATAAGGGCAAAGCCTATTTTGGTGAGCTGGCCGGGCAGTTTCTGGATGAAAGCCGTCAGCTGCTGCAAAAGGCCACCGATGGCAGAAGCTAAACTTCTGCCAATTGGTAGGCTGTGCGGATCGCTTGCCAGGCCTGTTCGGGCGTATCGACAAATTGAATTAAATCCAAGTCCTCTGCACTGATCACGCCGCTTTCAACCAGCAAATCAAAGTTGATTAAGCGCCGCCAAAACGCCTCATCGTACAAAATCACCGGTACCGCTTCGGCCTTTTTGGTCTGCAGCAAGGTCAGGGTTTCAAACAGCTCATCCAAAGTGCCAAAGCCACCCGGGAAAGCAACCAATGCGCGGGCCCGCTGCAAGAAATGCATTTTACGAATGGCAAAATAGTGAAATTGAAAGCAAAACTCCGGTGTAATGTAAGGGTTGGGGTTTTGCTCTTTAGGCAGCACGATGTTGAGGCCAATACTGGGGCTGCCGGCTTCCATTGCCCCCCGGTTGGCTGCTTCCATAATGCCCGGACCGCCACCGCTGATGATGGTCAGCTTTTCCTCCGGGTGCTGCTGGCCATGCTCGGCCACCAGATAGGCAAAATCCCGTGAGGCCTGATAGTAACGACTGTTATGCAGATCGCGCAGTGCTTGCTGTCGTTGCTGTTGCCGCGTTTTATTATCTGGCTCGGCTGCTAAAGCCGCTTCGGCCTGTTCCAGCACTGCTTTTGCTTCGGTGGGTGCTAAAAACCGGGCACTGCCAAACACCACAAGGGTGGCATCAATGCCATGTTGCTCCATCACCAATTGCGGTTTCAAATACTCCAGTTGCAGCCGAACATGCCGCAATTCATCCTGCAGTAAAAAGTCATGATCAGCAAAGGCCAGGCGATAGGAGGCGTGGTCTTGCAATTGATTGATGGCATCGACGGAGTCCTGGGCACTGTTGAAATGGCGTTTGTGCAAAGCATTGGGCGTTGACATAAGAACCTCTGTAAATGGTTGTTTTCTAAGCAGCTGATTGGACGAAAAATGCAGCCTGCTTTGATTTAAACTAAGATTACAGAGTATCCAATTGTGTCACAATAACTTCTCATCAACCAAGCAGACAAAAGGAAAACGACAGGGATCATGATCAATGA
>JAFIFR010000194.1 GCA_020831935.1 Alkalimonas sp.
GCTGATACCTTAGCCCCGATGTTCTATCACCGTACGCTAGACCACGGCTGGTTAAGCCGGGATGACCTCGTGGGGCAACCAACGGTACTCTATTTCTTTGCCCCCTGGTGCAGTGTCTGCAAGTACAGTATGCCAAATCTGGAGGCTTTGCAGCGCGATGGCTGGAATCTGGTGGCCGTTGCGCTGAGTTATCGGGACCTGGCCGAAGTTCAAGACTTTGTCGATGAATTGGGCCTTAGCATGCCGGTGGTGCTAGGCAATGACCAGTTGTCTCAAAACTATCAAATTCGTGGCTTTCCAACCTACTATGTGTTGGATGCTGAAGGTCGGGTGCAACGCAAGTCGATGGGTTGGAGCAGCCGGCTTGGTCTGGAGCTCAGAGCGCGTTAAGCTGTTTTCTTTGCCTGGTTATGGTACTCTTGGCACCAAATTATAAGGCTGCTCCGCAGCCGCTGTTTTTTTGACAACCTCGGAATCCCTATGAAAATTACCGCTCAATTTGACAGTGGCAATATCGATGTGATCAGTGCCACCGATCCGGCCGATATCCGGCTGGCCATTCGTAAAGACAATCAATCTGATTTTTACCAATGGTTTCACTTTCGTTTGCATAGCCCGCATCGCGAGCTGCATACCCTAAAAATCACCAATGTGAACGACTCTGCCTACCCGGACGGCTGGAAAAATTACCAGGCCGTGGCTTCCTACGATCGGCAAACCTGGTTCCGGGTCGATACCGAGTACAACGGTCAGGAGCTGGTGATCAGCCATTACCCGGAAGCCGACTCGATTTACTTTGCCTATTTTGCACCCTACAGCTACGAGCAGCACCTGGATCTGGTGCAGCAGGCGCAGCTGCATGAGCGCTGCCAACTGGTTGAGCTGGGGGAAACCCTGGATGGCCGCGATATGAGCTTGTTGGTGATTGGTGAGCCTGGTGAAGGCAAGCGTCGTATCTGGATCACAGCACGGCAACATCCGGGGGAAACCATGGCCGAGTGGTTTGTCGAGGGCATGCTGGAGCGTTTGCTGGACGACGAAGATGCCGTTGCCCGTAGCTTGTTGGATAAAGCTGTTTTCTATGTGGTGCCAAACATGAACCCGGATGGCGGTGCCCGTGGTCACTTGCGAACCAATGCGGTTGGGGTAAACCTGAACCGTGAATGGCAAGCGCCCTCGATGGAGAAAAGCCCGGAAGTCTACCTGGTACGACAAATGATGCTGGAAACCGGTGTCGATATGTACCTGGATGTGCACGGCGATGAAAACATCCCATACAATTTCCTGGCTGGCAGTGAAGGGGTGCCGTGTTTTGATGCACGGATGCAGTCGCTGGAGCAAAACTTCCGTCAATACTTGCTGATGGCAACGCCAGAGTTTCAAAATGAGATTGGCTACGAGGTGGATGCTCCGGGCCAGGCCAATATGACAGTGGCATCCAACTGGGTGGCGCAGCAGTTTAACTGCATGGCCTTCACATTGGAAATGCCATTTAAAGACAACGACAAGTTGCCGGATGACCTCTATGGTTGGAGTGATGTGCGCTCGATGAAATTTGGTCACGACAGCTTAACGGCTGTGCTGGCCATTGTGGATCAACTTCGTTAACCAAAGCTGCTGTGCTGTCATTGGCAGCACAGCCAGCAGGCAAGGGGAGACTATGGCGATTATCAGTTGTCCGTCCTGCGGGCAAAAAGTTTCGGACAAAGCACCATCCTGCCCGAAGTGTGGCATGGGCATCGCCGAATTGGATCAGGAAAAACTGGCCGCGATGGCGCGTGACCGCCGCTTAAACCAAAGTCAGTCGTTGATGACGCAATCGATGATTGCAATGATGCTATTTCTCGCCGGTTTCTTTTTTTACTGGCAGTTGCCGCCCTATGGCTGGCAATACTATGCGGCCATTGCGGCCATTGGTGTTGGCTTTATCTGGTATCTGGTCAACCGGGTCCGGATTTTGATGTTGAAGCGAAAATCCAAAGATGGACTTTGACTCCTTAATCGGCGCCTTGACGCCTGAAACCTATCAAAAGCTGGCGGATGCGGTGGCCACAGGGCGCTGGCCCGATGGCAAACTGCTGTCGGAAGCGCAACGTTCACACAGCATGCAGCTGGTGATGGCTTATCAGGCCAAAATACTGAAAAGTGATGAGCCTTTTACCATTGGTGCCGATGGGCAGATGGTGCAAAAAAGCAAAGCTGAACAAAAAGCTGCCTGGCAGCAACAAGCAGCGATAGCGCGGTTTGACCATGATGATCTTTAAACGATTGCTTCGGCCCAAGTGGCAGGATCCAAACCCGGACAAGCGAATTGCTGCTATTGCAGAGCTGTCTGAATCTCAGAGTGATTACAAACAAATCCTGCATGAGCTGGCTTTTAACGACGGTCAGATGGCCGTGCGTCAGGCAGCGCTGGAAAAGCTCAACGATTTTTCACTCTGGTGGCAAGCCAGCAAAAAAGAGGCCTCGGAACGCTTGCGTGCCAATGCGGAGCGCCGGGTGGTTGAGATGGTCACCGGCAATCAGCTGGCCTTGCGTTTAAAGCAGCAGTTTATTGCTGAATGTCAGCGCAGCAGTGTGCTGGAGCATATCTTGCGTCTGGAGCAGGATAGCTCCATTCGCTTGGCCTTGCTGCAGCGGCTGGACCGGCAAGATCTCTATCAGCAAGCTGTGCAGGATCCCAGTTGGGAACTTACGACCCGACTCGAACTCTTGCCAAGGATTGAGGATGAAAAAACGCTGCAGGCGTTGCAAAAGCAGCTGGAGCCCGCTTTAGCTACCGCCATTGACCAACTGCTTACTGAGCGGCGGGAACAACAGGAAAAGCCTATTCGGCTGCGCAAACAAGCCAGTTTGATTTTGTCCAAAATCAATGCCTTAAAAGACCGCTCTCCAGCCGACAGTCAGCAGCGCTATGACCAGTACCAACAGGAGTGGGCCGCTTTGGCCGACGCCCTAAACGAGTTGGACGAAGCCGCAGCGCTCTTTGCTAAGCATCAACAGTTGAGTCAGTCGGTTGAACATTTTTTCGCCGACAGCTGGCAGCAACAGGCACAGCAGAGGTTGGCCGAGGAGCAGCAGCAACAGCAGCAACTGCAAATCAATGGCATTCGCAAAGCCATCACCGCGCTTGAAATCGACGTGCTGCAAAGTTTGCGGCAAAACCTGCCTCAAGCCAATGTGCAGCAACTTGACCAGTTCAATGGCCAGTATCAAGCCCTGGCCGCGCAGCTTGAGCAGGCAGAAATCCCGGCTGCTGAGCGGGTTAATTTGCAGCGGGCGCTGGAGCAGTTGGGCAGTCAGCTGGCCGACTTACCCCGGGTCGCGCTTCGATTCAGTCAGGCGGAGCAGCTGCTGCAGCAATGGCAGGCTGAGGCCATGCCTGACACGCTGGAGGACTGGCAAGCCGCCAGTACCAGCTGGCAGCAGTACCGGCAGCGTTGGCAGCAGTTGGTCGACGATCTTAGCTTGCCGTTGCCAGAGGATCTCAAGCAACAACAACAGACACTGCAACAGCAGTGGCAAAGCATTGCTAATGGCTTTGAACAGCAGCTGACGCAAGCGCTGCGGCAATGCCGCGGCAAACTGCATGAATTTGCCCGCTTACACCAGGCGGGGAAGTTTAAATCGCTGTTTGGTTTGTTCAAAGGCATTGAAGCCAGCTACCAGCAGCTGTTGCCTGAGCAACAGCAACAGTTGCAAAGCCGCTTTGAACAAGCACGCGAGCAGTTGGCACAGTTGGCCGACTTGCAAGCCTTTATTGCTGGGCCAAGACGCGAAGCTTTGGTGCAGCAGATGCAGCAATTGGCTACCGAGCCCATGTCTGATGCCAATGAGCGGGCTGCTTTGGTGAAAAAGGCCCGTGCCGACTGGCTGTCGCTGGGCAAAACCGATAGCGAGCAGCAGGCCAGTTGGCAGCAGGCGTTTGATGAAGCCTGCGAAGCGTCCTATGCGCCATGCCGGGAATTTTTCGCCGCTCAGCAAGCCGAGCGTGAACAACATGCCAGCGCCAAGCAGGCGCTGCTGACGCAAACAACAGCGGAGCTTGCTGCTTCAGAGTCGGATCCTTTCGCGCTGCTGCGGCAACTGCAGCGGCAATGGCAGGCCATAGGGCCTGTGCCAAAAGCGCAACTGGCCACTTTGCAACAGGGCTACCGTGACCTCTGTCAGCAATTGCGGCAACAGGGGCGGGCGCAACAGGCCGATTGTGCTGAGCG
>JAFIFR010000006.1 GCA_020831935.1 Alkalimonas sp.
ACAAGGCTTGTTCTGCTACTCAATGCTGGTTATGCTGTCAAATAACGGACTGGTTAGAAACGGCAAATGATGCGGCAATGAGATTAAGACAAACACTGCTGGTGTATCTGGTCCCTTTAATGCTGTTGCCAGCTTTGTTGTTTGGTGTGCTTGCTATCAAGTTCAGCCAGTCGTTTTACTGGCAACAAGCAAATCTAAAAGCCAGCAGTTTTTTGCAGCAGCAACAGCTGGCCATTCATACCGAGCTGATGCAACTGAGCATTCAACTGCAGGATCTGACATCCAGCGGCCAGCTGATGAACTACCTGACCGCTGAGCGTGCAGAGCCTCAGTTATTGTTTGAGCAGTGGCAACGACGATTGCAGCCCTTTGCTGCCCAACAGGCGAGCATCAAATTGGTTCGGTTAAACGGCGCTACCGAGCTGGTGTGGCCAATCATCAGTGATACCTTGCCTTCGGCTCGCTTTCAACAACGGCATTTGGCCCGGTTGCAGGGAATGATTCAGGAAGAGCTGCTGTTTTTTGCCACCGAAGCTGATGCCAGCGAGCCACGACTGTTTATCGCTCGAAAAGTTTACAACCCGTCGGCCGCCAACAGCGACACACGGCAGCTTTGGGGGTATCTGGTGCTCAGTCTTGAGCCTGAGGCTGTGCGGACGATATTGCAGCAATCGTTAACACCTGGCAGCATTTCACTGATTATTAGCCCGGCCGCAACGATCGCTTTTTCAGACAGGCTACCCTTGATTGGCAGCACTTTCGCTCCCAGCCACTTCCGCACCATTCAACAAAGCATTCAGCAGCAGGACATGGTGCCTGGTACTTTATTGGGGCAACCCATGCTGCTAAAAGGAGCTGAGTTGCCAGGGGGCTTTCAGTTATTGCTTGGCATTAACCAGCAAGAGTTGATGGCTGCGACCCGATTTCAGCCTTGGGTGATCGGGGCCTTGTTGGTAGCCATCATGCTGCTACTGCCTTTTAGTATCTATGGGTTGCTGATCCGCCATGTATTTACCCCTATTCGTAAATTGACTCAAGCCAAAACGGCTGTTGGGCGGGGGGATTTGTCAACCTTGTTGCCGGTAAGCAAACAGGACGAGTTGGGAGATATGTTTGCGGCTTTCAATGTGATGGTCCGTCAGCTGCGGGTGTACCGTGAGCGGGAAAGAGCATACAAGCAGCAGCTCGAAGACAAGGTATTAAAGCGAACCCAGGACTTAGCCCGGGCCAATGATGATTTAGCCGCCGCGAATCAGGAGCTGATTGTTGCCCGGGAAACTGCCGAGCAGGCCAGTCGATTGAAGAGTGTGTTTTTGGCCAATATGAGCCATGAAATTCGCACGCCACTGACGGCCATCATTGGTTTTAGCGAGCAGAGCGTGCAAACGGAAAATCCTGAACAGATCAAAGATTATCAGCTACGGGTATTAAAAAGCAGCCAACATCTGCTGAACCTGATCAACGACATCCTGGATCTGTCTAAAATTGAAGCGGATAAGCTGGAGCTGCAACGACAGCCGTATTGCTGCCTGGAAATCATTGACGATGTTTACCAACTGAGTTTGACGCAGGCCAAAGCCAAGGGACTGGATTGCGAACTGCAGCTGCGTTTCCCATTGCCCAAACAGATTGTTGGTGATGAAGTTCGCTTCCGTCAGGTGCTGTTAAACCTGGCCAGCAATGCCATTAAGTTTACCGAGCAAGGTCGGGTGCTGATTCGGGTTGAGTATGAGTTGATGGCACAGCAACTTAAAATTTCAGTGAAAGATACCGGCATTGGCATTGCCCCGGCAGAGCTGTCCCGGTTATTTCAACCTTTCGTGCAGGCTGATGCTACTGTCACCCGTCATTTTGGCGGTACCGGTTTAGGTTTGTGTATCTCGAAAAAGTTGATCCAGCAAATGGGGGGCGACATTCGGGTCGACAGTGTGAAAGGTGTTGGCAGTAATTTTGAAGTGATCCTGGATTGCACAGGGATGTCGATTGAGCTGGTGCAGTCCTATCAGGCTCCACAGCCACAGCAACCTGCGGCCCTGGTCAACGAGCAGTGCCCACTGCATATTCTGGTGGCAGAAGACAATCCCGACAATCAATTGTTGCTGTGCATCTTGTTGCAACAAGTGAACGCAAGTTATGTGATGGCTGTGAACGGCCATGAAGCGGTTGAAAAAGCGTTGAGCGAAGATTTTGACTTGATATTTATGGACATGCAGATGCCGACTATGGGAGGGGAGGAGGCAACCGGCTTGATACGGCATGCCGGTATTAACACCCCTATCATCGCCGTGACGGCCAATGTGATGAGTGAAGATATCGAGCGTTATAAAGCCTCGGGCTGCCAGGACGTCTTATCCAAACCAATTGATCAACAACAATTTTTGAAGCTGGTACAGTCGTATCGGCCAGATCAACCTCAAAGTGATCATCGGGAGTTTGAACGCCGTCTGGCCGAAGACCCAGTGGTGCAGGCTTTGAAAAACAATTTCCGTGAACGGTTGCCGGATTTGGTACAGCAGTTGGCCCAGTCTAGTGCAGCAGAGCGTTGGCAACAGCTGGCGTTTGATGCGCACAGCCTAAAAGGCAGTGCTGGCAGTATGGGGTTTCAGCAACTAACTGAATTGGCGGCTGAGTTGGAGCTGCAAGCTCAACAACAATCAGCCCAGGCTTGCCAACAATTGGTAACCAGGATGGAGCAAATTGTGCTGGAGGAGCTTACGGATGTCTGAACCGATCCCATTTCAACTGGCTGATGCGCTGCAGCGCGACAGCAACTTTGTTGCGGACTGGCCTTTATGTCAGCTTCGAGTGATGAACGATCAGCAGTATCCCTGGTTCGTGATGATTCCAAGACGGTCCGCAGTGACAGAGTTGATTGACTTGACCGAGCAGGATTACTGGCAGTGTCAGCAAGAAATTCGGGCCTTTTCCGGCTGGTTGCAGCAGCAGTTCCAACCCGACAAATTAAATATTGCCGCTCTTGGCAATATGGTGCCACAATTACATATTCACCAAATTGCCCGCTTTCGGACAGATCTGGCCTGGCCTGCTCCGATCTGGGGCAAGGTGCCGATGCAGCCTTATCCAGAGGTCAAGTTGCAACAGCTGATTGAACTGTGGCAGCCAAGCCTTGTCGCGAGAATGCCATCGCCATCATCCAACGGAGTTTAAATATGTCAGCAGAGCACACACTCATTTCCATTCTGGTTGACAAATTGCGCCACGACCGCCTGGTGCTGCCCACCTTGCCGGAAATTGCACTCCGGGTACGGCGCACTGCCGATGATCCAGAAGTCAGCCTGGCCGATATGGCCGAAGTGATTAGTATGGATCCAGCTTTGGCAGCCAGGATGATACGGGTGGCCAACAGTGCTTTTTTAGGTCGAACCATCAAAGTCAGTACACTAAGCCAGGCTGTGACCCGCATTGGGCTGAGCCAGATTAAAACCATTGCCACTGCCATGGCCATGGAGCAACTCTTTGTCAGTCAGAACAAGCAAATTCAGCAGATGATGGATAAAGCCTGGCGTGATACCGTGCAGGTGACCAGCATTGCAGTAGCCTGTCTCAGCTACTACCGCTCGACTCAGCGGCAGTGTGCCCTTAGCATTGATGAAATGACGCTGGCAGCACTGCTGCATCACATTGGTTTACTGCCGATTTTGACCGAGGCGGAGCAGCATCAAAATGCTTTTGGTCATCCTGGCTTTATGCGCCATGCGATGGTGAAGCTATCACCAAAAATTGGTCTGGCTATTTTACAAGCCTGGGGCTTTTCAGAGATGTATCAGCGAGTGATTGCTAACTGGCAAAAGCCGGAGCACTCAGCGCAACCGGATTACACCGACTTTGTCCGTATCGCCACCATAGTGCAGCAAAGCTTTCCTGTACAAGACCAGCAGCAGGCTCTGCTCAACCACTACATTGAGCAAGGTGTGCTGCCGGACGCTGATTTTATGCAAGAGCCGGCCATCACTGCTGTGTATCAGGATGTCCGGGCTCTGTTTGCTTGAAGCTTTTCTGAAGGCGGTTACTCGGCCGGTGTGACGGCTGCGGCGATGTGATCCAGCGCGGCAGTTAAGGTCGAAGCCATCAATAGCGAGTCGGCAGCCAGCCGTGCTTCGGCATCCTCAAAGCCTAACTCGTCGTTTTTACTGCTGATGCTGTCATGGAAGCGCAGGCTCTTGACACTGCCATCCTCACAGACTTTCAGGCTAATGCCTTCTTCCTGCACCAGCTCCAGTCGAATTACGGCTTTATCCTGCAGATGGCTGAGTACCTCATCGGTGCTCAGTAGATGGTTGCTAAAACGCACTTTAGCACCTTCCTCATCCGGGGCTTTTAATTCAACTTCGTGACCCAGTTGAAAGCTGGCTGGTAACTGCTGCGCCTGCAACCAGTGCTGCAGGGCATCGCTTAAGCGGTAAGGGTCCAGCCAGGGCAGTGCAGGTAAAGAACCCAAAGCTTTGCGCAGCAACGCCAGCACATCTTCTGCCCGGCTACTGCTGCTAGTGTTAATGATAATACGCTGTTTGTTCAAATCCAGGCAGGCAATCACGCTTTGAGTTTTACTAAAAGCGCGTGGCAGCAAACTAAAGGTGACTTCTTCTTTGATGCTGTCTTTTTCCTTGCGACTTAACGGCCGACCTTTCTCTGTCGTCAAGGCCTCAATTTTCGGCTGCATTTCGTCCTGCACTACAGCGGCGGGCAGAATTTTTTCCTGCCGCTTCAGGGCAAAAAACAAGTACTGTTGATTTTGGTAGCAATAATTCTGCACCGACTCAAACGGAAAGCTAAAGCCCTGGCTGGATGGTTGTTGACCGCTGCAGGGCGTGAAGCGAAATTCGTGCAGGGCTTGCTCCAGACTGGCTTTATCCACAGTGACTGGGGAACTTAACTGATAAATACGACAATTCTTAAACCACATACCAAGCTCTTAACGACAAAAAAGGGAATCAGTATAACGTGCTGCAGCCGCAGGGTATAGCGCCCAGAAGTCCGGGAGCTGGGTGTTAAGCAGTTTGTTTCTTGGGAAAACGTATATGGTAGCTCAGCCCTTTGCCGGGCTCGCTGCTGACTTCGATGCTGCCTTTTAAGGTTTGCCGTACCAGGTTGTAGGTTATATGAGTCCCTAAACCACTGCCTCCGGCTTCTCGTTTGGTGGTAAAGAAAGGATGAAACAGTTTCTCCAGTTGCTCGGGGGTTAAACCCTTGCCGTTATCGCTGTAGCGAATATCAATGTCATCGTCATCGTCGAGAACGGTGATGCGGATTTGTCCTTCTGCCATCTCTTCAAAGCCATGGATCAAAGAGTTCATCAGTAAATTGGTGAAAATTTGCGAGATAGCGCCGGCAGGGCAGGTTAGCTGCAAGTCGGCCGGGCAGTTGACATCCACCTGGTGCTTGGTTTTTTTAAAGTGCGGATGCAAGGAGCGGATCACTTCCTGCAAATAAGCATCCAGCCGTATGGTGCGTATGGCTTCGCTGGTCTGATCGACCGCAATCTGTTTAAAGCTGGCAATCAGATCCGAAGCCCGGTTTAAGTTGGATTCCAGTAAGGTGGCGGTTTCGGTCGCCTCCGCAATGAATTGCTCCAGGTTTTTCGGAGACAGGGTTTTGGCCTGGTAAGCCTTTTGCAAGTGCTGAATTTTTTCCGATAAAAAGCTGGTGGCCGTGACGCCAATACCGACCGGCGTATTCACCTCATGGGTGATGCCTGCAACCAGGCCTCCCAAAGCGGCCATTTTTTCCGATTGCACCAAGCGATCCTGGGTTTGTTTTAAATCTTCCACCAGATTTTCCAGCTCGGTTTGCTTGCTGCGCAGCGCTTGCTCAATATGACGGCGTCGCTCGATCTCTTCTTTTAAACTCTGCTGTTTGACTTCCAGTTGCTGCTTTTGTTGCTGCAAGTCCATCATGGCCTGGCTTAAACCGGAGGTTTTTCGTGCCACCTCTTGCTCCAGTACCAGGTTGTGTTGGTCCAGCTTTTCATTGCTAACCACCAGTTCTTTTTGGGTGCTTTCCAGCCGGGATTTGTAATCCTGCACCCGGTTGATCAAGCGGTTAAAAGCTGTGGTCATCACGCTGAGTTCAATGCTGCTTTCGCTGCGGCCGGTTTCGATGCGGGCGCCATCGAGATGGTCCAGTTCCAGTTCTTCGATTTGCTGGGTGAGTTCGGCCATCGGCTCGGTTAAATAACGGCGAAACGCCAGTAAGAATAGAATAATAAGGAAGGTGGTTTTCAGCATGGCATTGCCGATCAGAAAGAAAATACCAATTTTAATCCGATCAATCACGATGGCCCGGCTTGAAAACAGGGTGACATCGCCTACCTGAGTGGCTCGGCCAGAAAACTCAAAAATCAATGGAAAGGTGTAACCAAAGAGACCGGATTGTTGCTCCGCCAGTTGGATCCCTTCTCGCACCAGTTCGCTGCCATGGCGTTGGCTAATATCGACATGGCGGCCAAGTTGGGTAATGACCGTACCGCTGTCATCCCGAACGATAATGCCTTCGACTGCAGGAATGGCCAGCAGGCCATCAGCAATCACCAGCGCTTGCTGGGTATTGAGTTCCCAGATGGCCCGGGTCAGACTACCGGAAAAGGTTTGCTGCAAAGTGGCCAGTTCGCTGTTGATGTAACGTTTGGTATTCAGGTACTCGGCACCGATTTGCGCCAAAGTGACGACAAAGGTCAGTATAAAGTACACCGATAAGACTTTGGTCAACAGGGTTCTGGACAAACTTCTTTGCTGCATCAGGTGGTCCTTTTAAAACAGCACGGCACGCTTTCGGGCAGTCTTGCCTTCCGCGATCGCTACCGGAAGGGGTTCTAAGGCTGCCAGCTATAGACTATAGCCTAATTTCTTCTGTATAGGTGGTATTATCCAAGCCATGCAAGACTCAAGCTGCTGGTATTCAATGCAAATTTTTGAGTCTTTACATGCTTAAACTAGCAGACTTTTAGCCAACTTGCATTGTATTTGGCTTCTGGTTATAGTCGAGTGATTGATTCGGAGCAATCGAACAACACTCATAAAAACAACCCTCAGAGAGCTGTGCGCATGAGCTTAACCGCTTTAATCTGTGATGACTCTGTCCTGGCCCGCAAACAGGTTAAAAAAAGCCTGCCGGAAAACTTCGCTGCTACCGTTTTAACGGCATCCAATGGTCAGGAAGCACTGGATATATTGAGCACGCAAGAAATTGGCGTGGTTTTCCTCGATTTGACCATGCCGGAGCTCGATGGCATTGGTGTGCTGGAGGCTATTAAAGCCCGGCAGTTGAAGTCCTGTGTCATTGTTATTTCTGCCGATATTCAGCCCGAAATGCAAAAGCGGGTTGCGGAGCTTGGCGCCCTGGCCTTTATTCAAAAACCGGTGAACCCGGACAAACTCAACCAGATACTGTCGCAGTATGGTTTGATCTGATGGCGATGTTATCTGCTGACCAACAGGATGCGTTGCAAGAGCTAATGAATGTCGCTATGGGCATGGCCAGCGATCAGCTGGCTCGTTATTTAAACACCCTGGTGCATTTGCAAGTACCAGCCATCCGGCTGGTCCAGCCTTCGGATTTGTTGGCGCAGCTCGAGCCTGACGATGCTGAGCATCAACGACAAGTGGTGAGTCAGGGCTTTATTGGCGATGCCGGCTTTCAGGGCGAAGCGGTGTTGTTTTACCAGTTGAGCAATGCCCGTCAGTTGGCAACGATGCTGGGCTACCCGGCAGATGATGCCAACGATGCCGAAATGCTGACCGATATCAGCTCCATTTTGACCACCACCTTTCTCAACAGTCTGGGCGGGCAGTTGAGTGCTCAGCTGTCTTACAGTGCTCCCAGGCTGTTAAGTGATCAGCAGGAACTGTTGGTGCAGCGTATCGAGACCCCTGGTTGGCGTGCTGCTTTGCAGGTCAGCATCCACTATCAGGTGATTGACTATGCGTTTCAATGCGAGATGGTGCTGTTGATCCCAGAACTTGGCTTGCAGACCCTGCAGCAGCGGTTGGATGCTATTTTGCTGGAGTACTAGCAGGAGGACGGATGGACGCACAATGGCTGGCAATGCCTATTTTGCAGCAGTTAAACAGCGGTGTGCTGGTGCTCAGTACTGACTATCATATCTGCTTTTACAATCAGTTTATTGAGCGCAGGCTGGGTGTGCCCTTGGCCGAGGTGCGTCACAAATCCGTCTTTGATGTTTTCACCGATTTACCGGAAGCCTGGTTAAAGCGCAAGCTGGACAGTGTGGTCGCTTTGAACGCGCCGGTGTTTAGCTCCTGGGAGCAACGGCCTTATGTGTTGAAACTGCCTCACCTGCGTCCGATCAGCAATGTCAGTGATTACATGATTCAAAATTGCAGCATGTTGCCCTTGTTGCATCCGCATACCGGTGAAACCTTTGTCTGTCTGCTAATCGAGGATGCCACCGATGTCAGCCTGTATCAGCAGGAGCTGCAACGCAACATGCAGGCGTTGCAACAAGCCAACCGCATGGATGGTCTCACCCAGGTGTTTAACCGCAGTTATTGGGAACAGTTGTTGAATGCGGAGATCTTGCGCGCCAGACGTTACCACCAACCTTTATCATTAATTTTATTTGATTTAGACAAGTTTAAGCAGCTGAACGATATCTATGGCCATCAGGGAGGCGATTATGTCCTGGTTGAGTTGTCTGCTTTCATTCAAAGCTTGCTGCGGGAGTCGGATTTGCTGGGGCGCTATGGTGGCGAAGAGTTTGGCATTATTTTACCCAATACTGGACAACAAGGGGCCAGTGAGGTGGCTAAGCGTATATGTCGTCAGGTCGCTGCGCATCCTTTGCATTATCAGCAGCAGGACATTCGTGCCACCATCAGTTTGGGGGTGGCTGAGTTGAATCCTCACCGGCAGCAGGATGTGCATGACCTGGTGCAATGTGCGGACCTGGCACTGTACTTATCCAAGCGTGAAGGCCGCAATCGCAGCACCAGTTATCGGGATGAATTGCGTCACTACCTGCAGAAGATCACCGAAAGCGCCCATTAACGGTTGACAGACGTCTATAAGTCTGTGCATTATGAAGCCTATGAAAAATTTAATGACACTCACCACCACCATTATTACCACCACCCTGTCGGGGTAGGAGGTCGGTGGTGCTTTGTCATCAGAAAACCCGTGACCTCAACCGTCACGGGTTTTTTGTTTAAGGGCACTAAGACCCGGCAAATGCAACCAGGACCAACACAATTTCGATGTTGAATGATTCAGGAGTAAAACATGCGCGTGCTTAAATTTGGCGGTTCGTCGCTGGCCTCGGTCACACGCTTTCAGGGGGTGGCCAGCATCGTCGCTGACCGTGCCCGGGAAGGGGAGCTTTGTCTGGTGTTGTCGGCCCCGCAAGGGGTGACCAATCTGTTGGTGGAGTTGACGGATCTGGCTTACATGGGAGCGGATTATCAGGAGGTACTGCTCAGCTTGCAGCAGCGCTACCAGCAGTTGCTGGATGAGGCAGCAAGTCATATTGGTGCAGAGGCTTTAAGCCCGGTTCGGACCCTGATGCAAGCCCAGCTGGAGCAACTAGCGCAGCGCTTGCAAGGGGTGCAGCTGCTCAGGCACTGCCCCGATCACATCAAGGCGCAGTTGCTTGGTCTTGGGGAGCAGTTCAGTGTCGGCCTGATGCAAGCCTTGCTGCAGGCCGAGGGCGTTCGGGTGCGGTTATTGCCGGCCGCACACTGTGTGCGCAGTGAAGGCGACTACCTGAACGCGACGGCCGATATACCCGCTTCCGAGCAAGCCTTGGCCAGTGCCATTGCGGAAGCCCCGGCCGAGGTTTATCTGTTGGCAGGCTTTGTCTCCAGCAATGCGCAGGGCGAGCTTTGCTTGCTGGGCCGCAATGGTTCGGATTACTCGGCCGCCATAGTCGCTGCCAGCTTAAAAGCCACTGCCTGTGAAATCTGGACCGATGTGGATGGTGTCTACAGTGCCGATCCCCGTCAGGTCAAACAAACCCAATTGATTGAGCGGTTATCGTACGATGAAGCGATGGAGCTGTCGTACTTTGGCGCCAAAGTATTGCATCCTAAAACCATCGGCCCGTTGGCACGCTTTAATATTCCTTGCTTTATTAAAAATACGCTGAATCCCAGCGCAGCCGGTACCTGCATTTCGACTCAGGGCGATGGTGATTCGCTGGTTAAGGGCATCTCCAGTTTGCAGCATTTGGCATTAATTACCGTTTCCGGTCCTGGTCTGAAAGGGGTGGTTGGCATGGCGAGCCGGGTTTTTGCAACCATGGCCCGTGCCTCCATTTCAGTGAATCTGATCACTCAGTCGTCGTCTGAATTCAGCATCAGCTTCTGTGTCCCGCAGCTGCACCTGACTGCCGCAAAAAAAGCGTTGGAAACCGAGTTTGAACTGGAGCTGCAAAGCAAGCTGCTGCGTCCGCTTGATATTGCACCGGATATGGCCATTGTCAGTCTGGTCGGGGATGGCATGCGGCAGCACCGCGGTGTGGCTGCCAAGTTTTTTGCTTCCCTGGCTCAGGCTCGGGTGAATGTGGTGGCCATTGCGCAAGACAGCAGCGAGCGTTCCATTTCGGCCGTGGTGGCGCAGTCGGCCTGTCAGGATGCGGTCAAGGTGTGTCATGAAAACTTCTTTAGTCATATCCCCAGCATCGATGTTTTCCTGGTGGGCTGTGGTGTGGTTGGGGCGGAGCTGTTGGCACAAATTGAGCGACAGCAAGGCTTCTTGCAGCAGCGTCACGTGAAATTGAAAGTCTATGGCATCGCCAACAGCCGGCAACTGTTGCTGCAGCCGGAAGGGGTGGATTTAGCCGCCTGGCAGCCGCAACTGGCGCAAAGCAAACAGGCTTTTAGCCTCGATGCCCTGAACCAGTTTGTGCAGGAGCAGCATTTGATCAATCCGGTGTTGGTCGATTGCACCAGCTCGGAAAGCATTGCTGCTCAGTACGCCGATTTCCTGGCCGCTGGCTTTCATGTGGTGACCCCAAATAAAAAAGCCAACACCGCCAGCATGGCGTATTACCGTGAGCTGCGGCAAAAGGCACAGCAGCATCGACGCCGTTTTTTGTATGAAACCACGGTCGGGGCAGGTTTGCCGGTGATTGATACTTTGCAGGGCCTGCTAAACGCGGGCGATGAGCTGCTGGCTTTTGAAGGCATTTTGTCCGGTTCCCTGTCCTACATTTTTGGCATGCTGGAGCAAGGGCTCAGCTTGTCAGAAGTCACCGCCAAAGCCAAAGCCATGGGCTTTACCGAGCCGGATCCCCGCGATGATTTGTCGGGGATGGATGTAGCGCGCAAGCTGCTCATCATGGCGCGGGAGTCCGGTCTTGAGCTGGAGCTGGAGCAGGTAGAGGTCGAGTCGGTGTTGCCGGCTGGCTTCGATGCTAGCGGCAGCATTGACACCTTTATGGCGCGATTGCCTGAAGCCAATGCGGCTTTTGCCAAGCGGGCGGAGGCGGCCAAAGCAGAAGGCAAGGTGCTGCGCTACATCGGTGAGATTCGGGACGGGCAGTGCAAGGTCGCCATCAAGGCGTTGGAGCCGGATCATCCGCTGGCAAAAGTGAAAGACGGGGAAAATGCCCTGGCCATTCACAGCCGTTATTATCAGCCGATCCCTTTTGTGCTGCGTGGTTATGGTGCAGGCGCTGCGGTTACCTCCGCTGGGGTATTCAGTGATATTCTGCGGACCTTGTCCTGGCAGCAGGAAGTCTAAGCGGAGCGCATAACAATGACACAGTATTATTATGCGCCGGCTTCAACGGGCAATCTGAGCGTGGGCTTTGACCTCTTGGGTGCGGCTTTTGAGCCCGTCGATGGGCAACTGCTCGGTGATGTGCTGGCCATTCATGGCGAGGCAGTTCAGAGTCGGCTTCGACTTAGCGGTCGTTACCAGCACCAGCTGCCGGCCGATACCGACGACAATCTGGTGCTTCGTTGTTACCGCTTATTCCAGCAGCGATTGGGGAAGCCCTTGCCGGGGCTGGAGCTGGAGCTTATCAAAGCGTTGCCGGTTGGCAGCGGTCTGGGGTCCAGTGCCTGCTCCATTGTGGTGGCCTGCTACGCCTTTAACCATTATTTTGGCGAACCACTGAGCCAGTCGGAGTTGTTGCAACTGATGGCCGAAGCCGAAGGTGGCGTCAGCGGCTCCGTGCATTACGACAATGTGGCACCCTCTTATCTGGGCGGGCTGCAATTGATGTTGCCAGGCAGCCGACAACTTTGCCGCGTCCTGCCTTGGTTTGACCACTGGCGGGTGGTATTGAGTTATCCTGGCACCACCTTGTCGACCAAGGCCGCGCGTGCCGCTATCCCGGCGCAGTTGCCGCTGGCAACCAGCATCGCTTTTGCTGCCGGTCTGAGCCGCTTTGTTTCAGCCCTTTACAGTCAGGATGAAGCCGATGCGATGGCGGCCTTGAACGATGTGGTCGCCGAGCCGGCGCGGCTTCATTTAATGCCTGAGCTGTCGCAGCTGCGAAGCGCACTGCACGCCCTTGGTGCTGTCCATCTTGGCATTTCCGGGGCTGGCCCAACGGTGTTTGCACTTTGCCCAACCGACTCCGCTGCCCGTGATGTGGCCGCTTATCTGACGCAGCATTACCATAAGAATCAGGATGCGATGACGCATCTTTGTCGGCTGGCACCAAAGGGTGCCCGCCTTGTGAAGGATCCAAACTCATGCAATTAGTCAATTTGAAAGTACCTGCCGAGCAGGTCAGTTTTTTACAGGCGGTCCGTACCGGCCTTGGCCAGCAACAAGGCTTATTTTTTCCGACCCAGTGGCCACAACTTGATTGCGATGTCTTGCTGCAATTGCCACTGCAAGCGCGCAGCACAGCCATTATGCAGGCCTTATTCGGCGATGAGCTGACCGAACAGCAAATTCAGCAGATGGTGGAGCAGGCCTTTACCTTTCCGGCTCCGTTGCAACCGGTCACAGATGAGCTCTATTGCCTTGAGCTTTTTCACGGGCCCACGCTGGCTTTTAAAGACTTTGGTGGCCGTTTTATGGCGCAGGCTCTTGGGCAGGCCAAGCAACAGGATAAAGTTACCATTGTCACCGCCACATCGGGCGATACCGGAGCTGCGGTTGCGCAGGCATTTTACCGTCAACCCGGTGTGCAGGTGGTGATTTTGTATCCGAAAGGCAAGATCAGCAGCCTGCAGGAAAAATTGTTTTCCACCCTGGGTGAGAACATTACTACTCTGGCCATTGACGGGGACTTTGATCAGTGTCAGGCGCTGGTGAAACAGGTTTTCGATCATCAGGCGCTGGTCAAGCGTCTGAATATCAACTCGGCCAACTCCATCAACATCAGTCGGCTATTGGCGCAGGTTTGCTACTATTTTGAAGCTTTGGCCCAGTTGCCTGCTGAGCGGCGGCAGGATGCGGTCTTTGCTGTACCCAGCGGCAACTTTGGCAATGTTACTGCCGGTTTAATTGCCAAGGCGATGGGGTTACCATTCAAGCGGATGGTGGCAGCCACCAATATCAATGATACGGTACCGCGTTATTGGCGTGATGGTCAGTGGCAACCTAAGGCCACGCAGGCCACTTTATCCAATGCGATGGACATCAGTGCGCCAAACAACTGGCCGCGGGTGGAAGCACTGCTGCAACAAGGTGTTATTCAGCGCGCTGATCTCGAAGCCGTGGCGGTAGATGAAGACGATACCCAGTTGGGGATGCGTCAGCTGGCGGCTGAGGGCTACATCAGTGAGCCGCATGCGGCGGTGGCCTACAAAGCACTCAAACGCTCCTTGCAGCCAGGGGAGATCGGCATCTTTCTTGGCACCGCCCATCCGGCCAAGTTTAAAGAGCAGGTCGAGAATATTCTTGGTTGCCCAATCGCCTTGCCACCGGTACTGGCCAAGTGCCAGGCCGAGCCAAGCCTGAGCCGGGAACTGCCTGCTGATTTCGCAGCTTTGGAGCAACTCTTGCTGGAGCTGGAAGACCATGCCTGAGTGGCAGGATGTACTCGGGGCTGAAAAAAGTCAGCCCTATTTTCAGCAAATTATGCAGCAGCTGCAGCAGGCCCGCGCCAGTGGCCAGGTGATTTACCCGCCAGAAAAAGAGGTGTTCAACGCCTTTAAGCTGACACCCTTTGCCAGTTTGAAGGTGGTGATTCTGGGGCAGGATCCTTACCATGGTCCGAACCAGGCGCACGGATTGGCGTTTTCGGTCCGGCCTGGGGTGAGGATCCCACCGTCGCTGCGTAACATGTACAAGGAGTTGGCGCTGGAGTATCCCGATTACCGGATCCCCACTCATGGGTACCTGACGGCCTGGGCAGAGCAAGGGGTATTGCTGCTCAACACCGCTTTAACCGTGGTGGCCAACCAGGCAAACTCGCATCGGGATCTGGGCTGGGAACAATTTACCGATCGGGTGATTGCAGCCATCAGCGAGCAGGCTGAACATCTGGTATTTTTGTTGTGGGGCTCACATGCCGGCCGTAAAGCCAGATTGATTGATGGCAACAAGCATACCGTGCTGACAGCACCACACCCATCGCCGTTATCGGCACACCGTGGTTTTTTTGGCTGCAACCACTTTCTGCAGGCCAATCAGGCATTGCAAGCGCATGGCCAAAGCCCGATCGATTGGCAATTGCCGCTGCTGCCTTAAGCCTTCTGAACCAGAGCACAAATAAAAACGCCTGAACGAAGTGTTCAGGCGTTTTTATTAAAATAACTCAATGTCATCCAGTTCTGGTTCAATGGTCCAGTCCATGTCGGCCAGCTCACGCTTTAAGCGTTGCCGCTCTTTCATGGCTTCAATTTCCCGCCATTTGCGCTTCCCCGTACTGCGCGCTTTTTGCGCCGGACGTTCCAACATATTCAGTAAATCTTCGAAGCTTTCCATTGTTGTGCCTCTCTGATGTTGTTGTTATTTTCAACAAATAAGTACCACAGACATCGTCAAAAATAAAGCACCAAAGTGACAGCGTGATGACATTTTAGGCATTTTCGCTACTGGTCAGATGTCTTTGTAGGCTGGCCAGTAAGGCATTGGTGGAGCTATCGAATACCGACGACTTTCCGTTAAGTGCTTGATAAATAGGCCCTGATAGCTGCTTTCCTAACTCAACACCCCACTGATCAAAGGAGTTGAGCTGCCAGATAGCCCCCTGACAAAATACCTTGTGCTCGTACAGCGCAAGCAAGGCTCCAAGGTAATAGGGTGACAACTCGGGCAGCAGCAGAGTGTTGCTGGGCTTATTGCCTGGAGAGGCCCTGTGGGGTGCCAGAGCGCTGGCTGCGGCTTCACTCATGCCTTGCGCCAGGCACTCGGCTTTGGCTTCTTCGACTGTCTTGCCTTGCATCAATGCCTGCGTTTGTGCAAAGCAGTGGGCAGCTAAGCGCAGCTGGTGGTCGTGCAATCCGTGCTGTGGTTTGGCGGCCAGAATAAAGTCTGCCGGGATCACCAGCTGGCTTTGGTGCAGCAACTGATGGTAAGCGTGCTGACCATTGGTGCCGGCATCGCCCCAGATCACCGGGGCGGTGGCACAGGGCAGAGGCTGGCCCTGATGATCCACCTGTTTGCCGTTGCTCTCCATATCCAGCTGTTGCACGTAAGACGGTAGCAGTCGCAAATAATGGTTGTATGGCAGCAGTGCCTGGCTTTGGCAGCCCATGCCATTGATGTACCAAACTCCCAGCAAGGCCAGAATGACTGGCATGTTGCTGGCCGCATCGGCCGACAAAAAATGCTGGTCCATCGCATAAGCACCGGCCAGAAACTGGTCAAACTGCTCGTTGCCCAATTGCAGTGCCAGTGGCAGGCCGATGGCCGACCAGATGGAGTAACGGCCGCCGACCCAGTCCCACATCGGCAGAATGTGCTCTGGCACGATGCCGAAGTCAGCCGCAGCCTGGATGTTGGAGCTGGTTGCCCAAAAGTGGCGGGCAATGGCCGCCTGATCGGCGCCTTGGTCCAAAAACCATTGCCGCAGGGTCAGGGCATTTTGGCGGGTCTCTTCGGTACCAAAGGACTTGGAGGCTACCACCACCAAGGTGGTTTCCGGTTGCAAGGAGCGGCACAAGTCATGCACCACGGCACCATCAATATTGCCGGCAAAGTGAATGCTGACCGGACTTTTATTAAAGGGGTTGAGCGCTTCACAGGCCATTTGCGGGCCCAATAAGGAGCCGCCGATGCCGACCCAAATCAGATCGCGTATCGGTTGGCCGCTGTAGCCGAGGTAACTTTGCTGATGCAATTGATTGACCAGCGCTGTCATCTTTTGACGGCACTGCCGGATCTCTGAGGCCACACTGGCATCGTTCAATTGTTGCAGGGCCTGCTCTGGCAAGCGCAAACGCATATGACCAACGGCCCGTTGTTCGGTGTGATTGATGGCTTCGCCCTGCACCATACGCTGCCGCAAAGCGACGATATCGCTTTGCGCAGCCAGCTGCAGCAAACTTTGCCAGCGCTTCGCATCAATCAGGTTTTTGGAGTAATCCAGCTCAATGCCACAGGCGTCAACACGGTAGCGGTTGGCACGCTCAGGATCGGCTGAAAATGCCTGCCGCAATGAAAATGGTTCGGCAGCTTGTTGCTGCAAGGCCTGCCAAAGGGCGCTCATAGGTTCATCCTTTTGCTGAAGTCAGTTCGACAATTGATGTTGGATCAGGGCTTCCAGTTTGCACTGATCAACGGCGAATTTTCGGATCCCTTCGGCCAGTTTTTCGGTAGCCATGGCATCCTCATTCATGGCCCAGCGAAATGCCGCTTCGGACAGTGGCTTTGGTTTGGCTAAGCTGGCACCTTCATCTTGTAACATGATGGCCAGTTTGCCTTGCTGCTGCTCCAGCTCTTGTAGCAGGGCCGGGCTGATGGTCAGTCGATCGCAGCCTGCCAGCGCCAGCACTTCACCAGTGTTGCGGAAACTGGCACCCATCACGATGGTGGCATAGCCGTGTTGTTTGTAATAACGGTAGATTTCACGTACCGACTGGACGCCAGGATCGGTTTCAGCACTGTATTCCTGCCCGGTATTGGCTTTGAACCAGTCCAGAATCCGGCCGACGAAAGGGGAGATTAAAAAGACACCGGCTTCGGCGCAGGCGATGGCCTGTGCTTGGTGGAACAGCAGTGTCAGATTGCATTGGATGCCTTCTTGCTCTAGCACCCGGGCCGCCTGGATCCCTTCCCAGGTTGAGGCAATTTTGATCAGCACCCGCTCTGCGCCAACGCCATTTTCCTGATACAAGGCGATGAGCTGACGGGCTTTGTCGATGGTGGCTTGCTGGTCAAAAGACAAACGGGCGTCTACTTCGGTAGAGACCCGGCCTGGCACCAGACGGCTGATGGCGGTGCCAATTTCGACAGCAAACTTATCACAAGCCAGTTGCAGCTGTGTTGTGGCATCGCTACTTTGAGCGCGGGCATACGCCACGGCCTGAGCCAACAAAGGCTGACTAAAGGCTTGTTGGCTGGCATTGAGCAACAAGGATGGATTGGTGGTAGCATCCACCGGCTTAAATTCGGCAATGGAATCCAAATCACCGGTATCAGCAACCACTGTGGTTACGGCTCTAAGCTGTTCGAGTAATGTGCTCATATTGTTTTATTACCATCATTATGGCTGAAAAATAGCTTTTCCAGCCGCAATCATAAATTAATGTAGGAAAATTACAACATCAAGGTTGCTTTCCCTGCGATCAGTGTGGTCCGAAGCGGGCAAAATCCGTTGCGCAGACCAGCTGATATTACTATAGTGCCATAATTAGCAAACTGCGCGAGCCCGTGCTGGAAACTTATCACAGGATGTCCATGATTTTCCAAAGCAGTTTTTATCAAACCAAACGTATTTTGCTGGTCGAAGACTGTGAGCCGATCCGGGCTTCGATTCGGGGCATGCTACAGCAGATAGGTTTCGAGCAGATTACCGCAGTTGCCGATGCGGCCAGTGCATTGGAGAAAGCCGAACTGACGGCTTTTGATTTTGTGTTGGCCGACGTTCAGCTGGAAAATGGACTCAATGGTGTGCAACTGTTCGAGACGCTGAAAAAGCGCCAGTTGCTGAAAGAAAGCAGTTGCGTGGCACTGATTAGCGCCGACTCGATTCGCAAAGTGGTGTTTGGCATCAGCCAGCGTCAGCCAGATTGCTACATACAAAAACCCTTCACGTATCTGACACTGGAAAAACAATTGGCCAGGGCGATGCAACAGCGTCTGGCCTTGCGCAAGGTGTTTCAGGCACTGCCGGCGAAGCCTGAGCAGGCATTGCTGGAGTGCGACCGGGTGGTGAAAGAGGCGCCGGCGCATGCGCTCCATGCACTGCGCCTGAAAGGGGAGTTGTTGCTGCAATTAGGTCAGGCGCAACAGGCGGTGGCCTTGTACCAGCAAATCTTGCAAAGCAGGGAGTTAAGCTGGGCCTTGCTTGGCAACGCCATTGCCTTGTTTCAGACTGGGAACAGCCAGGCTTTAAAGCAGTTGCAGTTGCTGAGTAAAGCTGAAGAAACCCGACCGGAAGCTCTGGATTGGCTGATACGACTGTCGTTGCAGCAGCAAGAACCCGAGCAAGCGCTGAGTTATGCTCAGGAACTGGCCCGCGCTATGCCGCAGTCGGTTGAGGTGGTTCAGGTGCAGGCTCAGCTTGCGGCCTTGTGCCAGGACACCGATGAGGCCATTCGCTATTGGCAAAAAGCCAGCCAACAGCATCGATACAGTGCACTGGATTCGGCGCAGCACTACCTGAACCCAGCTCGATTGCAGCTGCTGAAAGTGGCGCAGAGCAAGGCGCTGCGGCCTGCCAGCTTGCTGGCCAAAGCCGAAGAGTCCTTGCAAGCATTGCCGAAACGTTTTTTGACCGACAGCCTGCAACCTGAGCTGCAGCTGGTGCAAGCCCGTATTGCCTTATTGCAGGGGCTGTTGACGCAGGCTCATCACTATTTGAATGAAGCTTTGCAGCAGGATCCCAACAACTGGTCCTTGGCAGCAAGGGTGGATTTGGCACTGCTGAAACTGGCCTTTGGCGACCAAAAAGGACTGGAGCAGGTGGCCGCCAGCTTGCCGGTTGCTGCCGTCAGTACGGATTTATCCGGCGCTGTTGAGTCCGCTTTAGCCGCTTTTTGGCAGCAGCAGCTGACGCAGTTATGGTCACAGACGAAGGGCTGGATGCAGCAAGGGCAAAAAGAGTACCGGGCTCAATCCTTTGCTCAGGCACTAGGTCGATTGTGGCAGGCTTTTTTGTACATGCCGGCCAACAGCAGCCTGGGGCTTAGTTTGTGGCAAACACTGGCCAATCTGCCACCGGCAGAGAAGTTGCGGCCTATGGCGCAGTTGCTGAGTCAGCTGTTGCAGCAGAGTCAGCTTTCCGGCAGCAATGCCGAACGTTTTACTGCTATTTATCAGCAGTTGGCTGAGCCCTACAAGTTAACCGCTTCGCAGTCGGCCAAAGCCTGACTCGTTAGTGGCAACTTTTATAGTGAACTGAACAGGATACCTAGACAATGTTAATGGTGATTTCGCCAGCCAAAGATCTGGCTATGGACAGAGCAGCGCCTGCTATGGCGTTGACCCAACCGGCCTTGCTGGATGACGCCAGCCGTCTGATTGACGTCTGTCGTCAGCTGACCCCGGTCGATATTGCCCGTTTAATGAAGCTCAGTGATAAGCTGGCCGGGCTGAACGCAGCACGCTTTGCCGAGTGGCAGCGCCCATTTACCCAGGACAATGCCACCGCAGCCATTTTGGCCTTTAATGGCGATGTTTATCAGGGACTGGATGCGTCCAGCCTGAGCCAACCGCAGTTGGAATTTGCCCAACAGCACCTGCGGATTTTAAGCGGTCTTTACGGCGTGTTGCGGCCGCTGGATTTGATGCAAGCGTACCGCTTGGAAATGGGCACCCGCCTGCACACCGAAGCCGGTGAGACCCTCTATGCATTTTGGCAGGATCGCATCACCGAGCAGCTTAATCAGCAGTTGGCAACCCTTGGCAGTGATCTGTTGCTGAATCTGGCATCGCAGGAGTATTTTAAAGCGGTCCGTCCCAAAGCCCTGAACGCCAGAGTTGTCAATGTGCAGTTCAAAGACGCCAAAAATGGTCAGTACAAAGTCATTAGTTTTTATGCGAAAAAAGCCCGGGGCCTGATGGCGCGCTACGTGATTGAGCAGCAGGTGGATTCGGTAGAACAGCTAAAAGCTTTTGATTCTGCGGGCTATTATTTTTGCGCCGCTCAATCGACGGAGCAAGAACTGGTTTTCCTGCGGGATCAAGTAGCCTGAGGCCGGGCAATCAAGTAAACTAGCGCCCCTTTTTTTGTGCAGAGGCAAGACCCGCCATGAAGTTTCCCGGCCACCGCAAGATCAAACACTACTTTCCGGTGTCAGCTCCCAAGCCGGAGCTGCCGCGCTTTGAAGTGGATCCGGGGCGGGATACCTATGTGGTCGGGCTGGATCAGGTCATTGTCGATGTGGTGGCCAAGGTGGAGGATGCCTTCTTAGCGCAGCATGGCATTGGCAAGGGGCTGTCCAATCTGGTGGCGCACGACAAAGCCAATGACATCTACCAGCAATTGCTCAACTGTGGTGCCATTTCGGATCATTTTGCCGGCGGCACCATTGGCAATACCGTGCACAATTACTCGGTGCTGGCCGATGACAAGTCGGTGTTATTGGGTGTGATGTCGGCCAATATCACCCTTGGCTCGCCGGCCTACCATTACCTCTGCCATACCAGCAGCAAAGTAGACTTAAACCACCTGCAAGGGGTCGCCGGTGATATTGGCCGCGGCATTACCCTGATTACACCCGATGGCGAGCGCACCTTTGTGATTGATCCGGGCGATATGGATCAACTGACTGCGGCAGCCATTCCAGCCGAGCTGGTCAGCAATGCCTCGGCACTGGTGCTCAGTGCCTACCCACTGCGTGCCACTGGTCAGCCGATCATTGCTGCTATGCAGCATACGCTGGAATTGGCCAACCAGCAGCAGGTTCCGGTGGTGATGAGCTTAGGAACCCGTCATCTGGTCGAGGCGTTGCGCGACAGCATTCAGCAGACGGCTATGCAGCATGTGCAAATTCTGGCGATGAATGAGCAGGAAGCCGAAGCGTTAACCGGCTTTGCCGATCCGCTGCTGGCAGCCGAGCAGATTTTGCAGTGGGTCGATATGGTATTGATTACCGCTGGTGCAAAGGGTCTGTACTTATGCGGTTACACCGACGAGGCGCTAAAACGTGAAACCAGCCATCCGATCAAATCCGGCAGCCTGGCCGACTTCAACCGTTTTGAATTCAGCCGGCCAATGCTCAAACGCGATTGCCAGCAGCCACTGAAAGTCTATTCTCACATCGATCCCTATCTGGGTGGGCCCGAGCGGATAGCCAACACCAACGGGGCCGGTGATGGCGCCCTGGCGGCTTTGCTGCACGATATGGCGGCCAACCACCACCACCGGCAGTTGCAGCCCAAATCCAGCAAACACGAGTACCCTTATTTGGCGTATTCCTCTTTTGCCCAAATATGCAAATACGCCAACCGGGTCAGCTATGAAATCCTGGTGCAGTATGGCTCCCGTCTCAGCAAGGGGCTGCCAGAGCGCGAAGACAGCCTGGAAGAAGCCTACTGGGAGCGTTAACGGCGCATTGCTGTTTGGCATTATCTTGGCTACATTATCCGTAAATCGCAGCAATAAAGCAGGTGACGAATGGACTTACAGCGACTGGAAAAATTGAACGAACTGCGGGAAAAGGGCATTCTCACCGAGCAAGAATACGCCGAGCAAAAGCAGAAAATCCTTGATCAACCCAGTCATGGGCTGACAGAGTTTGTGATGCAAACCAATCACTACAGCATGCTGATGCATCTGGCCCAGCTGTGCGTCTTTATTTTGCCGCTGTTGGGCTGGGTGGTCCCTTTGGTGATGTGGTTGGCGCGCAATGAAGACAGCACCATCGACCGGCACGGCAAGGTGATTTTTAACTGGATATTAAGTGTGGTGTTGTACGGCTTTATTGCGCTGCTGCTAACCGTCATTATCATTGGTTTTCCGATGTTGTTGGCGTTGGTGATCTGTTCCATTGCCTTCACGGTGTTGGGGGCCATCAAAGCCAAAGAGGGGGTGATTGCCAATTACCCGCTGTCGATCCGGTTTTTTCGTGTTGATGAGTCGGAATCTGAGTAAAAAAAATTTTATGCAGTCGCACCCTGCCTTTGGCCGGGCCACTAAGGCTCGCCGGGTGCTGCGCTGCATGAGCATCCATTCTGACTGCATCCTTTAGCACCGTCAGCAGCCGCTATCCGGCCGGGCGCTTGGCGTTGGCGAAAAAACTTGCTATAAATCATTCCAGACGGCTTTACATCCAGAGTAAATGCACTAATCTTTGGATGGCAGCAGTGACTGGTACGAGGTGACGAACAACGATTCTTTTCCGCAACGTCCGCGGATAAAATAGCAGCCCTGTACAAAGCCCGCCTGTGATGAACTGAATCCATCACCCGAATGCACCCTACAACCCATTCAGGAAACGACGATGTCCGATTTTAAAGCGCAAGCTCTGAAATACCATGCCGAACCCAAACCCGGCAAAATCAGCATTGAAATCAGCAAGCCGGCCGAAACGGTCCGCGATTTGGCTCTGGCCTACAGCCCAGGCGTGGCCGAGCCTGTGCGCTGCATTGCCGAAGATCCCAACGATGTGTACAAGTACACCGCCAAAGGCAACCTGGTGGCGGTGATTTCCAATGGCTCTGCCATTCTGGGCCTTGGCAATTTGGGGCCGATGGCGTCCAAGCCGGTGATGGAAGGCAAGGCGCTGCTGTTTAAACGCTTTGCCAACCTGGATTCGATCGACATCGAAGTCAGCCATCGCACCACCGAAGAGTTTATCAACACCGTGGCCAACATTGCCGATACCTTTGGCGGCATCAACCTTGAAGACATCAAAGCGCCCGAGTGCTTTGAGATTGAAAAAGAGCTGATCAAGCGTTGCAATATTCCGGTGTTTCACGACGATCAGCACGGCACTGCCATTGTCACTGCAGCGGGTATGCTGAATGCACTTGAAATTCAGGGCAAAGACATCAGCAAAGCCACCATTGTTTGCATGGGGGCAGGTGCTGCCGCCATTGCCTGCATGGAGTTGCTGATTAAGTGCGGTGCCAAGCGTGAATACATTTACATGCTGGATACCAAAGGCGTGATCCACACCCGCCGCGACGATCTGAACGAGTACAAAAAGCTGTTTGCCAACAACACCGACAAGCGCACGCTGGAAGATGCGCTCGATGGTGCCGATGTCTTTGTCGGTGTCTCCGGGCCGGATGTACTGTCACCGGAAGCTCTTAAGTTGATGGCGGAGAAGCCGGTTATTTTCGCCTGCTCCAACCCGGATCCAGAGATTAAACCAGAGTTGGCCCATGCCAGCCGCAGCGACATCATCATGGCAACCGGTCGGTCGGATTACCCGAACCAGGTGAACAACGTGCTGTGCTTCCCTTTTATCTTCCGCGGTGCTTTGGATGTGCGTGCCAGAGAAATTAACGATGAAATGAAAATCGCTGCAGTAGAAGCAATTCGCAGCATTGCCAAAGAGCCGGTGCCTGAGGCGGTATTAAAAGCCGCCGATGTGGTCGCACTGGAGTTTGGCCCGGAGTACATCATTCCCAAGCCGATGGATCCACGGCTGCTGGAGCGGGTTTCCAAAGCCGTATCTGAGGCTGCTATCGCCTCTGGTGTTGCCCGGATTTAACCTGGTGCAAGCCTGGAATAAAAAACCGCAGCTCAGGGCTGCGGTTTTTTTAGCTGGGGCTCGGGTTAATCTTCAGCGTTTTCGGCTTCGATGATTTCCGGGATGGGTTTGCCCATGCTGGTCAGGATATCGCGCACTTCTTGTGGGATCTGATGTGGGCTGTCTTTGCGTAAGTCCTCGTCGCTGGGCAAGGGCTGGCCGGTAAAGGCATGCAAAAACGCTTCGCACAGCAGTTCGCTGTTGGTGGCATGGCGCAGGTTGTTGACCTGACGGCGGGTGCGTTCATCGGTTAAAACTTTCAGCACATTCAGCGGAATGGACACCGTAATTTTTTTTACTTGTTCGGATTTTTTACCGTGTTCCGCATAGGGGTGAATGTATTCACCATTCCATTTAGCCATAACAATACCTTGTAGTTGTTGTCGTTGGATGCTTCACCGCCCGCACTTTCAATCCATTGCTGCATCGGGTGGTAGCAAGTGCCGAAATTTTAACTCTTTTACCGCTTCAGTCAAATAGCCATCCAGCAATAAGCTTTATCTTAGCAGAGAAAAGTTTTGACATCGCCATTTATCTGGTTATACTTTTAGACGTCTAAACATCTAAAATCATGTGGAGCTGATATGAGCCAACGTCACTTTGCCACCATCGCGGCCAGAGCGGGCATTGCCCAGGATCCTGCCCATGAGGCTGTGACGCCGCCGATGTACCTGACGACAACCTACCGGTTGAAAGCTCTGGGGCAGGCCGGGGCTTATGATTACAGCCGCTCCAACAACCCAACCCGCGATCTGCTGGCTGAGGCGCTGGCCGAACTGGAAGGCGGAGCCAAAGCCATTGTCACCAACACCGGCATGTCCGCCTGTGTGCTGGCGTTGCAACTGCTAACGCCGGAAGACACCCTGGTGATCCCCCACGATTGCTATGGCGGCAGCTACCGGTTGTTTACCAATCTGGCCGAGCGCAAGCGCAGTTTTAAGCTGGAGATTGTGAATTTCCAACAAGCCGACTGGGCCGAGCGCATTCAGGCCGCCAAGCCTGCGATGATCTGGCTGGAAACACCCAGCAACCCCCTGTTGCAGATTACCGATATCCGGGCGGTGTGCCAGTTGGCCAAGCGGCTTGGTTCCAAAGTTGTGGTGGACAACACCTTCCTGACACCGGTGCTGCAACAACCACTGGCTTTGGGAGCCGATATTGTGGTGCACTCCACCACCAAGTACATCAATGGCCACAGCGATGTGGTGGCCGGTGCGTTAATTTGCGCCGATCAGAGCATTGGCGAGGAACTCAAGTGGTGGGCCAATTGTCTGGGCATTACCGGGGCGGCTTTTGATGCTTACCTGACGCTACGTGGTTTGCGCACTTTATTGCCACGGATGCAGCAGCATCAGGCCAACACCGCACGCATAGCTGAATTTTTGCAGCAACAGCCGCTGGTCAGTCAGGTGTATTACCCCGGGCTTGCGCAGCATCCGGGTCATGCTATTGCCAAGGCTCAGCAGCAAGGCTTTGGGGCCATGCTCAGCTTTGATCTGGCGGTGCAGCCGGCGCTGTTGCAGGTGTTTCTGGATGCTTTGCACTGTTTCACACTGGCGCAATCCCTGGGAGGCATTGAAAGCCTGATTTGCCATCCCGGCAGCATGACGCATGCCTCGATGAGCCCGGAAGCACAGAAAACTGCCGGCATAGGGCCAACCCTGCTGCGGTTATCGGTCGGGATTGAAGGCATTGAGGATCTGTTGGCCGATCTGGCCCAAGGCTTTGCGGCGCTGGATGCGGCCATTCAGGTAGCCTCGACGCCAACTGGCGGGGCGGGCTCAGCCAAGAATTCAGCCTCGGCCAAGAATAGCAACGCGGAGGCGACCGAAGTGCCGCCGCAGCAAGAATCTTCACAGTCGTTCCGGTTAAATCCGGCTCTGACTGCTTTATGGTGACAGCATGACAACACAAGCTTTAACGACAGCACACTGGGCGGGTTCGGCTCAGGTGCATAAATTTGGTGGAACCAGTCTGGCCGATGCCGGACGTTTTCGTGCTGTGGCAGCCATAGTGCAGCAGCACTGTGCGACGCCAGAGCAGTGCTGGCTGGTGGTTTCTGCCCCCGGTAAAACCACGGACCAACTGTGCCAGTTGCTGGATTTGGCGGCCCGTGGCGAAGCGCTGGAGCCGGTTCTAGCCGAAGTGCAGCACAGCCTGACCACGCTAGTGCAGCAAAGCCTGACCGAGCCTGAGCAAAGCGACGTATTGGCTCAGCTGCAACAATGGTTGGTGGTGTTGCCAGAGCTGGCGCAGGCTGGCCGTGCTGCCGATGTGCTGGCGTTGGGGGAATCGGTATCGGCCTTGTTGCTGAGCCGTTTACTGCGCCAGCTGGGGCTGGCGGCCGATTGGCTCGACAGTCGGCAGTTTTTGACGGTGGATGGTCAGCAAGTCCGCTGGGATCAATCCGAGCACGACTTACAAGCGCTTTGCCAGCCCGGTATCCGGGTGGTCACCGGCTTCATTGGTCGGGACCTGGCGGGCAACAGTCTGACGCTGGGGCGCAATGGCAGCGATTACTCCGCCACCATTCTTGGCCGACTGGTGCAGGCAGAGCAAGTGACCATCTGGACCGACGTTGATGCCATCTACAGTGGCGATCCTCGTCGTCTGCCGGCTGCAGTGCCGTATCAGCAGGTCAGTTGGCGCCAGGCCTGTTTGCTGGCCGAGCTTGGCAACCCGGTGCTGCATGCCCGCACCTTATCGCCACTGCACAACAGCCAGACCAAATTGCTGGTGCGCTCCAGCTTTGAACCGGAGCACTGCGGCTGCCATATTCTGCCGGATGCCGATTGTTTGGCCAGCTTTGTCACCGACTTGCACGACATGGTGCTGCTAAGCATGCATCAATTGCATGGCTTGAATGCCAGCTGGCTGGCCAATGCTTTGCATCAGCCAGTGATTGCGCTGCCACAAAGCTGCGATGCTCATGTTTGGTTGTTGCCGGCCAAGGTCGCCGATGAGGCGGTGCAACTGCTGGCCAAGCATCAGGTGCATGCCGTGCATGACACCAGTCGCTATTATGCCGTCGCCTGGTTAAAACCCGCTCAGGTACAGCAAGCAGACTTGCCAGCCGATGTAGCGGCTTGTGTGAAGCGGCTGGCCCCGGCGCATCGTTATCAAAACCATGAACTGGCCATCTGGCTGTTCGACCAGGAGTTATCTGCAGTGAATCTTGCCCAGTTGCATCAATGCTGTACTCAGCCCCGCCCGGAAGTTCAATTGATCGTCGCCGGCACCGGCAATGTCGGCGCCGAGTTTTTGCGGTTACTGCCAGGGCATCAGCAGCGTTGTCACAGCCATGCACTGCGCTTGGCGGTGCTGTTTAATTCGCGTCAGATGGTGTTTGCACCAGACAGCGGTCAAGAGCTGGCGCAGCAAATGCAGCAGGGCAGGCCATTGGATCAGAAGGCCTTGCTGGCCGAAATCGCTCAGCTGAAGGGGCCAAAGGTTCTAATCGACTTAACCCCAAGCCAACAACTGGCCGAGCAGTACCCGTCTTTTATTGAGGCGGGTTGTCATCTCATCAGTGCCAACAAGCAAGGTGTTACCTTGCCAGAAGCCGAGTATCAGGCCATTCTGGCCCGTTTGGACCAGCAGCAGCTGCATTGGTACAGCAATACCACGGCTGGCGCCGGTTTGCCGGTGCAACGTGCTTTGCAGGAGCTTAGCAGCGCTGGCGATCAGGTACGCCGGATCAGTGGCATTTTTTCCGGCACCTTGTCCTGGTTGCTGTGTCAGTACGATGGCAGCAGTGCCTTTTCCGATCTGCTGCTGCAAGCCAGAGAGCTGGGTTACACCGAGCCGGATCCGCGCGAAGACTTATCTGGCCGTGATGTGCAGCGTAAGTTGCTGGTGTTGGCGCGTACCATGGGGTGCTCGTTGGAGCTGGATGATATTGCACTGGAGCCTTTGCTGCCTGAATCACTGGCCGGTGACAGTTGGCAGGCATTCTGGCAACAGCGCGCTGAATTCGATGCGCTGATGCAGGCCGCCTGGCAACAAGCGCAGCAGCAAGGCTTGCAGCTACGCTATGTCGGTGAGCTGTCGCTAAACAAAGCCGGTGTCCAGGCCAGAGTTCGCTTAGTGCAGGTGCCGGCCAGTGATCCGCTGGCGGCCATTTTACCTTGTGACAATGTATTTGTGATTGAATCCGACTGGTACCAGGAGTTGCCTTTGGTGATCAAAGGACCCGGTGCCGGTCGTACCGTAACTGCAGGCGGCGTGCATGCCGATCTGGCACAGCTTTGTCAGCAGTTGCCCGCTGCTGCCTATTCATCGAGGTTGTCGTAAATGTCCTTTGCCAATGCCCAGTTTTTAGATGCGATCAATCGTAACCTGCAAGATGTTCAAGGAAGAGCCAAAGTCAGCTTTGAATTTTTCCCACCCAAAACCGAACAGATGGAGCAAACCCTCTGGCAATCGATAGAGCGGTTGGCACCCTTGGCACCAAGCTTTGTGTCGGTAACCTATGGCGCCAACTCCGGTGAGCGTGACCGTACCCACGACATCATCAAATCCATCAAGCAGCGCACGGGCTTGATTGCTGCCCCGCACTTGACCTGTGTCGATGCCAGCGTCGATGAGCTGAAGCAAATTGCCCGCGATTACTGGGACAACGGCATTCGTCACCTTGTCGCCTTGCGTGGTGACTTGCCGCCCGGAACCACAGAAAAACCCGGGCTTTATGCGGCAGATCTGGTTGAAATTTTGCGCTCGGTTGCGGACTTTGACATCTCGGTGGCTGCCTATCCGGAGGTTCATCCGGAAGCACCCAATGCTCAGTTTGACTTGCTGAATTTAAAGCGCAAAGTGGATGCCGGTGCTTCGCGTGCCATTACCCAGTTCTTTTTCGACGTGGAAAAGTTTTTGCGCTACCGCGATCGCTGTGCTGCTGTGGGCATCGATGTGGATATTATTCCGGGGATTTTGCCAGTCACCAACTTCAAGCAATTGCTCAAATTTGCTGGTTTGACCAACGTGGCAGTGCCAGGCTGGATGCACAAAGCCTACGAAGGGTTGGAGCAGGATGCCACCACCCGCAATTTGGTGGCGGCCAATATTGCGATGGAAATGGTGAAAGTACTGAGCCGGGAAGGGGTGGATCACTTCCATTTTTATACTTTAAACCGCAGTGAATTGAGCTACGCCATCTGTCACCTGCTGGGCGTTCGGCCGGTGAGTGCGAGCGCCTAAAGCTGGCTTGTCATCTGTCGGTCATGGAAGGCCGGCAGACTGATTATTTGACACTCTGCCTTTTTGGGTAGAAATTCACAAAAACAGCATAATAATTCTTGTGTTTTGCTGCCTCAATCCGTAGACTGACGGCTTATCCTAGTATGGAAGGCTGCTGATGTCGTCATCTCAATCTATTGTCTTGTCTAAAAAACGGGCTATCGTGCTGGGCGCTGCCGGCTACAGTGGTGCTGAGCTGGTGCAGCTGCTCAGTCAGCATCCGGCCATCGAGCTGGTGGCTGCTTATGCATCGGCGGGGCGGGAACCTGAAGCCTTTTCTTCGTTGTACCCACGCTACACTGGTCAGCTGGAGCTGCAGGTCCTGCCGTGGCAGGACACCCTGTTGGAAGGGCTAGCTGAGCGCGCCGAGCTGGCCTTTTTGGCCTTGCCGCACGAGGCAAGTGAAGCCCTGGCACCGAAACTGCTGGCTGCGGGCCTGGTGGTGTTTGATTTATCCGGTGCCTTCCGGTTAAAAGACCCTGCTTTGTACCCCAAATTTTATGGCTACGATCATGCGCATCCGGATCTGCTGGCACAAGCCCCTTACGGCTTGGCCGAGTGGATACCAACCGACCAGCTAGCGCAGTCCCTGTTTGCTGTGGCGGGCTGTTACCCAACCGCGTCGGCACTGGCCTTGTTGCCATTGGTTCGCGCCGGCCTTATAGCCGAAGGCGCTGTACCGGTGATCAGTGCGATCAGTGGTGTCTCCGGTGCCGGCCGTAAAGCCAGCCTCAGCACCTCCTTTTGTGAAGTGGGTTTAGCGGCCTACGGCTTTTTCGGCCACCGGCACCGGCCGGAAATTGAACAGACACTAGGGTGCTCTGTGGTCTTTACCCCACACCTGGGAAATTTTAAGCGGGGCATTCTGGCCACCATCAGTGTTGGTTTAAAGTCCGGAGTCAGTCCGGCGGATGTCAGCGCGGCCTATCAACATTGTTATCAGCACAAGCCGATGGTGCGCTTAGTCAAGCGCTCCCCCAATGTGGCCGATGTGGCTGGTACCGCTTTTTGCGATCTTTACTGGCAGCAGGATGGTCAGCAGCTGGTGGTGGTGTCGGCCATCGATAACCTGTTAAAAGGCGCAGCGGCACAAGCGGTGCAACTGGCCAACCTGAAATTTGGGTTTGACGAGCCGACTGGCCTGTTGGCAGGAGGGTTCCGTGACTGAATCAACGCCTTTGGTGGTGAAACTTGGAGGGCGTCTGCTGCAGGAGCCTAAGGCTATTGCTGAACTGCTGGCTGTTTGTCAGCAAATAAAAGCCAACCGGCCACTGTTGCTGGTACACGGCGGCGGCGCTCAGGTCGAAAGCTGGTTGCACACCTTTGGTTTTGTCACCGAGAAAGTCGATGGCCAGCGGGTTTCGCCACCAGAACAGATGCCGGTGATTGCCGGTGCTTTGGCCGGTGCGGTCAACGCCGAGCTGGTGGCGCTGGCGGATCAGGCCGGGTTGGCACCTGTCGGCCTGACACTGGGAGCCGGTGGCAGTTGCCGCTTTGAGCGCACCCCAGCGCTGGGCGCTGTCGCCAAAGCATTGCCAGGACAGCCAGCCTTGCTGCAAAGCTTATTGCAGCAACACTTTACCCCAGTGCTAAGCTCGATTGGTCACTACGACGGCGCCCTGCTGAACGTCAATGCCGATTTGGCGGCAGCTGCCTTGTGTCAATTACTGCAGGGCGACTTGCTGCTGCTGACCGATGTGCCCGGTATTCTGCAAGACGATGGTCGTGTAATGACTAAGCTCAGTGCTGCCGAGGCCAAGGTATTGGTGGCAGAGGGCGTTATTAAAGGCGGCATGAAAGTGAAACTGGATGCGGCCCTGGACACCGCTCAGGCATTGCAACGTCCGATCGTGGTGGCAGGCTGGCAACAGCCGGAACTGTTGCTGCCTTTGTTGGCTGGTCAGGCGGTAGGAACCCGCATTGATCCCTAAAAAAACGAATGAGTACGCTTATGACATCCATGCATCAACTCCTTTCGCTGCAGGAGCTTAATCCGGAACAATTGCAGCAACTGCTGCAGCTGGCATTGCAGGTAAAACAGCAACCTGCCGCGTATCAGCAGGCACTGGCTGGCAAAAGCATCGCGCTGTTGTTTGAGAAACCCTCGCTGCGAACCCGGGTCAGTTTTGATGTTGGTATTCAGAAACTGGGCGGCCACAGCGTCTATCTTGATCAGCAAAACGGCGACCTGGGTGGTCGCGAAACGGTGGAAGACTTTGGCCGTAATCTGGCCTGTTGGACCGACGCCATTGTCGCCCGGGTGTACCGGCAGAGCACGCTGGAGAAACTTGCAGCCAGCAGTGGGATCCCGGTGATCAACGCTCTCAGCGATCTGTACCATCCCTGTCAGGCGCTGGCCGATCTATTGACCTTGCAAGAGACCTTTGGCGATTTACGCAAAGTGCAGCTAGCCTTTGTCGGGGATGGCAACAATGTTTGTCACTCGCTGATGCTGGGCGCTGCTCTGGCCGGCATGTCGCTGGTGGTGATTACGCCACCGAACCACGGACCCGATGGTCATGTGCTGCAACAGGCCCAGTTACTGGCCGCCAAAACCGGCGCCAAACTGACACTGAGCCACCATTTATCCGAAGCCCATGGCAGCCAGGCGATTTACACCGACACCTGGGTGTCGATGGGGGACTCGATGGATGCCGCAGAGCAGCAGCAGCGCTTTGGCGCCTATCAGTTGTCCAGTGAGGTGCTGGCGCGACTGGATATCGGCTACCTGATGCATTGCCTGCCAGCCCATCGGGGCCAGGAAGTGACCAGTGAGCTGTTGGACAGCCAGGCTTCTTTGGTGTTGCAACAAGCGGAAAACAGAATGCACGCGCAAAATGCGGTGCTGATCCAACTTTTAGCATGAGGTGCGAGATGAGTGTAAAAAAAGTCGTATTGGCGTACTCCGGTGGTTTGGATACTTCGGCCATCGTGCCTTGGTTAAAAGACAATTATGGCTGTGAAGTGGTGGCTTTTGTGGCCAATGTTGGACAGGGCGATGAGGAGCTGGCCGGAGTGGAAGAAAAAGCCATTGCCTCCGGTGCTTCCAGCTGCTACGTGGTGGACCTGCGTGACGAACTGATGCGCGAAGTGGTGTATCCAACCTTAAAAACCGGGGCGGTCTACGAAGGCCAGTACCTGCTGGGTACTTCGATGGCGCGCCCGGTGATTGCCAGGGCTCAGGTTGAGCTGGCTTTAAAGGTGGGTGCCGATGCGCTCAGTCATGGTTGTACCGGCAAGGGCAACGATCAGGTGCGCTTTGAAGGGGCCTTTGCTGCGCTTGCACCGCAGCTCAAAGTGATTGCTCCCTGGCGGGAATGGGACTTCACTTCCCGTCAGTCCTTGTTGGATTACCTGGCTGAAAAGCAGATCCCAACCACCTCCTCGGCGACCAAAATCTACAGTCGGGATGCCAACTTGTGGCACATTTCACACGAAGGCGGTGAGCTGGAAGATCCCTGGTGTGAGCCGTCCGAGCAAGTCTGGACCTGGACCAAATCACCAGAGCAGGCACCCGATCACCCTGCCTATGTTGAGTTATCCTTTGCCGAAGGTGAACTGTGCAAAGTCAATGGTCAGGCACTGGAGCCGGTGGATGCCCTGACGTTGTTAAACGCCATTGGTGCTGAGCATGGTATCGGCCGGATTGATATTGTTGAGAACCGTTTGGTGGGCATGAAATCCCGTGGCTGCTATGAAACGCCGGGCGGCACCATTTTGTTGGCGGCGCTGCAGGGTCTGGAAGCGTTGGTGTATGATCGGACAGCGCTGAATTACCGCGAGGAAATTGGCCTGAAATTCGCGCAGCTGGTGTACGATGGCCGCTGGTTTACCCCCTTAAAAGATGCGCTGTTGGCGGCGGCGAGTAGTTTGGCGCAACTGCTGACCGGCGATGTGGTGGTTAAGTTGTACAAAGGTCGGGTCACAGTGGCGAAACGTCGCTCGGTTCACAGTCTGTATTCGGAAGCCTTCGCGACTTTTGAAGACGATGAAGTCTACAATCAGCAGGATGCGGCCGGTTTTATTCGCCTGTACAGCCTGGCCAGTCGGATCCGCGCCATGCATGCAGCGGACAGTCATGCGGCTGACAGCAAAGCACAGGAGTCCTGATTATGGCGATGTGGGGCGGGCGTTTTACCGAGGCGACGCTGGAGGAGTTCAAGGCATTTAATGACTCCATCCGCTTTGACTACCAACTGGCGCAGCAGGATATTGCCGCTTCCAAAGTCTGGGCCGCGGGTCTGGCGCAAGCGGGCTTGATTGCTGCAGAGGAAGCCGAGCAGCTGCAACAGGCGTTGCAGCAACTGGCCGATGAGCTGCTGGCAGAGCCGACCTTGCCGGTGACCAGTGGTGAAGAAGACATTCACAGCTGGGTGGAAAGCCAACTAACGGAGCGCCTCGGCGCGGTGGCGCGTAAGCTGCATACCGGCCGCAGCCGCAACGACCTGGTGGCAACCGATTTGCGGCTCTGGACCCGGACCGCTGCGACTGGGGTTCGCAGCAGTTTGCTGGGCAGCATTCAGGCGCTGCTGAATTTTGCTGAAGCGGCCGGTAGTGCTGTGATGCCGGGTTACACCCATTTACAACGCGCTCAGCCAGTGATGGTGGCGCATTGGGCGTTGGCTTATGTCGAGATGCTGAAACGCGATCTGGGCCGCTTGGACGATGCCAGCAAGCGCCTGAATGTGTGTCCACTTGGGGCCGGTGCTCTGGCGGGCACTGGTGTACCGGTGGACCGCAGCTGGCTGGCGCAGCAACTGGGTTTTGAGGCTGCTGCTGCCAATAGCCTGGATGCAGTGTCGGATCGTGACTTTGTGGTTGAGTTGTCGGCAGCCGCCAGTTTGTGCATGACGCATGTCTCGCGTTTATCCGAAGATGTGATTTTTTTCTGCTCGGGCGAAGCCGGTTTTTTTAAGCTGGGCGATGCCATCAGCAGTGGCTCCTCCTTGATGCCGCAAAAGAAAAACCCGGATGTATTTGAGTTGCTGCGCGGAAAAAGTGGCCGCATCTTAGGCCAGCTGGTGGCGATTATTCATGTGCTGAAAGGCTTGCCACTGGCTTACAACAAAGACATGCAGGAAGACAAAGAAGGCTTTTTTGAGCTGATGCAGCAGTGGCAGCAGTCGTTGCAGGTATTGGCCACGGTGCTACCGCACTTAACGGTCAAAGCCGATGTCTGCCGCCAGGCAGCAGAGCTTGGTTACAGCAACGCCACCGACCTGGCGGATTATCTGGTCGGCAAGGGCATTCCGTTTCGTGATGCCCATCATTTGTCCGGTCAGTTGGTGTTGCTGGCATCGCAGCAGCAACTACCGCTGGAACAGTTGCCATTGGCACAGATGCAGCAGATCAGCCCACAGATTGCCGACGACGTCTATCCGGCGCTAACACTTGAAGCCGGCATGGCCAGGCGTAATGCATTGGGTGGCACCAGCCCAGAGCAGGTGCAGGCCGCTTTAGCCGCAGCCAAAGCCTGGTTCACAGCACAGCTGCAGTGAGGTTAAGTGCGGGAAGAAACGGCCAGCAGTTGCGCTGGCCGTTTTTTTTGAGCGGCTGGACGCTGCGGTTTAATCAAAGAGCTCCAGCAGCTCGGTGTCAGGTGCTTCATCATCAAAAGAGAAGCTGGGCGCGCCCGGTTGGGCATGCTGACTGGGTTCGGTACCGCGTATAAAAAACTCAAACATGCTGGTGTGATCATTGGCGCGGCTTAGCAAGCCCGTCTCAGCATCGATCCGCACTGAGCTGATACCCGAAGGGGGCTCTGCCGGATCGGCGGCCATATCCTGCATGGCCACTTGCATAAAGCTGATCCAGGCTGGCAGGGCGGTGCGGGCACCTGCTTCAAGGCCGCTGCTTTGATCGTGACCAAGGTTGGCATTCCAGGTGGCCCGGCCCAAACTGCGGTTGGCATCGTCAAAGCCAACCCAGCTGATGCCGACCAGCTGGCGATTGAAACCGGCAAACCAGGTGTCCTTGGAGTCGTTGGTGGTACCGGTTTTCCCGGACAAATCACGCCGCTGCAAGCTTTGTGCACGCCAGGCGGTACCATTCCAGCCGGTGCCGCGGTTCCAGTTGCCACCGCCCCAAATACTGGTCTTGAGTGCTTCGCGAATTAAAAAAGCATTTTGTTCACTTAGGACTTGCGGAGCTGCAGGTACAGCTGCGTTGTCGGTGTCTTCCTGTTCGGCATCCAGGGTAGCAAACAACTGAGCCAGTTGAGCTTCACTGTCCAGCTCAGCCGGCTGCTCTATTGCTTCCTGCTGGCACTCAGGACAAGCAATCCTGGGCTGGTGCTGGTAAATCAGCTCGCCTTCCTCGTTGTAGATGCGGTCAATGACATAGGGATCAACCAGATAGCCGCCGTTGGCAAAAACGGCATAGCCATTGGCCAGCTCCAGCGGCGTTAACGACGCAGAGCCCAAAGAGAGAGTTTCATTGCGTGGCAAATCCTGCTCGGCAAAACCAAAGTTACGCAGGTGGGCAATGGTCTCGTCCAGACCGACACCACGCATTAAGCGCACCGAAACGACGTTCTTGGACTTGGCCAGGGCTTCCCGTACCCGGATAGGGCCATCGTACACCGCCGGAGAGTTTCTGGGACGCCAGGCAATGCCCGCTCCCTGGTCCCAATGGTGAATGGGGGCGTCGTTGACAATGGAAGCCAGGGTATAACCATGCTCCAGTGCAGCTGAATAGATAAAGGGCTTGATGGTAGAACCGACCTGGCGCTTGGCCTGCGTTGCCCGGTTAAACTGGCTTTGGGCAAAGCTAAAGCCACCAACCAGGGCCTGAATGGCGCCGGTGTTGGGATCCATCGCGACGAAGGCACTGCTGGCAGCTGGTACCTGACTCAGTTGCCAATGCTCACCATTGTGACGCACCCGAATGTGCATGCCGGGCTGCAGAATATCCGCTGCTTGTCTGGGCGCATGCCCCTGGCGGTGATCGCTGATAAAACTTCGCGCCCACTTTAACCCTTCCCAGGGCAGAGTGATGTGCTGGCCATCGGCCATCAGCACCTGAGCTGTCTGTTCCTCGGTAGCAAGCACCACCGCATGCAGCAGATCTTCCAGGCTGCTTTGCCCGGCTAAATAGCGCAGCAGCTCGGATTCAGGCCAGGCATCCTGGCCTTCTTCGTCATCCTGTTGCCATAACTCGGCTTCCGGCCCCCGGTACCCATGGCGCTCATCGTAGTCGTACAGATTTTGCTGCACGGCGCGACGGGCTGCATCCTGAATCGGTTTGCTCACGGTGGTATGCACTTGCAAGCCTGCACTGTAGGCAAAGTCTTCGCCATACATATCCACCACTTGCTGTCGGACCATTTCGGCGACGTAAGGGGCGGAGGCGGTGATCTGGGCGCCATGGCGGCGGCTGATCACCGGCGCTTGCAGCGCCTCGCGGTACTCCTGCTCGGTAATGTAATTCATCGTCAGCATCCGACCGAGCACAATGTTGCGTCGATTGCGCGCATTGGTTGGCGAACGGACAGGGTTTAGTACGGATGGTGCCTGGGGCAAGCCTGCGATAATGGCGATTTCATCCAAGGTGAGCTCATCGACGGTTTTACCAAAGTACACCTGAGCCGCAGCACCGACGCCAAAGGCACGATGGCCGAGTTCGATTTTATTGAGGTACAACTCGAGGATTTCATCTTTGCTCAGCACCCGCTCAATTTTGACTGCCAGGAAAATTTCTTTAATTTTCCGGATGATTTTCTTTTCCCGGGTCAAAAAGAAATTTCGCGCCAATTGTTGGGTGATGGTACTGGCCCCCTGGGTTGCATCGCGGGTGCTGGCGACCACAAGGGCGGCCCGCATCATGCCAATCACGTCAAAGCCTGGGTGATCGTAAAAGCGACTGTCTTCTGTAGCCAGGAAGGCCTCAATCAGTTGCGGGGGCATTTGATCCAGTGTGAGAGGAATACGGCGCTGCTCGCCAAACTGCGACATCAGCTCACCATCGGCGGTAAAAACCCGCATTGGGGTTTGCAAACGGACATCTTGCAACTGCCTTACATCAGGCAGATCATCCTTCACATACCAGTAAGCTGCGGCCACCCCCAGGATGGCGACAACAAGCCCAGTCAGGCACAAAATCAGTATTTTTTTTAGCCAGGACACCCAATCGCCTCAGTTACAACGGTCAATTTTGACACTAAACTACTAGTATATAGTTGTTTGTTTTTGAATAAACTCTTTTTATTCCTTTAAAAAGGATCTAAGCTACATTGTATAACAATAACAAATGTAATCACTACGGCTGTGTGTTGCTATGATAAAACAACTGTTCCAAAAGCAGTCTCCAATGATGGTAGGCATCGATAT
>JAFIFR010000195.1 GCA_020831935.1 Alkalimonas sp.
GAGGCCATTATGCATATCTCACTGACACCGGAATTGGAATCACGCGTTAAGGCAAAGGTTGAAAGTGGCATGTACAATAATGCCAGTGAAGTGATTCGGGAAGCATTGCGCTTTATGGACACGCATGAAGACTGGATCCACGAAGTTAAGTTAGCACAGTTACGTCAGCAACTTCATGTTGGCATAGAACAACTCGCGCAAGGCGATGGCATTGTCATTAAATCCAGTGCTGTACTTGATGCCTTGTTTGAAGACATCAAAGACTGATTTTTATGGTCATTTACCAGCTGGTTATAGCACCAGCAGCAAAAAATGATCTGAAAGACATCTATCAATATGGTCTTCGTCGGTGGGGCCAGCTTCAATCCGAGAACTATCTGGAACATCTTAAAAGCCAGCTTTGGTTGCTGACCGAGCAGCCACTATTGGGTGTTGAGCGGCCCGAGTTATTCCCCGGCATCAGAAGCCTGCCAATCGAAAGTCATATCCTGTTTTACTGCGTGAGTAGCAACAAAATTGAGATCATTCGTGTCTTGCATGGCCGTCAAGACCCGAAAGGGCAGCTGAAGTAAATCAGAGTTTCTTCAGCCGCAAAGACACTTTCATTGATTGAGCTAAGGTGTCATTTAAGCCTTACTCACAATCGTTTGGCCAATAGGCGCAACGGTTAATGCGGCCAGCTTCAGGTGCTGCAGGCCAAACGGAATACCGATGATGGTGATAAAGCAAACCAGAGCATGCAACAGATGCCCTATCGCCAGCCAAATGCCGATAAAAATAAACCAGATGATGTTGCCCAGGCTGCCTAAAGCGCCGGTGCCAATGTCTTCAACCCGGTTGATGTACCGCCGGTTGATGCTTTCTTTGCCAAAGGGCCAGAACGCCATTTGGCCAATCACAAAGCAGGAGCGTCCAAACGGAATACCGATGATGCTGATAAAGCAAATCAAACCAGCCAGCCACCAGGCCAGGCCCATCACGAAACCACCCAGCACAAACCACAGTACATTAAAAATGAAGCGAAACAATCCCATTGTTCTATCCTTGATGTTTATCATTCTAGCCTGGCGAAGCAGCAAGTATGCCATTTCTATCAGTGCATATATATCAGCAAGTTACAGCACTTAGCTAGCTTAGGCTGTTTTGTGAAACACCACAAGTTGGTGTTTTTCACCAACACTCGTAGCTTTCCCAGCCAATCACGTTCACATTTCGCGGCTCAGCGGCTCGACCCGACCGGTTAAATGACAAAGGGTGCCATCGGACGATAGCAGCGCAAAATCAAGCCCCTCGCCAGCTGGCTGCCAATGACACTGGACCTGAGCCGGCAGCAAAATTGGCTTGGCAAAGCGCACCGCCACCCGATAGGGCAACTCCAGCAACACATCTTGAGCAGCCAGCTCGCTCAAACAGCGGGCCTTGCTCCACATCCCATGCGCAATGTTGCTTTTAAAGCCAAACAAGCGGGCACACCAGGGGTGCAGATGAATGGGGTTCAGATCACCGGAAAGCCGGCCGTAACGCCAACCCAAACTGCGTGGCAAAGCCCACTGGGCGCTTTGATTTGCATAGCCTGCGAAAGAATCGCCCTGCCGCTGCAGGTCGCGCGCCCCAGCCTTGCGTTGACGTTGCAAATAGACAGCCCTGCTGCGCCAGACCAACGCCTCACCCTGCTTTGCTTCGGTCACCAGCGCAATGGTTTGCCCTTTCTCGTGCGACTGCACCGGCTCACTGACACAACGAAAAGCTACAGCACTCCCCGCAACCAGCTCACCAAAACAGCTAATCTCATTTTCAAGGTGCACCAACCCCATGGCTGGGCTTGCAAATCGGGGGTGGGTCAAAATTTTTAACTGTAAGGGAAAACTGGCAAGCTGCAACAAGCAGGGTGGCAAACTCTCTAAAGGCCATTGGCACAAAGTCCGATAATCCGACAACTGATGCGTCAACTGCTGAGGAAGCAAAGCGCAGGCCTGCAAAGGCACAGTATCCCGGTTGCCGCTAGCCAGCAAAGCCCGCAGATAACTAGCGGCAAGACCTGGTAAGCGCGGCCCTGAATTGACAGTAATTGGCTTAAGCGTATTTTTTGACAAAAAAGAACCAAAGCAGCTGAAGTTCACTAAGCTTGAATACTACTGCTTTTTAATCCAAAAGGAACCCTGTATGCGCTTTTCATATTTGCTTACCCTATTCGTTGTATTAGCCAGCATGCTTCTCCCCAAAGCCCTGGCGGATCGCTTTGCCGATGTGCAGGTTGACGCAACCGAGCTGGCACCGGGGCTTTACATGCTGACAGGTGCTGGCGGCAATATGGCCGCCCTGACGGGCGAGGATGGCATCTTGCTGATCGATGCTCAATTTGCCGAAATGGCTGGCAAGATTGAAGCCAAACTGAGTGCGTTAGCCCCAGGACAAAGGCTGCAAGTGCTGGTGAATACCCACTTTCATGGCGATCATGTCGGCGGCAATGCCAAACTGGCCGCAGATAGCCGCATTATCGCTCACGACAATGTCCGTAAGCGTTTGCAAGCCGACAGCAATTTCCCCACAGAAGGGCTGCCCAACCTGACCTTTACCGACCAATTGAGCCTGCATATGAACGGCCATCACATCGTACTGACCGCCATGCAGCCCAGCCATACCGATGGCGACACCATCGTCTGGTTTCACGATGCCAAGGTGGTGCATATGGGCGATCTGATGTTTGAAGGCCGCTTCCCTTTTGTCGATACCAATGCCGGCGGTAACTTTCAGGCATACAAAGCCGTGACCCGCTTGGTGATTGAGCGCATTGATGATGATTTTCAGGTGATCCCAGGCCATGGCGCGCTCACCAACAGGGCAGGACTGAAGCGTGAGTTGCAGATGATGGAAGCCACCTTTGCCCAGGTCAAACAGTACCAAGCCGAAGGGCTATCACTCGACGCCATGTTAGAGCGCGGTCTGGGCGAGGAATGGCAAGCCTGGCACTGGAGCTTTATTACTGAAGAGCGCTGGATCCGCACTTTGTATCAGGCGCTGCAGGATTAAAGCAGTGCCCTGCCCCCAAATCTGAAACGGGCTGCCTGATCAGACTAGCCCGAACGGTACTGACGTTTTGGCCGCTCGATGCGCGGTTGGTGGCCTCGCTTCTTGATGCCGGCTCCAGCTCCTTGCGAAGCCTCTTCGGTTTTAACCGAGTCCTTCAACAAATCGCTGAGCAAGGCAAACTCAGCCGGGGTGACTTCACGCCACTGGCCGGGTTTTAAATCGGCCAGCTGAATGCTCATGATGCGAATGCGCTTTAACCGGGTGACTTCAAAGCCAAGATAGGCCGTCATCCGGCGGATTTGCCGGTTGAGCCCTTGGGTCAGGATAATGGAAAACCGATCCGGACCAATTTGCGTCACCTTGCACGGCTTGGTGACCGTGCCAAGGATCGGCACGCCAGCCGCCATCCGCTGACAAAACTGACGGTTAATCGGTTTATCCACACTGACCAGGTACTCTTTCTCGTGCGCATTGCCCGCCCGCAGGATCTTATTGACGATGTCACCATCGTTGGTCAACAAAATCAGTCCGGATGAGGGTTTATCCAGCCGTCCTATCGGGAAAATCCGCTCTGAATAGCCCACCGCGTCGACAATATTGCCTTTCACGGCCGTGTCGGTGGTGCAGACTACCCCCACCGGCTTGTGGTACACCAGATAAACGGCTTTGGGCTTGGCTTTAAGCGGCTTGCCCGCCACCGTAATGCTGTCAGCATCGCTAACTTTCATGCCAGTCTCGGCTGGCATGCCATTGACTCGAACCTGCCCCTGCTCAATCAGCCTGTCGGCTTCGCGGCGCGAGCAAATACCGGTCTCGCTGATGTATTTATTCAGCCGGATGGCATTCTGATCGCTCAAGGCTGTAACTCCGGCAGGTAGCGGAAACGTCCATAGCCTTCGTCATCCAGGCCAAGGAAGCGCACCCTGGGGTGCTGCTCTGCTTTGGTTTGCGCTGCATCCAGCCCGCTGCTGCGAAATTCAACCCGGGCAGCCGATGGCAACTGCAACTGCCAGTTTTGCTCAAAACGTACCGGGATGGCATCTGGATGGTCTGCAGCCTGCTCGCGGGTATAGGCAGCGATGATCTGCCGTACTTCCATTTGGCCGCTGTAATGCAACGGGGCTGAACCTGCGTGCGGGAAGAAACCACC
>JAFIFR010000196.1 GCA_020831935.1 Alkalimonas sp.
ACTGATTAGCCGGGTGGTCGCCTAGCAACTTGGCTCCTAAAGCCATCATGGCCCAGCCATCCTGGGTCCGCATCATCGACCACTCGGAGTGCACCGCATGGCGCTCTTTTTCAATGTAATCCGGCAGCAACAGCGGTGATTTGAAAAAGTCGGAAAAGCGATCCAGCGCTTCATCAAAATGGCTGTTGTTGATTTCAAACATGTAGTTGGTGAGCTGGTTGGTGAATGCATTGTAGGTACCACCGTGCTGGCTCATAAAATTGATAAAACCATCCGGATCCGGAAAACGCTCAGTGCCCATAAAGAGCATGTGCTCCAAAAAGTGCGCCAGCCCCTGTTGTTCCTTGGGATCGTTCAGCCAGCCTACATCGACACTGAGCGCTGCGGACGATTTTTCCGCTGCAGGGTCCGACACCAACACCACCTGCAGCTGATTGGGCAGGATGATGGCTTTGTACTGCCGCGCATCGTTCGGGCTGGTGATAATGGACTGAGCAGCGGGCTGCTCCGCTGCAATCGTTTGGGTCGCTGTGCTGCTGCAGCCACTAAGCAACCCGATGCTGCCGCTGGCAGCCAATAAAGCCAAACTCACTGCTTTTAATCGAAATTGTTTTTTGTTCATTGTTGCATCCTTTTTTGGTGTTTTGTCATTGGCTACAAGCCTAACCCGCTCATCACGCCTTACCGATAACAGGCAGCGGATGAAAGCATGATTTCGCTGTAACCAAGGTATAACTTTCATTAAAATCAATACATTAATCAGGTTTCATTAAGGGCTTTACCCGATAGCCCTGCGCTTGCAGTTGGGCCAATATGCCCTGCTCGCCAGCCAAGTGCAGCACATCCAGCAGTACCAATTCCTGATAACCGTTGTCGAAAAAGGTCTTGATGCGTTCAACCCAGTGTTGCTGACGCTGACAAAACATGCGCTGATAAGTGACCGGATCATTTTGTTGCCACCAATGCAGAAATGGAGCAAGTTGCTGCAAGTCCCCGCTGTGCCAGGCATCCAGCTGGCGGTGGTAATCGCTGGCAAAGCGTTCAGCTTGCAGCAGACTGGCCCGGATAAATTCCTCTTCATAACCCTGCCCCAAAGTTGCCAGCAACTGCAGTTGCTGCTCAAAACTTTCGAGGTAGTCGATCACCCGACCCTCTTTGCGAGCTTGGGCAGCAAGATGCTCAGCCACGGCAAATCCGCTCAGTTGCAGGCGTTGCTTTTCAATGGCCAAAAGTTGCACCGTTACCATGGCTGGTTTGTAGTCATTCAGTTGCAGCAAATCCACACCGGCTGCCAGCAGATGCTGCTGCAGCTGTTGCCTTGTTTCTGCGGTTAATAGAGGCAACAGTTGCTCTCCCTCTGAATAATGCAAAGCTTGCAATAAGGTAAGCATGCTCTGCGTATCCGGGCTTTGCGGCAGCTGTACTTCCAGGATCAGCCGGTTGGTTTCGTGGTAGGCGGCCTCAATAGCCGCCGGTAAGGCAAACTCCCGCTCTGGCAGTATGGCCACGGTGCCAGCCAGGTACAGATAATCCTGATCCTTGCTGACTTTCCAGACCACAGACTCCGCCTGCAACCAAGCCGGCAGCAGACTGGCTGACACCACCACAAGGTGTACCAACCGACGCCAAACCCGAACACATCGCATGCCGTTAGCCCGGACGGTTCAACGACAATGGCAACTCCCGCAGAGCATCCCGGATACGGCGGCTCAACTCGCGCTGAATGTCAGCACGCACTTCCTCCAGCAAGGAACTGTTTTCATCTGCAATCACTTGCACGTAGGATACTGTCTTTTTTTCTGCTTCGTAGTTCGTGGTTGCCTCGGCAATAGCCGAGTTCCCCAACAACACAGCAACTGAAATCAATGCGATGGCCGAATCTGTTAATTTTTTCATTTGAATATCCTTTTAAGTAAGTGTTTTGATGGCAACCAACCTGGGTCAGCTGAACTGCTGATGCCAACTCTAGCGTCTCGATTGCCTACTGTCGCTTACGAGGGACTAATGGATATATTCCTAACGATTAAAAAATAAACCATTGAAAATAAAGATAATAAAAAACCTTATGAAATTCTTATCCGGTTCCCATAAGGTTTTTTATGGTTTCTGTTTCGTTTTATCAGCAATTCCATTACAGTGTCAGCAAAGTGGTGAGTAGGATGAAACGCGTAAGGGAGCCAAGGTGTATCTAGGACCATGGAAAGTAAACCCAGAGGATTACAGCATTCAGCATGGTCAGCAACGCTATGAGCTGGAGCCTCTGCTGTTTAAGTTGCTGCTTTACTTTGTGGAGCATCCCAGGCAAATCCTGAGTCGTCAGCAACTGATTGATGCCGTCTGGCAGCAAAGCTATGTGGATGACAACGCGATTAACCGCGCTATCTCTGAGCTACGCAAAGTACTGCAACATCAGGATCTGCCTCAGTCCCCCATCAAAACGCATCATCGCAAAGGCTACAGCTTACAACTGGATGTTTCGACCAGCCTAAGCCAGCAAAGCCCCGTCTCTGCAACTAGCCTCGCCAAGCCTGCATCGGCTGCAACTGTTAGAAAAAGCGCATCCATCGCCAAGCACTGGTGGTGGGGAGTTGGCCTGCTGCTGATGCTCGTCACCAGCCTGGCTTTATGGCAGGCTAACAGCAACAAGGCAGAGGACCGCAGCCCACAGCCTGCTGGCATCGAGCGCTCAGAACTAACCATTAGCCAGCAGCAAAAAGTAACCTGGTATCAGGGCGTTGAATCCAGGCCTTTGCTGTCACCGGATAACAGCTTACTGGCTTTTAACCACACTCAACCAGACGGCAGTATCCGGACCATAGTCCGCTCTTTGCTCAACCCCTTAAGTTTGCAGGATCTGGTGCTGGAGCGGGAGCACACTATGATTAGTCTGCAAAGTTGGCAACCTGGCAGCCGGCAGCTTTTAACCATGGAACTTGGCACTCAGGATGGCAGTTGTTACTTCCGGCTGTATCAGCTGGAGCAGTATCCGCTTTACGAGGTGCAGACCTTAAGTGCCTGCAGAGGTTTGGTATTTGGGGTTGCGCAACTGAGTCGCGATGGCAAGACGCTGTATTACACCGATTCGGCCAAGGGTCCCTTTACGCCGGCCAGCCTGATGGCGAAGCAACTTGAGTCAGGCAATCAACGGGTGCTGCTCAGTGCGCCGGAATCCGGTATTGGTGCCTCATTGCTGGCACTGTCCCGCTCAGGTGAGCGTTTGGCATACATCTATTACAACGATGAAAGCAAACCTTACCTTTACCTCTACGATCCGGCCAGTCGGGAACATCAACTGCTGTATCGCTTTAACTTTAGCGCACTGCTGCTTGATCTGAGCTGGAGCCTGGATGACCGCTATCTGGTCATCCCTGCCTATGACGCTTTGGTTTTCATTGATGTGCACAGCAAAGAGATGCAGTTAAAGCTGCTGCCCGATAGCACCCGGATTGGCGAGCTTAGCCTTTATTCCGACCATCAGGCGTACACCTCGCCCTTAAGCATCAGCACCAAGCAACACAACTTTCAAATCGTAAAAGTTAATCTGAATGACGATGATTCAGCAGTTGAAATCACCCCCTTGCTGCATGCGGCGGGCAACACCATGGCCATTGCACTGGATCCGACCCAAAGCGATCGTACGGTGTTTTCGGCAGACTTTACCGGCAGCTGGCAGTTGTGGCTGCAAAGCGAAAATGGCTTGCAACAATTGACCGAGCTAACCGACTCCACCAGCCCCATTGCCGATCTGGCCTGGTCCCCCAACGGGCGTTTAATCGCGTTTTCTCAAGCGGGCAATTTGTATGTGCTGGATATTCAGCAACGACACCTGCGGCAAAAAAGTGAGCAAGGCTCTATGGGGCGGCCCGTTTGGAAAGCCGATAGCAGTGGGCTTTATCTGGTGAAAGTGCAACCAAGCGGTGAGTTTGTCTGGTCCTACGATTTGTTCAGCGAGCAATGGCAGCAAAAAAGTCATCTCCCTGCCACCCATCCGGTGGTGGATGCAGCAGGCCGACTGCATTACCACCGAGCAGGCCAACTGCTGCGTTATGTCGATGGTGGCCGCCAGGATAGCCCGGTACTCCCTGCTGACGAAGAAAGCCAGTGGTTCCCGGTGATGCGGTTCCAGCAAGAGGCCAT
>JAFIFR010000197.1 GCA_020831935.1 Alkalimonas sp.
ACCTTATCAAAACCGGTAAAGATCATCAGGGCAATCAGCAGCAGCGCATAGCCCAGCAGCAGGCGGCCAACTTTGCCGGAGGCGCGCAGGGTGTTCAGTCGAGTGCCAGCGGCGTAACCCAGACCAACCAGCGGTAATGCTGTTCCCAAACCAAAAGCCAGCATCACGCTAAACGACATCAGCATATTCTGGCCAGTAGATGCCAGTGCAATGGCCGCGCCGAGCGTTGGGCCAACACAAGGCAACCACACCAGCCCCAGGGAACCGCCAATCACGAACTGAAACGCCGGGCGATCGGATGAGTCTGCGAGCTGGCCGCCAGCAGGTACCCGGCTGGTCAGTCGTGACAGCAGCATCGAAAATTGCTGATTTAACCAACCGACCACCAACACCAAGCCCATCGCCAGCATAAACACAGCTGCCACAGAACGCATAATATCGGGCGATAAACCGGCGCTGAGCAACAGGTAAGTCAGTAAGGAGCCGCCAAGCGCAAAGGTAAAGGCTAAGCCTGCCGCCAAAAACCAGACCCCAACTTTCGAGGCACGCATGGCGGATGCGGTGACGGCTGGGATCATCGGCAACACACAGGGTGACAGCAGGCTAAGCACACCTGCGATCAGGGCCAGTGGAATGGCGGTAAATTCCATAATCAGTCAGCACCCTGGTCGTGCTGCTTTAACTCGGCAAAAATGGTGCGTTCGCGGGTTTGCGCCACACTGAACCAGAGTTGCTCTTCACCGCGATACAAGGCTAAGGTCGACTGACGTGGTGCCTTGAAATAAGTGACCCAGTCTTTCTGGCTGTCAAAGTCTACCTGCAGCACCAGGATGTCGCTGTTGGGGTTCTGGGCAAAATAGTCATTCAACACGGTGTGTTGGCGGCGACAGGTTGGGCACCAGGGGGCATAGACATCAATCAAAATCAGCCGGTTATCCGCTTGCGCCTGCCGGAACAGCTCTTCAGTGAAAGCTTCTTTGTGTTTGGCCAGGTGCTCGGTGGAAGCATTGGCTGGTGTCAGCAAAAAAAATGCCGCTGCAGCCAGGGCAATGGCAGCGATAACAACAGTGGTGATGATTTTCATAATGAACCTCTTTACATGGATGGGTGAATTCCATCTCAGTGTAAAGTGGTGATCAGGCGCACACATCAGCGAATGCAACGGTGTAATCAACCAAAACACCGTATCGTCATGGTACCGCTGCAGATTTAATGGTGCAGGGCTCTGAACTCACCCGGCGACAGGGTCTCATGCTGCTTAAAAAAGCGGATAAAGGCGGTGGCGGACTGATAGCCGATTTGTTCGGCGATTAGCTCCAGGCTAAGCTCGCTGTGGATCAACAGATAACGGCAGCGTTGCAGCCGCAGTTCATCCAGCAAGGACTTGGCGGTCATAGCCATCACTTTATGGCAGCGCTCGGCAAAGGCGCTTTTGGACAGAAATGCCAGAGCAGCCATGCTGTCTACCGTCCAGTCAGCGCCCGGTTCATCCATTATGGCCAGCACCACCCGGCGCAGCGCCGGATCTTTTAGTGCAGCCAGCAGACCTTGTTGCATGCTGTCGTCACTGAGTACCTGACGCAACAAATGCAGCACCACCACATCGCTCAAACGACTGATGGCAGCCTGATAGCCTGGTTGACGGGCCTGGGCTTCCTGTCGGATCAGCTGGATTAACGGGCTTAACCGGCCGGACTGCTGGCTGGCGGGTAAGTGGATGTAATCTGGCATCACCTGAAACAAATTCGCAGTTAAGGGCGATTCGACCGCAATGTCGTAGCAGACCAGGCCTCGTTCCAGATGATTGGGTACACAGAAGTTGGCAAAGTCGACTTCGCGGGTGTGTTCGTCGACCGGCTCGTCACTGAGCCAATGCCGGAAACTGTGGCTGAAAAAGATGGCATCGCCGGCTTCAAGTTGCACTTGCTCGTGCAGGCGACCAGGAATCGCCATCCATAGCCTGCCCTGAGTGACCACATGCAAGGCTGCTTTGCTGGACTTGCTGGTCAGCAGGTTCCAGTGATCACAAAAACCGGATTCAAAATGCAGCTCAGAGCCAAAAGCGAGCTGAGCTAGCAGCTGCTCCAGCGGTTCTGGTGTTTCGGTCGATTGGTCAGGTGTTCTGGTCATTGTTGTCTAAGCAAAATAAAACTATGGTAGTAGTAATACGACTGAGTGGTAACCTACACCAATTGGACACACAATGCATGTCGATTCTTGAACAAAACCTGCACCAACTGGATTTGCTGAGCATCATTGTACGACAGGTGCAACCAGTGCATTATCAGCAGACCAAAGACTGGCCCGGTGAGCCTTCGGTAGGCAAGCATATCCGTCATGTGCTGGATCACTACCAGCAGCTGTGGCTGGCATCCAGCAGTCAGCAGCTGGATTACCGGCTGCGGTTACGCGATGAAGGCGCGCAAAGCGATCCGCAAAAAGCGCTGCACTGGATAGAGTGTTTGCAAAGCTGGCTGCAGTGCCTGGAAGCCGATGAACTGGATGTGCAACTGATCTATCAGTTTGCTGAAGGCAAAACCTTCACCAGCTTGCAGCGCGAGTTGGATTTTGTCGCCAGCCATGCGGTGCATCATCTGGCGTTGATCCATGCCATGCTGGAACCCTGGGGCTATGACTGGCCAGAGGAAGCCGGCGTGCACAGCTCGACCCGGGAGTATCAAAAACGATGTGCACCCTGAGCTGGTGGTATCAAGCCGGACGTTTGCATATTCTGTTCAACCGGGATGAACGCAAAAGCCGGACCCGGGCCTATGGCCCCGAGCGTTTTTGTCAGCGCGGTGTGACTGCCATTATGCCCATCGACCCGGACGGCGGCGGTAGCTGGGTAGCGGCCAATGAGCACGGCCAGGTATTTTGCCTGCTCAACGATTATGCTGCCGTTTATCAGCCGGAGCTTGCCAGTCGGCGTAGTCGGGGCCTGCTGTTGCAGGCACTGGCGCATAGCCCGGACTGGCAGGCGCAGGATGCGTTATTGCAACCAGAGCAACTGCGCTGTTATGCGCCTTTTCGTTTACTGCTGTTTTTAGGGCTGCAGGAGCCGCTGCTGTGGCACTGGGATGGCAGCCGGTTGCGTCAGCAACTGGCACCGTGCGCGCCGTTATCCAGCTCCAGCGCTCTGCCACAGGTTATTCCCAGGCTCAGAGCCTGGCACTGGCAGCGCGCTATGGCCAGGGCACCGTCACTGACCACCCAACAGCAACTGCATCGCCAGGCCGGACCCTTCAGCGCCTTTAGCGGCATTGCCATGCAGCGTGCTCAGGTGCAAACCGTCAGCATCACGCAACTGACTATCGAAACAGACCGGATCCGCATGCAGTACTGGGATGGCCACCCGTCCATGCATCAGCAGGATGCCAGCCATGATCTGGAACTGCCGCTGCGACAGCCTCTGGTGTCAGCTGGCTGTTTTAGCAGCGGGCTGGATGTGCAGGCCCTGCTTCGACGGTACAACCCCCTCCTTGCCAGCCGGTTAAAAAGCTGGCAGTGGACCTTGCTGCGCTGGCTGTTGGCGGAAAACACCCTCAATCAGGCGCTGGAGTCGCTGAATAAGCTACCGGCAGAGCGCTTTTGCGATGCGGCCCTGCAGCGCTTGCGGTTAACGCCGGACATCATTGCCTGCCGCTGGCCTGCCGCTGCTGGTAGGCCGGTGTTTGTTTGCAATCATCCGACCGGTGGCATCGATGGCTTGCTGCTGATCAGTGTGCTGCAAAAGCGCTATCCCGATTTGCAGGTGCTGGCCAATGAGGCGCTGGCCGAAGTGCAGCAACTGGCCGGGTGCATTGTGCCTGTCCCGGTGTTTGCCCGGCCTAAAGATGCGTTGCCTGCTGTGCAGGCCGCTTTTGCCGGTGATGCTCCTTTATTGATTTTTCCGGCTGGTCGCACCGCCAGAAAGTCGGCCACAGGCCAACTGGATGATGGTGCCTGGGCCAAACTGGCGGTGACCTTGGCAAGGCGGCAGCAGCGCAGTCTAACCGTGCTGCATCTGCACAGTCATAACTCCCGCTGGTTCTATGGCCTTGCCTGGTTGCGCAACAAGCTTGGCATCACCAGCAATCTGGAGATGCTGTTGCTGGTGCGGGAAATGATCACACCGGCCAACCGCAGACCACGGCT
>JAFIFR010000007.1 GCA_020831935.1 Alkalimonas sp.
CCACTGACGGTGAGCAACTGTTGCTGCCAGTGCAGACGGTATTCCCGACTGGCCCGGCTGCTGTCATGGCTACTTTTTAGCAGCGGTCGCACTCCGGCAAAGCTTTCCAGCACGTCGGTTGCAGTCACATTTGGGGTAAAATACTGATTGTACACCGCCAGCAGTTCATTGCGTTCGGCTTCGGAGCAGGCAATGGGCTCATGCAGTTTTTGTCGTACTTCGGTGGTGCCCAGTAAGCAATGGGACTGATAGGGCAGGGCAAAGGCAATACGAGGGCTGTTTGGCACCTCCAGCATGTGGCCATAGCGCCCTATACCGGGCAGCAGCAGGTGGCTGCCACGCACCAGATCCAGCGATTGAGCCGGAGTTAGCTGTGAACGCTGCAACAAATCCTCGCTCCAGGGGCCGGCCACATTGATAATACGATCAAAGGTCTGCCAGCCTGCTTGCAGTTGCAAACGAGCATCGGGCGTCACCCGGATGACGGGCTGATGCTCCAGCAGCACAACGCCGCGTTTACGGCATTGCTCGGCCACCCAAAGTCCCAGCCGATAATCGTCCATCTGACCATCGAAAAACAGGTAAGCCCCTGTTAAACCATCGGTGTTTAAATAGGGGGAGCAGCGCTGTATTTGCGTTGGGGTTAGCCAGCGGTGGCGGCCAATGCCGGTTCGGCCAGCAAAAAAGTCGTACAATGCCAGGCCAACTTTCAGCTGCCAACGCGACCGGCGGCTGCCGTGGTAGAGTGGGTACAGTAAGGGCAAGCGCCGGGTTAACTGTGGGCTGTGATCCAGCCACCAGCGTCGCTCCTTCAGGGCTTCATGCACCAGCCGGAATTCGCCTTGTTCCAGATAACGCAGACCGCCATGCAACAGTTTGGATGAGGCCCGGCTGGTTGCCTGCATCAGAGCATCACGTTCAAACAAAGTAACCTGGTAGCCGGCTTCAGCCAGCTGCCAGGCGCTGCAGAGCCCGTTGATGCCTCCTCCGATCACGGCGATACGCATGCTTCCTCCTGCCTTGTTGTTTTCACTGTAGCAGAAACAAAGTCCTTTGCGACATGCTGACTTCATTTAGAAATTGTAAGAAGTTTATCAGCTTTTGGTCGGGTGAAATCAGCCTGGCTGCTTATAATTTAACCACAGTAAGCGGCTGTCAGCACTCTGCTGATACACAAAGGATGGTCCTGCTTATGTCCGATGACTATTTTCGCCTGATTGCCGAGGCGACTCCCGATGCGCTTATTGCATTATCTCCGGATGGTGTTATCAGACAGTGGAACCCTGGGGCTGAGCATACCTTTGGTTACCGCACTTCAGAAGCTCTGGGCAGCTCCTTGTTCGATCTGGTGGTGCCGGCTGGCCTGATTGAGTCCGAGCGCAACATCCTGCAGCAGGCTTGTCATGCGATTGTGCCGGCTTACGAAGCTTATCGTCTGAAAAAAGACGGCTCGCTTATCTATCTGAATATCTCATTGCAAGGTGTCTACGATGGCAAGGGGCAGCTGGACTTTATTCTAACCAACAACAAAGATGTCACCCACCTGAAAACCCGCCGTGATGCTCGCTTTCTGGAAGCCCGTTACCGCGACCTGCTGGACTCGACACCCGATGCCATCGTGATGGTGAATGTATTCGGGCGTATTGTGCTGGCCAACGGCCAGGCTGAAAAAGCCTTTGGCTGGCAACGGGATGAACTCTTGGGCAAGCCGGTAGAAAGCCTGTTGCCAGAGCGCTACCGTGCGTTTCATGTCGGGCACCGGGCCGACTTCTTTACCAACCCCAGAACCCGCTCCATGGGAGCAGGCCTTGAGCTCTATGGCGTCCGGAAAAATGGCGATGAGTTTCCGGTGGAAATCAGCTTAAGCCCGCTGCAGACCGAAGAGGGCACTTTGGTGATGAGTGCAATTCGCGATATCAGTGATCGCAAGCGGGTAGAACTGGAACTGCAGACAAAAAACAAAGAGCTGGAACAGGCCAATAATGCCAAAGACAACTTTTTGGCAGTGATGAGTCATGAACTACGCACGCCGCTCAATGCCATCATCGGTTTTACCGGCACCTTGCTGATGAAGTTGCCAGGGCCTTTGAACTCTGAGCAGGAAAAGCAGCTGACCACGGTGCAGCGCAGTGCGCGCCACTTACTATCGCTGATCAATGATCTGCTGGATCTGGCCAAAATCAGCGCTGGGAAAATCAACGTCGAATTGGAAAGCATGGACTGCCGTGGCACCGTTTTTGACGTCATCAGCACCTTGCAACCGGCAGCCGAGCGCAAAGGCTTGCAGTTGAACCACGCATTGCCAGAGCAAGCTCTGCTGGTACTGGCGGATCGTCGGTCATTGCATCAAATTATTTTAAACCTGATCAACAATGCGGTGAAGTTTACCGAGCGAGGTGAGATCAAGGTTTATGCTGAACAGCCGCAGGATGCGGACGGCTCTCAATGGGTCGCGCTGCATGTGCAAGATACCGGCATCGGCATCTCAGCTAAGGATTGCGCCAATTTGTTTTCTGCTTTTACCCGCCTGAATCTGAGCAACAACTCCGAAAAAGAAGGCACTGGTCTGGGCCTGCACCTGAGTCAGCAACTGGCCGAGTTGCAAGGGGGAAGAATTGACTGCAGCAGTGAGCCCGGCAAGGGCAGTACCTTCACCTTACGATTACCGGGAGTACCGTTATGAGTGCTCAGATACTGGTGATTGAAGACAATGCCGCCAATCTGGAGTTGATGGTGTACTTGTTGCGGCAACAGGGTGGACATCGGATCACCACAGCCACCGATGGTGTTGTTGGACTGGCCGCGGCGAAAACCAGTCCGCCACACCTAATTGTTTGTGATGTTCGCATGCCCAACATGGATGGTTACGGCCTGGTGCATGCAGTGAAAAACGATCCTGCACTCAAGCACATTCCGGTGCTGGCAGTGACGGCGTCAGTGATGGCAGATGAGCAACAAAAAATTCTTCAAGCTGGCTTTGATGGCTACTTTACCAAGCCGATAGAGCCAGAAACTTTTGTCCGGCAAACCGAGCAGTTTTTGACGCGGCAACTGGAGGCGCCAAGTGGCCACCATTCTGATCGTCGATGATCACCCGGATGGGCGGGAACTGCTGGTGACCTTGCTGGGGTATCAGGGGTACCGCATGCTGCCCGCTTCGGATGGGCGGGAAGCACTGCAGCTGGTGTGTCAGGAGCAGCCTGATTTGGTGATAGCCGATGTGTTGATGCCGGTGATGGATGGCTATGAGTTTGTCAAAGAGTTACGCAGCCGGCCTGAGGTGGCAGAAACCCGGGTGATTTTCTACACCGCCAATTACCATGAGCAAGCGGCGCTGGAGCTGGCAAAAAAATGTGGTGTACTGGCCGTGCTGACCAAGCCGGCTGAACCGGATCAGGTGATGGCTTTGGTCGAGCAGGTGTTGCAGGACAAGGCCAAGCCATCACCGGCGATAGATAGCTCTGCGTGGGATCAGCAGCACCTTCGGTTGATGACCGATAAATTAAAAACCATGTCGGATACACTGGGACTGGCGAATCGTCGCTTTGCTGCTTTGATCGAGTTGAATTTGCAGCTGGCATCGGAGCGGGAGCCGCTGCAGTTGCTGGATAGTTTGTGTCAGCATGGCCGACAACTGATTGGAGCCAGCCTGGCTTTTTTGTGCTTGCCTGCCTGTTCGACAGAGCAAAAAAACATCGTGCTGGTCAGTGGCATGGCAGCCAATCATGCCGAAGCCGACTTGTCCACTTTGCACTCGCAGCAGGCATTTCAGCAAGTATTGCAGCAAGGGATCACGTTACGACTCAGCAACCCAAGTGGTCAACCGCAGCAGCTTGGGTTGCCAGCAAGCTTTCCGGCAATGCACTCGTTATTGTTGGCACCTATTGCTTCGCCTGGCCAGGTATTTGGCTGGGTTTGTCTTGCCAACCGGCTGGGTATGCAGGCATTTAACGATGAAGATGTGCAACTGTTAAGCATTCTGGCCGCGCAGGCAGGGCGGATTTTCGAGCACAGCCGTTTGCTGGTTGCTGTGCAGGAGCAGGAAGAGCGCTTTCGTCAGTTGGCGGAAAACATTAACGATGTGTTCTGGCTAGCCTCAGCTAAGACGGGTCAAAGCCTTTATCTAAGCCCCGCCTATAAGAGTATTTGGCAACAACCCATAACACTGGAGCAAAGTACGAAGCGAGAAACCATGCTGCGTGTGCACCCCGACGATCAGGCAGAGCTGCCCGATCTGACCAAAATACAGCAGCCGTTTGAAGCCAGTTACCGCATTATCCGACCGGATGGCAGTATCCGCTGGATCCATGACCGCGGTTTTCCGGTCTTTAATAGTGCGGGGGAGTTGTACCGTTTTGCCGGCATTGCCAAAGACATTACCCGCCGAAAAGAGAGCGATGCGAAAATTGCGCGCCTGACCCGCTTGTATGCGGTGCTCAGTCAGATCAATGCCACCATAGTACGGCAACACGATCGTCAGGCTTTGTTTCAGGAGGTCTGCCAGATTGTGGTGAAGCACGGTGGTTTTGCGTTGGCCTGGATCGGAGAATGGCACGCCGGGCAAAAAACACTGCAGCTGCATGCCATTCGAGGCCACTTTAGCGATGCTAAGCGCCAGCGTGAAGTGATGGCGCTGCAAGGGCAGGATTGCCTGTTACCTGAAGGCATCATGATACAAGCGCTGCGCAGCCAGGAGCCGGTTTTTTGCAACGATGTCAGTTTATTGCCCCGGCTTGGCGCATCGCCGCTGCAACGGCTGCGAGCCGACTATGGCTCTGAAGTTGCGCTGCCACTGCTGACCGAGGGGCAGGTGGTGGGGTTGTTTGTGTTGTACGCCGCTGAAACCGAATTTTTTGATAAAACCGAGCTGGCGTTGTTAAAAGAGCTGGCCCATGATATTTCCTTTGCGCTGGAGTTTATTGCCAAAGAGGAACACGCCAACTATCTGGTGCATTACGATGTCTTAACTGGGTTGCCAAACCGCTTTTTATTTCACGACCGCCTTGGGCAGTGGTTGCAGTCTGCCGAGCGGGAAGCGGAGCAATTGGCGGTGCTGATTCTGGATGTGGTGCGTTTTAAACAGGTCAATGACACCCTGGGACGGCAGGCCGGTGATGGCTTGATTGTGGCGTTAAAAAACCGTTTGCAGCAGTGCTTGCCGCAGGCGGTCGACCTGGCGCGGGTTGGGCCAGATCAGTTTGCACTGGCATTGCCCGCTGTGCAAAGTGCAGGCGATATTGCCCGCTTGATTGAAGCCGTTGTCAAACCTGCGCTGGAGCAGCCGCTTCAACTGGCGAACAAAGAGTTGGTGGTGTCGGCTCGGATCGGCATGGCACTCTTTCCGGGGGATGCCACCGAGGCCGAAGCCTTATTTTTGCACGCAGAGCTGGCTTTGAAGCAAGCCAAGCAGCAGGGGCTTGGCTATTTATTTTTTGACGCCCGAATGTCCCGGTTGGTGGCTGAGAAATTGGAGCTGGAAAGCAAACTACGGCGGGCGCTGGAGCATCAGGAGTTCCGTTTGCACTACCAGCCGAAGGTCTGTCTGAACACCGGGACCATTGTCGGCATGGAAGCATTGATTCGCTGGCAGAGCCCAGAGCTTGGCTTGGTTGCTCCGGTGCATTTTATTCCATTGCTGGAGGAAACCGGCTTAATTCTGGCGGTGGGGGATTGGGTGTTGCGGCAGGCATTAAGCGATCTCAAAGGTTGGCAGTGCTATGGTCAAGGACTGCGCATTGCCATCAATGTGTCCGCCTTGCAACTGCGGCAGCAGGACTTTGTGGAACGGGTTGAGTTGTTGTCAGAGCAAGACCCGGATGTCCGGATGCTGGATTTGGAGTTGACGGAAAGCGTGGTGATTGCCAATGTTGAGGATAGTCAGCGCAAGCTGAGCGCACTGCGCAAGTTAGGTCTGCCCATCGCTATTGATGACTTTGGGACTGGCTATTCGTCGCTTAGTTACATTGCGCGCTTGCCGCTGGATACGCTAAAAATTGATCGATCTTTTGTGGTCAAAATGACGGAAAGCCAGGTTGACAAAATGGTGGTTTCTACCATCATTACCCTGGCGCATAACATGAGGTTGAAGGTGGTCGCCGAAGGGGTCGACAACGAGCAGCAATTGGCGCTGCTGCGGGAGCTTGGTTGCGATGAAATGCAGGGCTACCTCTTTAGCAAACCGCTGCCGGCCTCAGAGATGACCCAACTGCTCAAGCAAAAAGCCCGGCTTAGCCACTAAAGCTGGGCTGCTCGAAGCGCTTAGGGGTATGGAATAAACTCCTCATCGTCACCCGGCACTGGTGGGAAGCGGCCCTCGCACCAATCTTGCTTGGCTTGCTCGATGCGTTCTTTACGACTGGAGACAAAATTCCATTCCATAAAGCGCGAACCAATGGCTTCGCCGCCAATCAGTGCTAGTCTGCAGGGCTCGGTGGCGGTGAGCCGAACTCCTTTGGCTGCACCCAACACCAGCAGTTGATGGGCTTCCAGTTTTGTATCTTGCAATTGCACCGCACCAGACACCAGATAAAGGCCGCGCTCCGGACTATCGGGCAGCACCAGACTCTGACCGGGTTGCAGCTCGGCTTCCAGGTACAGGGTTTGGTAAAAGGTTTTCACCGGCGACGTCAGGTCATAGGCCGAGCCAATCAGCACCCGCACCGGAACGTCATCGACTAAGGTGCCAGGAATGCTGCTGGCCGGGTAGTGGTAAAATGCTGGCTCCATTTCTTCATCGGCTTCCGGCAGAGCCATCCACAATTGCAGGCCATGCAACCGGTGCGGCTGAGCTGTGACTTCTGGCCGCTCCCGCTCGGAGTGCACGATGCCTTTACCGGCCACCATCAGGTTAATGGCTCCCGGGGTAATGGCCTGATAACTTCCCAGTGAGTCGCGGTGCAGGATCTCGCCTTCAAACAAGTAGGTGACGGTGGCCAGGTTGACATGTGGATGCGGTCGCACATTGATGCCACTACCGGCGGCAAATTCTGCTGCGCCCATTTCATCAAAAAATAACCAAGGGCCGATACTGCGCCGTTGACGCACCGGCAGACTGCGGCGAACAGTAAAGCCGCCTAAATCCTTGGCCTTGGGCTCGATCACCAATTCAATGGCATCGCAGCCCTGCTGTACGGTGCATTCTGTTTCCAGCTGGGTGTCTGTGGTACTCATAGCATCCTCTTTGGACATGGTTTGGTAGCCGCTGCTACCGTTTTAATCTAGGAGTTCGGTGTCGGTAAATCAAACCAAACTGCTGGTACTGGCTGTTCGTCTGTCTGAACCTCTAGTTGGCTGAGGTCTGTCAGCTGAATGCCATCGCCGGCGCTTAAGGTTTAAACAACCAGCCCGCCAGTAAAGGCACCAATCGCGGCATCACCAGATAAACCACCAGCCCAACAATAATCCCAGCAGTCAGCAAGTGACGGATGCCCCAAAGTCCCAGCAGCGGTATAGCCGTGAACAACAACTGCAGCAGCGGTGGGATCAGCATGGTCAGCAGGCAAATCACCAGTGTGGTGATCAGCCACTGCTTCCAGCGGACCGGGTGTGGTGCCGGGCCATTGATAGGCTGAAACCAGTGATCGATGCCACTGGCTATCTGCACGTTCTCCGGCAGCTGCAACAAAGGGGCAACTTTGCCAATCAATTGCTGACGTTCGTTAGAGTCCAGCCAGCGCTCAGCAGCTTGCTGGCTGGCAAAACGCACCGCAATCTCATAGCGCTGTTGCCCCTGAGAGGGTTTTAAGATGGTGACGCCCTGATGGCCAGGAAAGCCAGCGGCAACTTCGATAATGGTGGCTAACCAAGACTCATAGCTGGCTTGCTGTTTGGGATCGACCTGATGATGGATCAGGATGGAAGCACCAGCCTGTGGTTGCTGGGATGACGACATGCTTGGCTCCTGCAAAGAGCCCTGCGCAGCATGCTGCGCAGGGCCACTTGGTGTCAGATTACTTACCAGAGGTTAAAGTGGTATAGCTGTTGATCAGGTTGCGGTAATCCGGGATATGGTTGGAGAACAGCTGTCCCAAACCTTCCACATCGTTGCGCCAGTCACGGTGCAGCTCACAGGCCACGCCAAACCAGGTCATCAACTGGGCACCGGCATCGGACATCCGCTGCCAGGCCGAGTCGCGCGTCAGCTCATTGAAGGTACCTGAGGCGTCGGTGACCACGAAGACATCAAAGTCTTCCGCCAGCGCAGACAAGGTTGGAAAGGCAACACAGACCTCGGTAACCACGCCGGCGATGATCAGTTGCTTTTTGCCGGTTGCTTTGATGGCCGCGACGAACTCCTCGTTGTCCCAGGCGTTGATTTGGCCAGGGCGGGCGATGAAAGGTGCTTCTGGAAAGATCTCTTTCAGTTCCGGCACCAGTGGACCATTCGGGCCCTCTTCAAAGCTGGTGGTTAAAATGGTCGGCAACTTGAAGTAAGCGGCCAGATCGGCCAGTGCCAATACATTGTTTTTGAATTTGTCCGGGTCGATATCCCGCACCAGCGACAGCAAGCCGGTTTGATGATCGACCAAAAGTACAGCGGCGTTGTTTTTGTCCAGACGTACATAGGGTTTGCTCATGATTCGCTCCTTGGCTAGACACCGGTGGCGGAAGTGCGACCGGCAAGTTCGGCTTTAAAGTCTAGATGGGATACCACGGAGTCGGTAGACTGCTAAACTGTGATGCAGCGTTCCATTTTAAGAACGATAGCAAGGAACCCTATGCAAGACTTAAATGATCTCTATTACTTTGTTCAGGTGGTCGACCATGGTGGTTTTGCCCCGGCCAGCCGCGCGCTGGGCATTGCCAAATCAAAGCTAAGTCGGCGCATTGCGCTGTTGGAGGAGCGACTGCAAGTGCGCTTGATTCAGCGCTCCAGTCGTCACTTTCAGGTAACCGATGTTGGCCAGCATTACCTGGAGCATTGTCGCGCCATGATGGTTGAAGCCGATGCGGCCCAGCAAGCGATTGAGCAGGCCCGGGCTGAGCCTTGCGGCAGCATTCGGCTGACCTGCCCGGTCGGGTTACTGCACTTTCATGTGGCGGATATGCTGGCGGATTTTATGCGTTTGTACCCAAAAATCACCGTGCATCTGGAAGCCACCAACCGTCGGGTCGATGTGTTGGCAGAAGGGGTGGATTTGGCACTACGGGCCCGGCCGTTGCCGCTGGAAAGCAGTGATTTGGTGCTGCGGATCCTCTCTGATCGCGGCCAGTGTCTGGTGGCCAGCCCACAGCTGGTGGCGCAGCAAGGAGGCTTGCCAGCGCAGCCAGAAGAGCTGCTGCACTGGCCCAGCTTAAGTCGGGCCGGTGCGCATGAGCTGCATCAATGGCAGTTGCAGCATCAGGATGGCCGCCAGTTAAAACTGCCTTTTCAACCGCGCTACACCACCACCGATATGTTGGCGTTAAAAACTGCAGCGCTGTCAGGGGTTGGGGTGGTGCAATTGCCCTTGCTAATGCTGCAGCAAGAGTTGGCAGAGAAGCGTCTGGTGCAGCTGTTGCCCGACTGGGAACCCAGGCGTGAAGTCATTCACCTGGTGTTTCCATCCAGACGTGGTCTGCTGCCGGCCATTCGGGCACTGATTGATTTTTTGGTTGAGCGCTATGCCCGGATTATGGAAGATTGATCTGGCCTCATTGTTCTATTAAGTAGAATGTAATGATTATTATTATCCAATTTTATAATTCATCAGGCCTTTCTATACTGTGCTCATCGACAACGTGGATCGTTGCTTGATCAGGCAAGCATCCACAAATAAACCGAGGAAAAGATGATGAACAAAGCAATGGCATTACTGAAAAAATTGGCGGCAACCGAAGCGGGTTGGGGAGCATTGGCGCTTAGAGTACCAGTGGGTATTATTTTTGCGGCTCATGGCGCCCAGAAGTTATTCGGCTGGTTTGGCGGTCATGGCCTGGCAGGGACAGCCGGCTGGATGGAAAGCATTGGCCTGGCGCCGGGTATTCTGATGGCATTTTTAGCCGGCTCAGCCGAGTTCTTTGGCGGCATTGCGCTGGTCATTGGTTTGCTCACCCGGCCTGCAGCTGCAGTACTTGCCGTTACCATGCTGGTGGCGATATTCGCGGTCCACTTTGAAAATGGCCTCTTTATGAGCAACAATGGGTACGAGTTTGGCCTGGCCTTGCTGGCAGCCAGTGTATCCTTGGCATTTAGCGGTGCTGGCAAAGCCTCGGTGGATGCCGCGCTAAGCCGTAGCTACTGAAATACGCAACTGAATCAACCCGGCTCTGGCCGGGTTGTTCGCTTTTAACCAACAGGGAGTCTCCGATGGCCCGTTCAACTCTAGAACAATGGCGCATGTTTAAAGCGGTGGCCGAACATGGTGGTTTTCATCAGGCCGCGGAAGCTGTGTTTAAAAGTCAGTCCAGCATTCACCATGCGGTCCATAAGTTAGAGGCTGTGCTGGGAGTGACACTACTTCAGGTGGAGGGGCGCAAAACCCAGTTGACTGCAGCCGGTGAGCAGTTGCTGCGGCGCATCAACTTTTTGCTGACCGAAGCCGAGCGGATGGAGCAGGTGGCTTTGAACCTACAAGCCGGGGTGGAATCGACACTTTGCATCGCCGTGGATGAAGCCTTCCCGCGTGCTGTGTTGTTTCAAACATTAAGCGCAGTGTCGCATGAATACCCGCTGATCCGCATTGAGCTGATGGAAACGGTGTTAGCCGGTGCCAATGAGTTGCTGGCGCAGGGCAAAGCCGAAATTGCCGTCTCACCTTTTACGCTGGCTGATAACTTAAGCGAAGACATTTGCCAGGTTGAGTTTGTCGCAGTGGCAGGCAGCCAGCACCCACTGCATCAACTGGAGCGTGCGCTGACGCTGGAGGATTTAAAGGAGTGCCGTCAGATCGTGCTGCGTGATTCAGGCAAAGCTCGCAGCAAAGAGCATGGCTGGCTTGGCTCGGAGCAGCGCTGGACTGTCAGTCATGTTGGTACGTCCATCGAGTTGCTGCTGCAACAACTTGGTTTTGCCTGGCTGCCGCGCCATGCGGTGACCCCCTATCTGGCAACGGGCCAACTGAAGTTATTGCCGCTGCCAAGAGGTAAAGAGCGCAGCATGACATTTTATCTGAACTTTAACGATGCCGAGTCTTTAGGGCCGGTCGCCAGAACCTTCCTGGGGCACCTGAGGTATCTGACGCAAAATTCCGGGCTTGCGGCGGCTGACACAAGCTCTTAGTATGAAAACATCCACCCAACAATTGGAGGTCGATGGATGAAAACCATGCTCAATACGGTACTGACGTTCTGGTTTGAAGAGTTGAACAAAGAACAGTGGTTTGTCAAAGATCCAGAGCTGGATCAGCAGATCCGCGATGTGTTTGGTAGTTTGCATCACATGGCCGCCCGTTGTGAGCTTTACCCCTGGCGGCAAGAGCCGCGGGGGCGTCTGGCTGAAATTATTGTGCTTGATCAGTTTTCCCGCAATATCTACCGCGACAGTGCGCAGGCCTTTGCCTGCGATCCCTTAGCGCTCGGTTTGGCGCAGGAAGCCATTAATTTAGGGCTGGATCAAGAACTAACGCCCACCGAACAAAGCTTTCTCTACCTGCCTTTTATGCACAGTGAATCGTTGGCCATTCATGATGTGGCGATGCGTCTGTACGATCAAGAGGGGTTGGAAGACAACCTGCAGTTTGAAATCAAGCACCGCGACATCATCGAGCGCTTTGGCCGCTACCCGCATCGCAATGCCCTGTTGGGGCGAACCTCCACCGAAGAAGAGCTGGCATTTTTACAACAGCCTGGCTCTGGATTTTAAACCCTGGCTGGGTTGCTCTCATTGTGTGAGCTGGGACTAAAAGAATCGGGTTGGTTATTTTTTCGCCAGATTTAACATTCCGCACTATACTTGACAAACGGACGTGGTTTTTCCGACACCGCGATCGGTAGCCGCTGCTGATCGTATTTGACACTTGTCTGACCAAGCTGAGGGCTGGATGATGATAAGACGTTATTTTATTAGCGATGATTTAGATGATTTGGAAGCCATAGAACACGAACTAGAAGCCAAGGGCATCGATACACCGCAAATTCATGTGCTGAGCGAGCAAGATGCGGAAGTGGAACTGCATCACTTGCATGAGGTATCGCCTGTACTGAAAAGCGATGTGGTGCACAGCACCGAAGTTGGTGCCGTGGCTGGGGTGATTCTTGCCGCTGTGGTTTTGCTGGTTGCTTACTTTAGCGGTTGGACCGACACTGCGGCTGGCTGGGTGCCTTTTATTTTCCTGGCCATTGTGGTGCTGGGGTTTTGCACCTGGGAAGGCGGTTTCATTGGCATTCAGGAGCCCAATATTCACTTTAAACGTTTCCAGCAAGTGCTGAGCGAAGGCAAGCATGTGCTTTTTATTGATATCGATCCAGAGCAAGAAGCGGTGGTGAAGAAAGTGGTTCGCCGACATCCGAAGTTGCAAAATGCCGGCACCGGAGAAGCAGCACCTGGCTGGGTGGTGCGAGCTCAAATTTATTTCAAGCGCTTTGTCAAAGCCATGCCCTGATAGCCCCACAGCCAGTGCAGCGGCCATCTGTTGCTGCATTGGCTGTAACTCCCACATTTACTACCAATTTTCTTGATGCAACTTGTGCAAGCTCTGCATTTATGACCTATAGTGACAGAACAGGCGAAAAAGTGTTCGATGGACTGACAGCCAAACAATAGCGGCGGTCCTCGAGTGGTCTGAAGTCCGATTCCTCTGTTTGCATTAGTACCCGTTACGTTTGCTGATTAAAGGATGAGCCGGATTATGGCGATTGCACTTATTATTCTGCTGTTGATCATCGGTACCGTCATTTTTCACGTCGTCAGTCCCTGGTATTTCACTCCGCTTGCTTCCAATTGGTCGACCATCGACAGTACTGTTTCTTTGACCTTCTGGATTACCGGCTTCGTCTTTGTGGCTGTGAACTTGTTCCTGGTCTATGTGCTGGTGCGTTACCGCAGTCGCCCGGGATTAAAAGCCGATTACGAGCCAGAAAACAAAAAGCTGGAAGGCTGGTTAACCCTGGTCACGACCATCGGGATTGCCGCTATGTTGGCGCCAGGCTTGTATGTCTGGGGCCAGTTTGTCAAACCACCGGATGACGCCATGGTGGTGGAAGCCGTTGGTCAGCAATGGCACTGGAGTTATCGTTTTCCCGGCGAGGATGGTGTGCTCGGCAAGGTCGATAACCGTGCCATCAGCGAAACCAACCCCTTTGGCCTGGACCCAACGGATCCGGCCAGTCGCGATGATGTGCTGATCTTCAGCAACGAGCTGGTGCTGCCGGTGGACCGCCCGGTCAAATTGCTGCTGCGTTCCAAAGATGTATTGCACAACTTCACGGTGCCTCAGTTCCGCGTCAAGATGGATATGGTACCGGGCATTTCCAGTTATCTCTGGTTTACCCCAACCCGTACCGGCGAGTTCGATGTGATGTGCCAGGAGCTGTGTGGCATTGGTCATTATGCGATGCGTGGTCGGGTGGTGGTGAAAGAGCAATCCGACTTCGATGCCTGGCTGGCGCGTCAAGTCACTTTTGCCCAGACTCAGCACCACACCGAAGGCGATGTGGCCTTGGGGCAGGCACAGTACATGGTTTGTGCCGCCTGCCATGGCATCCAGGGTGAAGGCAATGAAGGACTGCATGCCCCCAGGTTGGCGGGGCAGGATTTGTGGTATCTGCAACGTCAGCTGAAAAATTACCAGCAAGGGATCCGCGGCACAGCCGAAGGCGATGTCTTTGGTGGTCAGATGATTGCGATGGCCAATCTGGTTAGCGACGAGCAAAACATGCAGCACCTGCTGGCTTACATTGGCTCTTTGCCGGAGCCTGCTAGAGTGGCTGCCGAAGGGGATCTGAGACGCGGGAAACAGCTGTACCGCAATTGTGTGCATTGCCACGGCGAGCAGGCCGAAGGCAGCTTCCATATGAATGCGCCCCGGCTGGCTGGTTTGGAGCCCTGGTACCTGAGCCGGCAGATCGAGTATTTCCGTGACCGGGTTCGCGGTGGTCACCGGGATGATTTTTATGGCGCCCAAATGAGCTTGTTGGTGCAGTCGCTGCGTTCAGAAGAAGACATCGCTGATCTGGTGGCTTACATCAATTCATTGCAACCTGAGCAGCTGGCAAGGAGAGACTGATGACAGAAACAGCAATTGCCGATCATGCCGATGAGCATCACCCAAGCAGTTTTGCCAGTAAATACATCTGGAGTCAGGATCACAAAGTTATCGCCATTCAATACAGCCTTACCGCCATCTTTGTTGGCTTGGTTGCTCTGGTGTTGTCTGCCCTGATGCGGTTGCAGCTGGGGTTTCCGGATCACTTTTCGTTTATTAGCCCTGAGTCCTACCTGCAGTTTGTGACCATGCATGGCATGATCATGGTGGTTTACCTGCTGACCGCCTTACTGCTTGGTGGCTTTGGGAACTACCTGATCCCCTTGATGATTGGAGCCAGGGATATGGTGTTCCCGCTGCTGAATATGCTGAGCTTTTGGACCTATCTGTTGTCGGTATTGGTGTTGCTGGCCAGCTTCTTCGTGCCAGGGGGGCCTACGGGTGCTGGCTGGACCCTGTACCCACCGCAAGCGATTTTACCCGGCACGCCAGGTCACGACTGGGGCATCTTATTGATGCTGATCTCATTGGGGATTTTTATTGTTGCTTTTACCATGGGAGGCCTGAATTACGTCTGTACCATTTTGCAAGCCCGCACCAAAGGCATGACCCTGATGCGGATGCCTCTGACCATCTGGGGCATTTTTGTGGCGACTATTATGGGCCTGCTGGCTTTCCCGGCCTTACTGGTCAGTGCCATTATGATGTTTATGGACAAAGTGGTGGGCACCAGTTTCTTCATGCCGGCCATTTTGTCGATGGGCGAGGTACTGGACCACACCGGCGGTAGCCCGATTTTGTTTCAACACTTGTTCTGGTTCTTTGGTCACCCCGAAGTCTATATTGTTGCTTTGCCGGCGTTTGGCATCGTATCCGATATCCTGGCAACCCATGCCCGTAAAAATATTTTTGGCTACCGGATGATGGTCTGGGCCATTGTGGTGATTGGCTTGCTGAGCTTTGTCGTTTGGGCGCATCATATGTACGTCAGCGGCATGAACCCCTATTTTGGTTTCTTCTTTGCCACCACCACCCTCATTATCGCCGTGCCGACAGCGCTGAAGGTGTACAACTGGATCCTGACGCTGTGGCGAGGCAATATCCAGCTGACTTTGCCGATGCTTTTTGCCATTGGTTTTATTTTTACCTTTATCCATGGTGGTTTAAGCGGTTTATTTTTGGGCAATGTGGTGATCGATCTGCCCTTGTCCGACACCTACTTTGTGGTGGGTCACTTCCACATGGTGATGGGCTTGTCGCCCATCCTGGTGCTGTATGCCGCCATTTACCACTGGTTCCCGAAAGTAACGGGCCGCATGCTGCATACGGGCCTGGGGAAGGTGCATTTCTGGGCGACCTTAATCGGCGCTTATTCGGTGTTCTTACCGATGCATTACCTTGGCATGCTGGGTTTACCGCGGCGTTATTTTGGCATGGCGGGTACCGAGTACATCCCGGAGTCGGCCCACCTGCTGAACGCCAATATTACGGTAGCAGCCATTCTGGTGGCGGTGGTGCAGCTGGTGTTTATTGCCAATGTCATCGTCAGTCTGCGCCGTGGCGAAAAAGCCCCGGCCAACCCCTGGGGCGCGACGACGCTGGAGTGGCAAACACCAGACAACCCACCAACCCATGGCAACTGGGGGCCGGCATTGCCGGTGGTGCATCGTTGGGCCTATGACTTCAGCGTGCCTGGCGCAAAAGACGACTTTATCCCGCAAAATGTTCCGAATAGTGCGGTGGAGGTCACAGATGCGAAGGCCTTTGCGGAGGCAGGACAATGAGCTTAATTGGCAAATTGATGGAAAAGCCCTGGCTGGCGCAACCAGAAGGAATGGATCCGGCGCTGCTGGTTGCACCCAATACAGGTTGGCCTGCCCGCACGGCGCTGCGTTTTTTCCTGGGGACTGTCACCGTTATTTTCTTTTTGTTTATCATGACATTGCTAGGGCGATCGCAAATGGGCGACTTTCATGCGCTGGCGGGCGAGCCCTGGCTGCCCTTTGACCGGCCGGTGCAGTTGTGGTGGAACAGTGCCATTTTGCTGCTAAGCAGCATCGCCATGCATGCTGGCCTGTGGCTGGCTCGTCAAAACCGGCTGCAAGCCTCTTTGCTGGCGGTAATGCTGGCCGTGGTACTGGTGCTGGGCTTTATGCTGGCGCAGGGCTACGTCTGGCAGCAACTCGCTGTGGCAGGCTTTGGCCTGACTACCAACCCGGCCAGCAGTTACTTTTACCTGCTGACAGCCGTGCACCTGGTGCACTTGCTGGGTGGGGTGGTGGCGCTGAGCGGCTTGTTGCGACGCTATTGGCAGCAGCACAGTCAGGCCCGCATTGTGGCTGGATTAACGCTTTGCACCACCTATTGGCACTATTTGTTTGGTATCTGGCTGGTGCTCTTTGCGCTGTTAACCAGCTCGGCCGGAACCATCGATTCACTGGCTGCCTTGTGCGGCTTCTAAGGAGAATGCAATGAGCCCTGATGAAGCCAAGAGCAACTTTGCCAATCGTCCCGATGGCTGGTCCGGGGTAGTAGCGGATTGGTCCGATGATCAGCGCACCTTTCGGATGTCCTGGGGCAAGCTGATGATGTGGGGCTTCCTGCTGGGGGATACCTTTATCTTCAGTATTTTCCTGATTGCCTACATGAATGTTCGTTGGTCGGCAGCCGAAGCCTGGCCCAATGTCAGCGAAGTTTTTGCCCTGACGGTGGCCGGTCAAACGATTCCGCTGCTGCTGATTGCTATTATGACTTTCATTCTGATCACCAGCAGCGGCACCATGGCGATGGCAGTGAGTTGCGCCTACCGCGGTTTGCGGCGGCAAGCGGCTTGGTTGATGCTGGCTACCGCTGTGCTGGGCATCTGTTTTGTCGGCATGCAGGTGTTTGAATGGAGTAAATTGATTGAAGATGGGGTTCGCCCCTGGGGCAACCCGATGGGGGCGGAACAGTTTGGTGCTGCCTTCTTTATGATCACCGGCTTTCATGGGCTGCATGTAACCGGTGGCGTCATTTACCTGCTGGTGGTGGCCTGGCGCTTGCACCGGGGCCATTACGAGAAAAAGGGCTATGAAATCGTCGAGATTACCGGCTTGTACTGGCACTTCGTCGATTTGGTCTGGGTGTTTATTTTTGCATTTTTCTATCTCTGGTGAGGTGTGCTATGTCGCAGGATGTCAATCAACAGCACCCGGTGAGTATGTATTTAAAGGTCTGGGGCTGGCTCTTTGTTCTGAGCTTTTTTTCTTACATGGTCGATTACATGGAGTTGCAGGGGCTGCTTCGCTGGAGTCTGATTTTATTTTTTATGGTGATTAAGGCAGGGGTGATTTTAAGTGTCTTTATGCATGTGCAGTGGGAAAGTCTGAATCTGAAGCTGCTGCTGATTATCCCAACCTTTGCCATTCTGGTGTTTTTGGTGCTGATGGCCATTGAGGGGGATTACACCCTGATGAACCGCTTGTTGTATTACCGAACGGAAGGTTAGCAACACATGTCGGGTTGGACCATTCGCCATACCCTGATAGCCGCCAGTGTGCTGACACTCTTGCTGGTGGCCAGCTTGCTTTGGTTGCTGCAGTCGCAGCAGCGTGATTTAACTTTGCAGCAGGCTGTCTTTTTGACCCGCCCGATGCCACTGCCGGAGTTTCAGCTGTGGGATCAGTACGGTCAGCCCGTTGGTCGGGATGATTTAAAAGGACAGTGGCACTTGCTCAGCTATGGTTTTACCTACTGCCCGGATATCTGCCCGATGATTCTGGCCAAACTTAGCCGTTTTCAACAGCAGTTGGTCGAGGAGCAACGCTTTGACGATGTGCAGTTGTTGTTTTATACCGTCGATCCTGCCCGGGATACCCCGGAAGTTATGCAACAGTACCTGGGATTTTTCGCCGCCGATATTCGCGGTCTGACACCGCTCGAGGATGTGGCTGCCGGGCAGAATTTTGAACAGTCGCTTGCTATACTCTATCAAATGGGAGCCATTGATGCCGACAACCCGGCCAGTTATCAGGTAGACCACGGTGTTTTGCTGTATTTGCTGAACCCCGCTGCACAGTTGCAGGCGGTTTTTACGCCGGTGAATCGGCTGGGGGACATCCCCGACTTTGATCCTGAACTCTTGTATCAGGATTATCTGGCCATACGCCATTTTTTGCAGTAACTCAGGAGCGTTATTTGAACGCTGTACGCGCCATTTGTTGGTTATTCTTTGGTTGGAACTTTGGGCTTGTCAGTCAGGAGTTAATGCTCTATACCGAGCATTTTCCGCCGTTTAGCTACGAAGAAAGTGGCCAGATCACTGGCAGTAACACCGAAATTTTACGCCAGCTATGCCAGCGGGCTGAAGTGGATTGCCATTTTGAGCTCTACCCCTGGCGGCGTGCCTTTGACAGTGCCCTGAGCAATCAAAATGGTGGTTTGTTTTCGACGTCCCGTAGCCGCGATCGTGAGGCGCTGTTTCAGTGGGTAGGGCCACTGGCCTACAACAGACCTTACCTGTACCGACTGAAAAGTCGCTCTGAGATCCAAGTCAAACAACTGAACGACGCTAAAAAGTACATGATTGCAGTGGCTCGGGGGGATGTATTTGAGGAATACTTTTTAACATTGGGGTTTGAGCATGGCCAACACTTGCTGGATTTTGAGTCGAAATCGGCTGCCACTCCACTGTTTTTGCAGGGACGGGTAGACTTGATGGTCTCTTCTGAGCTGGTGATGCCGGTTTGGCTGGCGCAGTATCAGCAAAGCATGGAGGTGGTGGAGGCCGTGATAGCACTGGATGATATTGCCGGCAATTATCTGGCGTTGCATCCAAAGGTACCGGCTGAGCTGGTTCAGCGGCTGCAAAATGAACTGGATAAAATGCGTCTATCCGGGGAGTTTGATGCCATCGTGCAGCGCTTTCAGGTAGAGTAAAGGTAAATATCAGGCCGTGACAGGGGTTTTAGTTGTGCAAGTTGGTGCTGCTCCGTTACCATGCAACCATGAAAGACGCTGCTGATCAACCGCATTTCTGGCAGGTTTCCGGCCAGAACCAGACCTACACTGAGCTCTGCAATGCTTTGTACGAGCGAGAGTTGCTGCGTCTGTCTAAAATGACCGAAGCCGAACTGCCACAGTTGCCGCGCCAGCTGGCTAGCTTGCCGTTTTACATTCGCAAAGCTGCTCAGCGCATCCTTAAAGTACAGTCACCCCTATTGCTGGACAGCCAGAATGCTTCCTGGTTTGCACCTCAGGCCGCCAGCTGTCCGCTGAATCGTCAGCGCCCGGACCAAATCGCCCGTTTTTTTGAAAAAGCCGCCAAGCCGGGGAGCCTGGTTCCGGTCTACCAGGAGCAACTCGGGGTGGAGCGTATTGTGCTGGACTCGGTGGATGAGGTTGACCACCAGGGGCAGCGGTTGCACTGCAATCAGCACGGTTGGTTTGCTTTCGCTGGCACACCGCTCAGCCCGGAGAATGCCGATAAGTTTTTATTGCAGCCGGTGAAAGTTGTGATGACGGCGTGCTGTTGTGGCCATCAGTGGAGCAATCAAAAGCGCACTTCGCCGCGGGTACTTAGCCTGCGCGAGCTGTTACTGACCACCGGGCTGAATTGGAAAAACTTCGCCAAACCGCTTCGTCAGCAGCCGTTGGCGATAAGTTAACCCTTCCCTCTGCACGCTGAAAGCTTCATAATAGCAGCATGATCAATCCAGAGCCGATGGCATGCGATTCGTCACAATCGCCTTACTGATCCTGTTGTTGTTGCTGCAGTTCCGTTTATGGTTCGGTCAGCACAGCATCAGCGACTACCTGCAGCGTAAGCAGCAGCTCGAGCAGCAAACGCTGGCCAACGAGGAGTTGGCCAAACGCAACCGGCTGCTGCTGGCCGATGTACAAGACTTGCGTCTGGGCCTCGAAGCCATTGAAGAACGTGCCCGAAACGAGTTGGGAATGATTCGTGACGATGAGATTTTCTTCCGGATTGTTAGCGAAAGCCCTGGCTTGCAGCAACAGCGTCAGGGCATCAGCTCGTTACCCCAGCCGGAGCAGCAATGAACCAGTTTTGCACCAAGCGACTTGCTGCGGTGATCCCTGCTGCTGGCATTGGCAGCCGGATGCAGGCTGAGCGTCCCAAGCAATACTTGCAATTGCATGGCCGCAGCATTCTGGAACACAGTGCGGCTGCTGTCCGTCAGTTGCAGCCCGATCTCCCTCTCGTGATAGCATTGGCCGCCGATGATCCCTATTTTGCTGCCACAGCTTTGGCCGCTGATCCCAACGTACAACCGGTTCTTGGTGGGCGTGAGCGTGCCGACTCGGTGCTGGCCGCGCTTCAGGCACTGGATGCAAGCCAGGTGGACTGGGTGCTGGTGCACGATGCGGCCAGGCCTTTGCTGCAAGGCACTGATTTGCAGCGTCTGTTGACCCAATGCCAGCAAGCCGGCTGCGGTGGCATTTTAGCCAGCCCGGTACGGGATACCATGAAACGTGGTGGGCCACGCATTGAGCAAACGGTGGAGCGCAGCCGACTGTGGCATGCGCTGACACCCCAGCTGTTTCCATTGTTGCCGCTGCGCCAGGCACTGCAAGATGCGCTTAGCCAGGGGGCAACCATTACCGACGAAGCCTCGGCGATGGAGCGGGCTGGTCAGCCGGTGTTGTTGGTGGAAGGGCGCAGTGACAACGTCAAAATAACGCAGCCAGAGGATCTTGCTTTGGCCGCTTTTTATTTGGAGAAACAAGGATGAGTGCAATCCGTATTGGCCATGGTTTTGATGTCCATGCCTTTGGTGGGGAAGGGCCGGTGACGCTGGCTGGGGTCCAGGTGGATTACCCGCAAGGGTTGCTGGCTCACTCCGATGGCGATGTGGTGCTGCATGCGCTTACCGACGCCATTTTAGGTGCTTTGGCGCTCGGGGATATCGGGCACCACTTCCCGGATACCGATGCCGCCTATGCCAATATCGACAGTCGTATTTTACTGCGTCAGGTGGTAGCAACCATGCACGAGCAGGGTTGGAAACTGGGGAATCTGGACATCACCATTATGGCGCAGGCTCCCAAAATTGCGCCGCATATTGCTGCTATGCGTGCCGTTATTGCGGTGGATTTGCAGGCAGAGCTTGCTCAGATTAATGTGAAAGCGACCACCACAGAGCGGCTAGGCTTTGTCGGACGTAAAGAAGGCATTGCAGCTGAGGCTGTGGTGTTGTTGGTCGCAGCGTGAGTCTGCCACTGTCGGTGCAGCCACCACTGGCTTGGTTGTATGGTGAGCCAGCTGCCCATGGCTTGTTACGTACCGAGGCCAGTGACTTTCAGGTGGATGAAGAGCTCAACTTTACACCCAGTGGCGCTGGCGAGCATTTGCTGCTGCAGATTGAAAAGATTGGCCAAAATACCCAGTACGTCGCCCGGCAGCTGGCTGAACGTACTGGTTTGAAGAATCGGGATATCAGCTTTGCCGGCCGTAAAGACCGCCATGCTCTGACCCGGCAGTGGTTTTGTCTGCCCTGGCCGATCAAAGCCGAGGTGTCCTGGCAAGACTGGCAAGGGGAAGGCTACCGGATTTTGCAGGTACAGCGACATCATCGTAAGTTGCGGTTGGGCGCTTTAAAACGCAATCGCTTTCGGATCCAGTTGCGGGAGCTCAGTGATCCCGCTGCCGTGCTGGCCCGATTGCCTTTGGCGCAGCAAGGGGTGCCGAATTATTTTGGTGAGCAGCGTTTTGGCATTGACGGTGGCAATCTGAGCAAAGCCTATGCGCTCTTTCAAGGGCAAAGCATTGCTGACCGGCAATTGCGCGGGCTGGTGTTGTCCGCTGCGCGCTCTTATTTATTTAATCAGCAGGTATCCGCTCGGGTGAAGGCTGGTTTTTTTCAGCAGGTTTTGGCTGGCGATGTGTTGCAGCTGGATGGTTCCGGCTCGGTTTTTCGGGCCCTTGACGATTTGAGTCTCTTGCAGCAACGTTTGCAACAGGGCGATCTGCACCCGACGGCGGCTCTGTGCGGCCTGGTGAGCTCCGATAAAGCGCAGCCTGCCGCTGAGGCCGCACAGGCCGAAGCCGACTGGTTGGCCCCACATGCGGCTCTGGTACAAGGGCTGATGGACTTTCGTTTAAAAGCCGAGCGGCGAGCCATTCGGCTGGTACCGGAGCAACTGCAAGCCAAAGCCTGTGGCCAGAATTTATTGCTTGAATTTGCCTTGCCAACGGGTTGTTTTGCCACCAGTGTACTGCGAGAATTGGTGCAGTACACCGATGTTGCCGCCAACCGGCAGTATGGAGATTAAGAATGCGGATTTTATTGAGCAACGATGATGGGGTTTATGCCAAAGGGATTCAGGTGTTGCAGCAGGCACTGTCGCAAATGGCTGAGGTAACCACGGTAGGGCCGGATCGCAACTGCAGCGGTGCCAGCAATTCCCTGACTTTATTGAACCCTCTGAGAACCCAGCAACTGGACAATGGTTTTATAGCGGTCAGCGGTACGCCCACCGATTGCGTCCATCTGGCCATCAGTCAGCTGTTGGACTTTACCCCGGATTTGGTGGTGGCTGGTATCAATCACGGCGCCAACATGGGCGATGATGTGATTTACTCCGGTACCGTGGCCGCGGCGACCGAGGGGCGTCATCTGGGTTTGCCGGCCATTGCGGTTTCGCTGGCCAGTCACGACAGCGACTATTTTGAAACTGCGGCCTATGTCACGGTGCAGGTGATCAAAAAACTAAAGTCGCACCCGCTGCCGGCCGATCAAATTCTCAATATCAATGTGCCCGCGATCCCGATTGCCGAGTTGAAGGGGGTGCAGGTGACTCGTCTGGGACGTCGGCATAAAGCCGAAACCATGACATCGGCCGTTGACCCCTGGGGGCGACCGATTTATTGGTATGGCTCCTTAGGGCCAGAACTGGACGCCGGTCCAGGCACGGATTTTCATGCCATTGCTCATGGCTACGCATCCATTACGCCCATCCATGTTGACATGTCTGCTTACAAGAGCATGGATCAACTCAGTCAGTGGTTAGAAGGAATTCAGTTGTAAATGGCTGTCGCAACGCAACGCAGTGCCACTTTGCTGGCGCAAAAGCTTCACCAAGAAGGCATCACCCATCCTGAGGTGATTGCGGCTATCGCCAATACGCCGCGCCATCTTTTTGTCGAAACGGTGCTGGCGCACAAAGCGTATGAAAATACCGCCTTGCCGATAGGCCATGGCCAGACCATATCCCAACCTTACATTGTGGCTCGGATGACTGAGCTTTTGTTGGCCGGGGGCAAGTCGCAACAGGTGCTGGAAATAGGCACCGGCTCCGGGTATCAAACCGCTGTTTTGGCCCGGTTGTTTGAGCGGGTGTACAGCGTCGAGCGGATTAAAAGTCTGCAATTTCAGGCCAAGCGACGTCTGCAACAGCTGGACTTGCACAATGTGTCGATGAAGCATGGCGATGGTTGGCAAGGCTGGACTAGCAAAGCTCCTTTTGACTGCATTTTGGTGACGGCCGCGCCCAGCGCGGTGCCGCAAGCGCTGTTGCAGCAATTGAGCGAGGGCGGGCGTTTGGTGATCCCGGTTGGTACCGATGACCAGGTTCTGCGGGTGATTCAGCGTCAGGGCGATACTTTTATGGAAGACAATGTGGAAGCGGTCCGTTTTGTACCCTTAGTTCCGGGGGAGCTGGCCTGATGGACGCCAGGGCAGCGTCTCTTTGGCGGTCTTATTTGCTGGTATGGTGCAAAGGCCTGATGATGGGGGCTGCGGATATTGTACCTGGCGTCTCAGGCGGGACTTTGGCACTGTTGTTGGGGATTTATGAGCGGTTGATTCGGGCCATTCGCTCAGTCGATCATCATGCGCTGGCTATGGTGCTCAGAGGACGGCTGCTGGCTGCCTGGCAGCATATCGATGGCACCTTTTTACTCTGTTTGTTCAGCGGGATTTTGCTCAGTGTCTTCCTGTTGGCGAAAGGCGTCAGCTGGATGTTGTTGCACCAACCGGTGTTGCTTTGGTCGTTGTTTTTTGGCTTGATTCTGGCTGCTTTGCCACAGCTGTGCAGCAAGCTGCGCTGGGATCGCTGGCGTTTGTTGTTGCTGTTGCTGGGGGTGCTGCTTGCACTGGGTATCGGGCAGTTGCAGCCGGTCGAATTGCAACCGGAGCGCTGGATGTTTTTTGTTGCGGGTGCCGTGGCGATTTGCGCCATGATCCTGCCCGGTATCTCCGGCAGCTTTATTTTGTTGCTGTTGGGCATGTACGCGCCGGTATTGTTGGCTGTGACTGAGCTGCAGCTATTGCCTCTGATGTTGTTTGCCAGCGGCTGTGCGGTTGGCTTATTAAGCTTTTCCCGTTTGCTGGCTTGTTTGTTGGCACGGTATCACGATGCGACCCTGGCAGTGTTAATTGGCATTGTCATGGGTGCCATGTACCGGGTTTGGCCCTGGCAGCTGGATGGCTCGCCGGTTGGCTTTAGCACCTATCTACAGTGGCACGACTCGCTGCAGTTCGGTTGGGCACTGGCGATGACGCTGCTCGGTGTTTTGGGCATGCTGGCTGTGTTGCAACTGGAGCGTCTGCAACAGCCAGGTGAGCGGATCAGCAATTGATGGGGGCCTGATGAGCACAGCCAGGATGGTCAGGCATGTTGCTAAGCGGCAGTGCAAACTGCCTTGCTGGCCTATCCTACTGTTTGGTTTGATGCTGATTGCAGGCTGTGCTAAGCGCTCTGAGCCGGCCCCGGTTGCAGCTTTGGCAGTCAGCCCGGCCCAGTCTTCACGTGGGCCTCTTTCTGGTGACAGCTATCAGGTTCAGCGCGGGGACACCCTGTACTCCATTGCTTTTCGGGCCGGCCAGGACTTTCGGGAGCTGGCCCGGCGCAATCAGATTGAAGCACCTTACATTATCCACCCTGGCCAACAGCTGCAACTACGGGGTCCAGCGCCAGCCAGCCGCACTGCAGCCAGAACCGAGGTGGTCACTCAGCCGGCCCCGGTACAGACTCAGCCCGTACGCTCTTCGGCAAGCGCTCGCCAAGCGGCGCCAGCAGCCACAACTCAGACCAATCCGACTGCACCGGCAAAATCGGTTGCACAGCGCCCACAAACCGGTTATGTTCATAATACTACAGCACAAAACCAGAAAAAAACGGCAAACAATACCCCAGCAAGCGGGCGATTGCAATGGCAGTGGCCGACCCGAGGTACCATTCTGGCGCGTTTTTCGCACCAGGAGCATGGAAGCAAAGGGATAAAAATTGCTGGCAGTGAAGGGCAGCGCATTAATGCAGCTGCCGCCGGTCAAGTGGTGTACGCCGGCAATGCACTGCGAGGTTACGGTAATTTAATCATCATCAAGCACAACGATGATTACCTGAGTGCTTATGCGCACAACAGCCGCTTGCGAGTCCGTGAGCAGCAACAGGTGGAAGCTGGACAACACATTGCCGACATGGGAAGTACAGAGGCGAGCCGAACACAATTGCACTTTGAAATTCGTTTTCGGGGGCAATCGGTCGACCCGCTGCAGTTTCTACCCAGATAACAGGAAGAAACACCATAACAACAGACGTCCCGAAGGACGCAGCGACGGACAGCCTCAGGCAGAGCTGGACCGAATGTACCCTTGTAGATGTGGGAGAAGGATATGGGCTCCAAGGCAAGACATGAGCAAAATGAACGCAGCAATGATGATTTGAACGAAGACTTGTCTCTGATCGACGAGGCGGAAGACGCGGATGAGCCGGATGCCGCTGCCTTAGCTGATGACAATGATACCGAAAGTGATGATGTCTTTGCCCGGGATGACAGCTACCGTGCATTGGATGCGACTCAAATGTATTTGGGCGAAATCGGTTTTTCGCCTTTGCTGACGGCAGAAGAGGAAGTTTACTTTTCCCGTCTGGCCCTCAAAGGCGATGAAGCTGCCCGCAAACGCATGATTGAAAGCAACTTACGTTTGGTGGTTAAAATTGCCCGTCGTTACATCAATCGGGGTCTGGCCTTGCTGGATTTGATTGAGGAAGGCAATCTGGGCTTGATTCGCGCGGTAGAGAAGTTTGATCCAGAGCGTGGCTTTCGCTTTTCGACCTATGCCACCTGGTGGATCCGTCAAACCATTGAACGGGCCATCATGAATCAGACCCGTACCATCCGTCTGCCCATTCATGTGGTGAAAGAACTCAACATTTACCTGCGTGCTGCCCGCGAGTTGTCGCAAAAACTGGATCATGAGCCCACCGCTGAAGAAATCGCCACAGCACTGGATAAGCCGGTGGAAGAAGTGAGCAAGATGCTTAAACTGAACGAGCGCATTACCTCGGTCGATGGTTTGGCAGCGGGCTCCTCCGACAAGCAACTGTTGGATGTCATTGCCGATGACAAAGAGCTGGGCCCGGAAATGGAGCTGCAGGACCAGGACATCAAGCAACATCTGGTGCAGTGGTTGGATGAACTGAATCCCAAACAACGCGAAGTGCTGGCCCGACGTTTTGGCTTGCTTGGTTACGAGCCCTCGACCCTGGAAGATGTTGGCCATGAAATCGGTTTAACCCGGGAGCGGGTGCGGCAAATTCAGGTGGAAGCCTTGCGGCGGTTGAAAGAAATCGTCACCCATCAGGGGCTCAATATCGAAACTTTGTTTCAGGATTGATGGCCCGGTAGTGATGCCCTTCTGCCACAAACAAAAAGCGCCGTCTGGCGCTTTTTGTTTAGTCTGTTAGCTGACCTTTCAGCTGGTACAGCAAGTCAAGCGCCTGGCGTGCACTGAGTTCATCCGGATTGATGCCACGCAACTGTTGCACGATTGGGTGCTCCGGGGCTAACAGCTCAAGTTGGGATGCGCTGGCTGGGCCAGTGTTCAGAGAGCGGGCCGGTTCGGCTTGCTCCAGTTGCAGCAATTTGCGTCTGGCTTGCTGGATCACCACCTTGGGGACGCCTGCCAATTGCGCGACCTGCAAACCAAAGCTTTTGCTGGCGGCGCCAGGGTGCACATGGTGCATAAAAGCGATGCTGTCGCCGTGCTCAACTGCATCAAAATGCACATTGGCCAGGCCGTCCAGCTCATCGGCCAGTTGGGTCAGCTCAAAGTAATGGGTAGCGAATAAGGTCATGGCCTTTAGCTGCCGGGCCAGGTAGTCGGCACAGGCCCAGGCCAGAGAGAGGCCATCGTAGGTGCTGGTGCCGCGACCAATTTCATCCATCAGCACCAGGCTGTTGGGGGTGGCATGGTGCAAGATGGTGGCTGTTTCGGTCATTTCCACCATAAAGGTTGAACGACCAGAGGCCAGATCGTCCGAGGCACCGACCCGGGTAAAGATCCGATCAATCGGGCCGATGATGGCTCGCTCTGCCGGCACATAGCAGCCGATGGCGGCCATCAGCACAATCAGTGCGGTCTGGCGCATATAGGTCGATTTACCGCCCATATTGGGGCCGGTCACCAGCAGCATGCGCTGCGCCGGCGAGAGCTCCAGCGGGTTGGCAATAAAAGGTTCATTCAGCACCTGCTCCACCACCGGGTGCCGTCCCTGTTCAATTTGAATACCGATGGCATTCTGCAGCTCGGGCCTCTGGTAATTCAGCGCATCGGCCCGTTCGGCGAAGTTGCTTAACACATCCAATTGCGACAAGGCGGCTGCCAGTTGCTGCAGAGCTTCGAGTTGTGGCAGGATATGATCGAACAGGGCGTTGTACAGCTGCTTTTCCAGTGCCAGCGCCTTGCTTTGACTGCCGAGTACCTTGTCTTCGTACTCTTTTAACTCTGGAATAATAAAACGCTCGTTGTTCTTCAGTGTTTGGCGTCGAATGTAGTCGGCCGGAACCTTGTGATCCGAGCCGCGGCCAATCTCAATGTAGTAGCCATGCACCTTGTTAAAACCAACTTTGAGCGAGCTGATGCCGGTGCGCTCTTTTTCCCGGGTCTCCAGTTGCTGCAAATAGTCGGTGGCGCCGGTAGCCAGCGCCCGCCAGTGGTCCAGCTCGTCGTGGTAACCTGATGCTATCACGCCGCCGTCGCGGATCAGCACCGGCGGCTGCTCGACAATGGCTTGTTCCAGCAGAGCGCAAAGCTCAGGCAAAGGCTGTACTTGCTGGTACAGTTCGGTGAGCAAAGCACAGTGCCAGCTGCTCGCCAGTGGCTGCAGACTTGGCAGTTGCTGCAGAGCCTGACGCAAGCGGGCAAAGTCGCGCGGACGGGCCGAGCGCAGTGCCAACCGGGCAATCACCCGCTCGATATCGCCAATCTGCTTAAGCTGAAGCTGCAGCTCCGGGTAACTGTCGCTTAGCTCGCTAACGGCCTGTAGTCGCTGCTCAATGCGTTGATGTTGCCGAAGTGGTGCCTGGATCCAGCGCTGCAATAAGCGGGAACCCATCGCGGTTTGGGTCTGATCCAACACATCCAACAGGGTATGTTCCCGACCACCGGCCAGATTTTGCGTCAGCTCCAGATTACGACGGGTAGCGGCATCCAGCACAATGTAATCATCGCTTTGCTCTTTGGCGATGGCTCGAAGATGCGGCAACTGGCTGCGCTGGGTGTCTTTGACGTACTGCATCAAACAGCCCGCCGCCATTAGGCCAACCGGGGCATCCTCCACCCCAAAGCTCAGTAAATCCTTGGTACCAAACTGCTGGCACAATAAACGGCGGGCGGTTTCTATTTCAAACTCCCAGGCCGGACGGCGACGGTTACTGCAGCGAACCGGCAGCAGCTGTTGTGCTAACAGTTCCTCGCTGTACAACAGCTCGGCCGGTTGCAGTCGCTGCAGCAAGGCCTGCACATCGCTGTCGTTGTCTAGCTGCTGCAGCAAAAAGCGGCCACTGGCTAAATCCAGCCAGGCCACACCAAACTGATTTTTGTGCTGCACCAGGCAGGCTAGCAGGGTATCGCGCCGCTCTTGCATCAGTGCTTCATCGGTGACGGTGCCTGGGGTCACAATGCGTACAACCTGACGCTCAACCGGTCCTTTGCTGGTGGCCGGATCGCCAATCTGCTCGCAGATGGCAACCGACTCGCCCAGCTGTACCAGCCGGGCCAGGTAGGACTCAACGGCATGGTAGGGCACACCAGCCATCGGGATCGGTTGACCACCACTTTGACCGCGTTTGGTCAGCGAGATATCCAGCAAGCGGGCTGCTTTTTTCGCATCGTCGTAAAACAGCTCATAAAAATCACCCATACGGTAGAACAGCAGAATGTCCGGGTGCTGGGCTTTTAAGCCCAGATACTGTTGCATCATCGGAGTGTGGGCACTGGCAGCTTGCCCCAAAGTGGTGGTGGACGGCATAATAGCGTTACATTCCTTGCATCTGGATCACTGATGAACAAAGTCACCGACACCTTGCAACTGGCACAGACGCTGGGCCAGTTATTAAAAGCGCAAAAGCGGATGGTGACGGCGGCGGAATCCTGTACCGGCGGTGGCTTGGCTTACAGCCTGACCGCTGTGGCCGGTAGCTCTGCGTATCTGGACCGCAGTTTTGTCACCTATAGTAACAAATCCAAACAGCAATTATTAGCGGTGGATGCGCAAACCCTGCAGCAGCATGGTGCTGTTAGCCTGCAAACGGTGCAGGAAATGGCGGCAGGTGCCGCCAAAGCAGCAGATGCAGATTTGGCGATTGCGATTTCCGGTATCGCCGGGCCTGATGGCGGCTCCGAGCACAAGCCGGTAGGCACGGTGTGTTTTGCCTTTTGGCTGGATGGCATCTGCACCAGCAATCAGCAACACTTTGCCGGCGACCGGACGCAGATTCGCCAGCAAGCCATCGATTTCGCGCTGCAACAAAGCATCCGGCTGTTGACAGTGGCTTTAAACTAAACTACTGTATGCTCATACAGCATTCAGCCCAATCCAATTTTTCGGGAGTCATCAATGGACGACAATAAACAAAAAGCGCTGGCCGCCGCCTTAGGCCAAATTGAACGTCAGTTCGGTAAAGGCTCGATCATGCGGCTGGGCGACAGCACAGCGCTGGATATTGCCTCTGTTTCAACCGGCTCATTAGGGTTGGACATTGCACTGGGCATTGGCGGCTTGCCATATGGTCGTATTGTGGAGATCTACGGGCCTGAATCCTCCGGTAAAACCACGCTCACCTTGCAGGTGATTGCCGAAGCGCAGCGCGCCGGTAAAACCTGTGCCTTTATCGATGCTGAGCATGCGCTGGACCCAGTGTATGCCGCTAAGCTGGGGGTCAATGTCGATGATTTGCTGGTGTCGCAGCCAGATACCGGTGAGCAGGCGCTGGAAATTTGCGATATGTTGGTACGTTCAGCCGCGGTCGATGTGGTCATTGTCGACTCGGTCGCCGCCTTAACACCGAAAGCGGAAATTGAAGGCGATATGGGCGATAGCCACATGGGTCTGCAGGCACGTCTGATGTCGCAAGCCTTGCGTAAGTTGACTGCTAATATCAAGCGCTCCAATACGCTGTGCATTTTTATCAACCAAATCCGAATGAAGATTGGCGTGATGTTCGGCAACCCGGAAACTACCACCGGTGGTAATGCACTGAAGTTCTATGCTTCGGTGCGATTGGATATCCGCCGCATCGGTTCGGTGAAAGATGGCGATGAAATCATCGGCAACGAAACCCGGGTCAAAGTGGTGAAAAACAAAGTAGCGCCGCCGTTTAAGCAAGCGGAGTTTATCATCACCTACGGCCAGGGCATCAACAAGCAGGGCGAGCTGCTGGATCTGGGCGTGCAGGAAAAACTGGTCGATAAATCCGGTGCCTGGTATGCCTACCAGGGCAATAAAGTTGGCCAGGGCAAAGCCAATGCGATGAAGTTTCTACTGGACAATCCGTCCATCGCTAATGAAATTGAAACCGAACTGCGCAACCGTTTACTGCTTAAGCCTGAAGCCTTGAAGCAAGCTGGTGCGGATGCAGCTGAGAGCCTGACTGCCGACGACTAGCTGCGTCGCGCGTTGAAACTATCCCCCTTCCAGCCAGCCTTGTTGCTGGCTTTTTTGTGTGTTTGAGCCAGAGGATAGCTTATTTGACCTGTAGACGTCTATACGTTTAGAAGTTGACTTTTTGCCGTCTTTTGCGCACACTGCCTGTTATGTTCAATTGGGCGATGGAAGCGTTATGCCTATCAAAGTTGTCGATCAGTTGCCGGCTATTGGGGCCTTGTCGGCTGAAAATGTCTTTGTGATGACGGAAAGCCGGGCGGCCAGCCAAGATATCCGGCCGCAGCGCATTGCCATCTTAAACCTGATGCCCAATAAAATAACCACTGAGATCCAGTTGCTGCGACTGTTGGCCAACTCACCATTGCAGGTGGATGTGGAATTGCTCAGGTTGGATGACCATGTCAGCAAGCATACGCCGGAAAGTCATTTGAACTGCTTTTACCGCTATTTCTCGCAGGTTGCAGAGCAAAAATACGATGGGCTTATTATTACCGGCGCGCCTCTTGGGCTGGTGGACTATGAAGATGTGACCTATTGGGATCAGCTGGAAGGGATCCTGAGCTGGGCCGACAGCCATGTCACTTCCACCTTGTTTTTGTGCTGGGCTGCCCATGCGGCTTTGTACCATTATTATGGCTTGCAGCGTGAGATCCGTGGCGAGAAGCTATCCGGTGTCTATAACCAGCAGCTGGTGCAGCCTCTGTGCCCGCTGGTGCGCGGTTTTGACGACGAATTTAAAGTACCGCATTCGCGCTATGCCCAGGTGCCCAAGCAACGCTTTGCTCAGCACGATGACTTGCATATTCTGGCCGAGTCCGATGTCACCGGCCCCTATTTGCTGCAAAACAGCAGTGGCAGCCGGGTCTTTGTCACCGGTCACCCGGAGTACGATGTCAATACGCTGGCCGATGAGTATCGGCGTGATCTGGCCGCTGGACAAAATCCACGGGTGCCTGAGCACTACTTTCCAGGCGATGATCCAGCGCAGCCACCCCTTAAGCTTTGGCAAAGCCATGCCTTTTTGTTATTCAGCAACTGGTTGAACTATTATGTCTATCAGGCCACACCCTTTGATTTGGGTGCCATTGGCCGGAAGTGAGGTATCATGAGTAAGGCTCGATTAACCCCGGCGCAACTAAGCGAAGCCCTGTCGCAACGCATTTTGATTCTGGATGGTGCCATGGGCACCATGATCCAGGCGCACCAGTTGCAAGAAGCCGATTACCGCGGCAGTGAGTTCGCCGACTGGCCAACGGATTTAAAAGGCAACAATGATCTGCTGGTACTGACTCAACCAGACATCATTCGCGCTATCCACCGACAGTATCTGCTGGCTGGGGCCGATATTGTCGAAACCAACAGCTTTAATGCCACCACCATCGCCATGGCCGACTACCAGATGGAAGGCCTGTCGGCCCGCACCAATCGCGAGGCAGCCCGATTGGCGCGTGAAGCCTGTGATGAAATCACGGCCCAGACACCGGAGCGGCCACGCTATGTCGCAGGGGTGCTGGGACCAACCAATCGCACCGCCTCGATTTCACCCGATGTCAATGACCCAGGCTTTCGCAATGTCAGTTTCGACGACTTGGTGCTGGCGTACAAAGAGTCGACCCATGCCCTTATTGAAGGGGGAGCCGACATCATTATGCTGGAAACCATTTTTGATACCTTAAATGCCAAAGCCGCGGCTTTTGCCGTGTTGGAGGTGTTTGATGAGCTTGGCTTTGAGTTGCCGGTGATGATTTCCGGCACCATCACCGATGCCTCCGGCCGAACCTTGTCGGGTCAGACCACCGAAGCCTTTTACCACTCACTGGCGCATGTCAAACCAGTCAGCTTTGGGCTGAATTGCGCACTGGGGCCTGATTTGTTGCGTCCTTATGTCGAGGCGCTTTCCACCGTGTCGGAAGCCTATGTCTCGGTGCACCCCAATGCCGGCTTGCCGAATGAGTTTGGCGAGTACGATCTCGGGGCCGACGAGATGGCAGCAGAGATTGCCGATTGGGCCCGGCAAGGCTTCGTCAACATCGTCGGTGGTTGCTGCGGCACCACGCCTGAGCACATTGCCACCATCGCTGCGGCGGTGGCTGGCGTCACGCCTCGTCAACCTAAGGCGGTTCGTCATCAGTTTCATCTGGCTGGACTGGAAGCTTTTTCACCGGAGTGGTAATGCAACAACAAGCACGATTTATCAATGTGGGCGAGCGCACCAATGTCACCGGCTCGGCACGTTTTAAAAAGCTGATTTTAAACGGCGACTACGAGACTGCGCTCGAAGTGGCAAAGCAGCAGGTCGAAAACGGCGCTCAGATTATCGACATCAACATGGATGAAGCCATGCTCGACAGCAAGGCTGCCATGGTGCGGTATCTGAATTTGTTGGCCGGTGAGCCCGATATTGCCCGGGTCCCCATTATGGTCGACTCCTCCAAGTGGGAGGTGATCGAAGCCGCCCTCAAATGCATTCAGGGCAAGGCCATCGTCAATTCCATTTCATTAAAAGAAGGCGAAGCGCCATTTTTAGAGCAGGCCCGCCGCATTCGACGCTATGGTGCTGCCGCTGTGGTGATGGCCTTTGATGAAGTGGGGCAGGCCGATACCCAGGCGCGCAAAGTGGAAATTTGCCAACGTGCATACCGTTTGTTGGTCAATGAGGTTGGCTTTCCACCGGAAGACATCATCTTTGATCCCAATATTTTTGCCGTGGCGACCGGTATCGAAGAGCACAACAACTACGCGGTCGACTTTATTGAAGCCTGCCGTGACATCAAACGCCTGTGCCCTTACGCCAAAATTTCCGGCGGCGTGTCGAACATTTCCTTTTCGTTCCGAGGCAATGACCCGGTGCGTGAGGCGATGCACTCGGTATTTTTGTACCATGCCATCGCCGCCGGTATGGATATGGGCATCGTGAATGCTGGTCAGTTGGCCGTGTACGACGATATCCCACAGTTGCTGCGCGAGCGGGTCGAGGATGTGATCTTAAACCGGCGTGAGGACGCTACCGAACGCTTGCTAGAGATAGCGCCGGAGTTTAAAGGCGATGGCAGCGTGGCGGAAAAGCAAGACGATGCCTGGCGCAGTCTGCCGGTGACCAAGCGGCTGGAACACGCCTTGGTCAAAGGCATTACCGATTACATTGAGCAGGATACTGAAGAAGCCCGTCAGCAGGCCGAAAAGCCACTGCACGTGATTGAAGGCCCCTTGATGGATGGCATGAATGTGGTGGGTGATCTCTTTGGTGAAGGCAAGATGTTCTTGCCGCAAGTGGTCAAATCGGCCCGGGTCATGAAAAAAGCCGTCGCTTATCTGCAGCCCTACATCGAGCAGGAAAAATCCGGTGGCAGTGCTCAGGGCAAAATTTTGCTGGCGACCGTCAAAGGCGATGTGCACGACATTGGTAAAAACATTGTTGGCGTGGTGCTGCAGTGCAACAACTTCGAAGTCATTGACCTGGGTGTAATGGTGCCTTGTGCCAAGTTGCTGCAGGTGGCCAAAGACGAGAATGTCGATGTGATTGGCTTGTCCGGATTAATCACCCCATCATTGGATGAAATGGTGCATGTGGCAAAAGAAATGCAGCGTCTAGGCTTTGAACTACCGCTGCTGATTGGCGGCGCCACCACCTCCAAGGTGCACACTGCGGTGAAAATAGAACCGCACTACCCGCATGGTGTGGTCTATGTACCCAATGCCTCGCGCAGTGTCTCTGTGGTGCAATCGCTGATCAGTAAAATTGGCAAAGCCGACTATCTGGCCCGCATTCAATCCGAGTATCAAACGGTGCGTGAGCAGCATCAGCGCAGCCGCCCCGGTCAACGCATGCTGAGCCTGGAGCAGGCCCGAGCCAATAAATTTTCGCTGGACTTGAGCAAAGTGGCCGCGGCGCCGAAAAAGCCTGGGGTGCATCTGTGGCAGGATGTCGACTTACAGCCATTGCGTGATTACATTGACTGGACTCCCTTTTTCATGACCTGGCAGTTGTCGGGCAAGTACCCGCAAATTCTGAATCATGCCGAAGTAGGCATGGAAGCGCGGAAACTTTTTGCCGATGCCAACGCCATGCTGGATACCATGATTGCTGAAAAGCGCATTCAGGGCAAAGCGGTGTTCGGGCTCTTCCCGGCCAACAGCGAGGGCGATGACATTGTGGTCTACACCGATGAAAGCCGCACCGTTGAGCGTTGCCGTTTGCACCAGCTGCGTCAGCAATTGCAGCTGCGCAATAACATTCCCAACAGCTGTCTGAGTGATTTTATTGCGCCGGTAGGCAGTGGTGTGGCTGATTATGTGGGTGCCTTTGCCGTCAGTACGGGTTTTGGTGCCGACGAGTTCGCTGCCGAATTTGCTGCAGCGCACGATGATTACAACAGCATTTTAGTCAAAGCTCTGGCCGACCGGCTGGCAGAAGCGCTGGCCGAATACCTGCACCTGTGCATTCGTCGTGATTACTGGGGCTATGCCGCCGATGAAAACCTGGATAACGACCAGCTGATTCGTGAGCTCTATCAGGGGATCCGGCCTGCACCCGGTTACCCGGCTTGTCCTGAGCATACTGAGAAAGGCACCCTGTGGCAGTTACTGGATGTGGAAGCGCAAACCGGCATGCAGCTGACGGAAAGCTTCGCGATGTGGCCTGGTGCCGCAGTCAGTGGCTGGTATCTGGCGCATCCAGACAGCAAATACTTTGCCGTCAGTAAAATTGGCCGCGATCAGCTGGCGGATTATGCTGCCCGTAAAGGCTGGTCTGAGCAAGAAGCGGAAAGCTGGCTTGCGCCCAATCTGAATGATTAGGGCGTGTTGACCTTTGCTGTTTGTTTTTGCAGCTGCTTGGCTGGTATTTGTACAAGGCAAAGGTTGTAAGGCCAACACGCCCTAGTGTATAGCAGCCGGCTCTGGCAGTGGCAGGGTCGGCAAGTAGCGCGCCCGGATCTGCTGCAACCGGCCCTGCTGATACAGTCGTTGCCAGGCCTGATCCAGCTGGATTGCCTGGGCCTCAGCAATACTTTGTCGGCTAATGCCAAAATAGACCGGGTTTTGATACACCACCAGCAGCTGCTGGTATTGGTTGTGTTGCACCTGACCGCTCTGCTGCCAGTGATAGAGGGTGGTTTGGTCTTCCAGCACCGCATCGACCCGGCCACTTTCCAACAAAGCCAGTTTGTCTTCATGGCTGCGGATTTCCACCAGAGTCGGGCCAAAGCCGTCCTGCTCAATCAGCTGCTGGAAAGCCTCGCCGTAGTAAGCGCCATTTAAAATGGCAATGATGCGCTCTTTCGGCCACTCGGCTAATTCTGTAAGACTTTCAAGCTTTGGCAGCTTTGCGGCATCGCCGATAAGAATAACCGTTTCAATATGGTGAGGTCCGATAAAGCGAAAGTCGGCATGCCGTGCTTCGGAAAAAGACATGTGACTCAGCATGTCCAACTGGCCTTGAGCCAGCAACTGCAATGATCTCCGCCAGGGCGACTGCAAAATGGTCAGCTCGCAGCCAACCTCTGTAGCAAGTAATCGCGCCAGATCAATGGACAACCCCTGCCAGCCTTGTTCACCCGGGTTTAAATGGGGCGGGAAGTAACTGTCAGCCCCCATTCGCAGGGTGCAACTGTGAGCCGGCATAACAGCCAGCCAGAAGACCAGGGGAATCAACAGCAATTTTGACACGAAGTGACTTTCCTCAGAGCGGCCGTTGCGTTGTATTAAAGATACGTCGCAATGTTGTGAAATACAATTTCAGACTATACTTAAAAAACCAAAACATCATGAGCTTTGACCATGCGCTTGCTGCTCGGTTTTATCTTGCTGTTGGTGAGTATAAGTCTGTCTGCTGAACGTACCCTGACTATTCTGGTAGGAATGGATAAAC
>JAFIFR010000198.1 GCA_020831935.1 Alkalimonas sp.
GCCGCGTCACATCCTCGCTGTGCGCCTGGGTGCTGCTGGCTTTTTCGGTACTGTTTTGAGCCAGCTTCACCACCACGTCCATTGTTTGATTGATCTGCTCACCCTGCTGCAGCTGAAGCGCTGTGGCATCCGCAATGCTGGCATTGATTTGATGCATTTGCTCGATGGCATGGTGGATGTGCTGCAACGCAGCCAGCAGCGTCTGATTTTCTTCCACGCACTGATTGGCATCCTGGTTGCCTTGTTGCACCGCCTGAACCGCAGCCTTGGTACCCTGCTGCAGAGCTTCAATCATCTGCTGAATATCCTGAGTTGCTTGCTGTGTGCGTCCGGCCAAAGTACGGACTTCATCGGCTACAACCGCAAAGCCCCGGCCCGCCTCACCGGCTCTGGCTGCTTCAATGGCTGCGTTGAGTGCCAGTAAGTTGGTTTGTTCGGCAATGCTGCCAATGGTGTCCAGAATACTGCCTATCTGCGAGGTTTGTTGATTGACTTGAGCCATTAGCTCGTCAATGCGGTTGAGTTGCTGGGCCAGGTGGCCAATGCGCTCGTTGTTGCGTGTCGACAATTGATTGACCTGATGGTTGTGTTCCATGCCTTGCTGCATTTCCTGCACGGCCTGCGTTGCCTGCTCTGCAATGTGTTGGCTTTGCTCGCTTAGTTGATGGGTGCTGTTATTGACGCTGGCAATCTGGTTGGTTTGTTGCTGCAGCGCCTGACGGATATCCTGCACATCCAAACCGGAGCGCTGGGCACTCTGGTTCAGTTCGCTGGCATCGCGCTGGATCCGATGCACCAAGCCACTTAAGGCTTCCACCAATTGGTTGACGTTTGCAGCCAGCTTACCAAATTCATCGTCCCGCTGAATGTTCAGCCGCTCAGTCAAATCGCCTTGCGCCATCACACCCAGTACCCGGTTGATTCTGGCCAGTGGCTGCAGCATGGCCCGAATGGTGACCCAGGCAATGGCGGTGGCCAGCGCAATCAGGATGATCAGAATAAGGCCATTGCGCCAGTTGCCTTGTGAAATGGTACGACTGACCGCTTGTTGCAGCTGGCTCAGTTGCTGGTCTGCTTCCTGTGCGACCTGCTGCAAAGCGCTCATACCGCCCTGAAAGGCTTGCTCCGCCAATTGCAATTGCTGACGAGCTTGCTGCTGCTGCTCCAGCCGTGTTACTTGCAAGCGAAGCAACTGTTGCTCTGTTAGCAAAGCGTTCTCCAGTTGCTGCAGCTCAGCAAGAAAATCCTGCCATAAACCACCACTGTCAACGTTCGCCAGCAGCTGTGCCAGAAAGTCGATATTGACCTGCATATCGCTAAAGGCAAAACTGATGTTGTCCTCACTGCGTTGTAGCTGCTCAAGCTCGGTAGCATTGGCGACTTCCCGCAGGGTATTGATCAAGCCCAGCAATTGGCCATCAATACGACTGGCGCTGCCTTCAATCAACTCCAAAGTGTCCTGCTCAACGCCATCGAGGTAAGACAAATCCAGTAGCAGGGCGCCGAGAGCATCCAGCTGTTGCTCCAACTGCAAGAACAATTGCTGCACCTGATCACGGCTTTGCTCCACCGCCAGTCTGTATTGGAACATGGCGGTTGCCGCCGCTCGGTAGTCCCGACTTTGTTCATCGGCCTGCAGCAAGTTTTGCTGCAGGCGTTGTTGCTGATTGCTCAGTGCCTGCGCCTGCTGCAGCAGTTGTTGCAATTCTGCGTCGGCTTGTTGCAGCAGGGCCTGTTGCTGAGCTATCTGGGCGGGCTCATCGCCGGTAAAGCCTTGAGTGCTGGCATTGGCCATTCGAAGCAACTGAATTTGCGATTGATTGCTGAGTTGTTGCACCGGAATGGCACGTTCGTTGACGTTGCGGTTGGACGTTTCAATGGAGGCAAAACTAAAGAGTGCCGAGCCGCTGGCTACCACCAGTAACAAGCCAATCAGGCTGAAGCCAAGAATAATACGGTGAGCAATGGTCAGTGTCATGGTAAGGTCTCAGCCTGGTTTGATTTTTTTATTATAGCTGGTCCTGACCTTAGCAAATTTTGTACAACTGGTCTAGCCAGAACCAGCGCTCAGGCTGTTCAGTATCCAGGCAATTAAAAGTATCTAAGTCGTTAATGTTGGCTTGATTTTGTTTAGGTGCCACTGCTATTGTTTTCACCTTTTGTTGATTTTGAGTGAGGCAATCTGTGGCTGGCCATTCCTTGCTGTGCAAAGCATTGTTCATGTTCGTTGTTACCCTGATGCCGCTGTTGCTGCTAGTGAGCTGCGCTCAACCTACCGTCCATCTGAACCATCGTTATCTGGATGAGAAGCAGACCAGTGAGTTGGTCTCGGCATTGCAGCAGCAAGGGCTGCGGGTGGAACTGAATCAGCATCCATTTCCGGCGCGGGTCAGTGAAAACACCCTGATCTACTCGCCAATGATGCGAAACCCAGAGGCAACAGCCAGCCGGTTGCAGCAAGCGCTGGATGACACCGGTTGGCATCTGCGCGATAACCGCTTACTGGTGGAGTCAAATCAGTGGTTTACCCGGGATAATCTGGGGCTTTTTCTGGTACCGGCCGGGGTACAGGTGCATGGTGGCCGCACCGCGGTGGATGTTGCGCAGTCGTACAGCGCTGAAGACTGTGACTTTGATTACCGGCTAAATTTGCAGTCAGATGGCCGCATGGTGTTTGAAAGCGACAACCCGGCGTACCCATCCTTTCAGGCGAACTGGCGTCTTACCGGTTACCCTTATCTGCAGCTGTATCAGGAACAGCCTTACCTGAACTTTTATTACCAGATAGAGCGCAGTGATAGCCGCGATGCCATTGGCAAGGCGGCCATTACCCGCTTGTTACCACTAAGCACCCCAGTGCGGCTGCCGGCTTGCAGCCTGGTGCATGGGGTGCGGTACTAGCAAGCTTACTGGCTGGGCAGCATGGCCGCAGGCAGCAGCTTACTTAAACAGCCACTGGCCAGCAGCTCGGCGGCGGCTTTGATATCCGGCGCGAAGTAGCGATCTTCGGCATAAAAGCTGACCTGTTCACGCAAGATAGCGCGAGCCTGCTCCAGCCGCTCGGTAGATTTAAGCGGTGCGCGAAAATCCAGTCCCTGCACCGAAGCCAGGTACTCGACGGCCAAGACACCACGGGTATTGTCGGCCATTTGGGCCAGACGCCGGGCGGCGAAGGTGGCCATGGAGACATGATCTTCCTGGTTGGCCGAAGTTGGTAAGCTATCCACGCTGGCCGGATGCGCCAGCGACTTGTTTTCCGATGCCAAAGCCGCCGAAGTAACCTGCGCAATCATAAAGCCGCTGTTGACACCGCCGTTGTTGACCAGAAAGGCCGGCAGTTTGCTTAAGCTGGCATCAATCAATAGCGCCATCCGCCGCTCGGACAAGGAGCCGATTTCGGCAATCGCCAGCGCCAGATTATCGGCCGCCATCGCCACCGGCTCGGCGTGGAAGTTACCGCCGGACAGGATATCGCCCTCATCGGCAAACACCAGCGGGTTGTCGGTGACGCCATTGGCTTCGGTTTCCAGCACCACAGCCGCCTGGCGGATTTGCGTTAAGCAAGCACCCATGACCTGGGGCTGACAGCGCAGGCTGTAGGGGTCTTGCACCTTTTCACAATCCTGATGCGAGTCGCCAAGCTCGGAGCGCTCGGCCAGTAGGTGACGGTAAATGGCGGCCGCATCAATCTGCCCCTGCTGACCACGGATGGCATGAATGCGGGCGTCAAAGGGCGAACGGCTGCCAAGGGCAGCTTCCACACTTAAAGCGCCAATCACGCTGGCGGCCGCAAACAAGTCTTCGGCTTTAAACAGGCCTTCCAGCGCCAGGGCGGTGGAAGCCTGGGTACCGTTCAGCAGGGCCAGACCTTCTTTGGCGGCCAGTACCACAGGCTCAAGGCCTGCCAGTTTCAGCCCTTCCTGGGCCGGTAGCTGCTTACCCTGATAACGCACTTCGCCTTCGCCAATCAATGGCAGCACCATATGGGCCAGTGGGGCAAGATCGCCGGAGGCGCCGACCGAGCCCTGAGCCGGAATGCAGGGGTACACGCCTTGATTGATCATGGCAATCATCGCATCGATGA
>JAFIFR010000199.1 GCA_020831935.1 Alkalimonas sp.
CCCTCGCTGTTTATCCGGAGCACCTGATGGAATACAACACCTCTGAACTTTGTGACCTGTACGCCGATTCCATTGATGTGGTCGAACCCATTTTTAGCAACTATGGCGGCCGCCGCTCTTTTGGTGGTCAGGTACGAACCATCAAATGCTTTGAAGACAATGGGGTTATCCGCCAGGTTTTGTCCGAGCCCGGTGTCGGCAAGGTCTTACTGATTGACGGCGGCGGCTCAACACGTCGGGCTTTGCTGGATGCTGAGTTGATTGCGCTGGCCACCAGTCAGGGCTGGGAAGGCATCGTCTGTTACGGCTGTGTGCGCGATGTCGATACCCTGGAAGATTTTGATGTCGGCGTGCAAGCCATTAATGCCATTCCGGTGGGTGCCGACGACAAAGGCTTTGGCGACATTGATGTGCCGGTGAATTTTGCCGGTGTCACCTTCCTACCGGACGACCATTTGTACGCCGATAACACCGGCATTATCTTATCGCCCGATCCCTTGGATATCGAGTAAAGCATGGCGTTACGCATCTACACCGCGGCCGAGCTGGCCGCCTGGAGCGGCGCACGGGCGAATGAGCAACGCATTGCTCAGCAGCTGCTGTTGCCCGATCCCAGTCTGCCACTGCATCAAACATTGCAGCAAGCGCGTGCCCAGGGATCCCGCTTTGCCATCCTTGGCATCCCGGAAGATATCGGCCCCCGAGGCAATCTGGGCAAAGGCGGCGCTGAGCTCGGCTGGCAAGCTTTTTTGCAAGTCTGGCTGAACCTGCAAGCCAACCAATTTAGTGAGGCCTTCGGCCCTGTACTGCTGGCAGGCGAAGTCGACTGCCAGGATCTGCTGCAACAAAGTCAGGCATTGGATCCGCAGCAACCAGAGCAGCTGAACCAACTGAGGCAGCTTTGCGCTGCGCTGGATCAAAGGGTGGAGGATGCCGTAGCACCTTTGTTTGCCGCTGGCTTTGATCTGCTGGTGATTGGTGGTGGTCATAACAATACCTATCCCCTGATTAAGGCTCTGGCCCAGCAAAGTGGTCAGCCGGTCAGTTGCGCCAATCTGGATCCTCATGCCGATTTTCGCCCACAAGAAGGCCGTCACAGCGGCAATGGCTTCAGCTATGCCAAAGCCGAACAACTGCTGGACAAATACTTTGTGCTGGGTTTGCATGAATTAAAGAACAACCAGGCCAGTTTGGATGCGATGAGGCAAGCTGAGGTCGAGTGGATCAGCCTGCAGGCGCTAAGCCCGCGAGAAGAGCTGAGTTGGTCCGAAGCGCTGGATCGCTGTGTCGATTTTGTCGCCAACTCGGAAGGAGCCATCGGCATTGAACTCGATACCGACAGCATCGAGCTGATGCCGGTCAGTGCCTTTACCAGCAGCGGCTTAACCGTTCAGGCTGCCGAGCGTTACATCTACCAGCTGGCGCAACTGCCCCGTTGCCGCTATCTGCACCTGGCTGAAGCAGCACCCAGCCGTCACCCGGCAGGGGTTGAAGCCGGACTGGCACACAGTGGTCAGGTACTCAGTAGTCTCTGCTACGCCTTTTTGCAAGCCAGGGCTAAGCTCGAGGCGCAGACGATTGCTGCCACTGTTTAAGCCAAGGCACCAAACCTTTCAACTCAAAGGGGCGGGAGTAATAAAACCCCTGCCCCCGGGTGCAGCCCATCCGTAGCAGCTTTTGCTCCACCTCCTGCTCTTCGATGCCTTCAGCCACCACTTCCAACTTTAAGTTGCGGGCGATGTCAATAATGGCGCCAGCGATGGCGATGTGTGCATCGCTCTTGTGCAGGTCATTGATAAAGCTGCAATCGATTTTGACATGACTGATAGGAAGCTGTCGTAAGTAAAACAGCGATGAAAAGCCGGTGCCAAAGTCATCCAGTGCCAGCTCCACACCAAGCTGCTCCAAACGTTGCAGCATGGTTAGGGCCTGTACCGGATCATCGGCTAGGGTTTGCTCGCTTAGCTCCAACACCAAAGACGCTGGCTTGACCTGATGCTGCTCCAACAAGCTTTGTAGGTAGTCGACCAATTCATCTTGCAGCAGATCTTTACTGGACAAATTCACTGCCAGCTTCAGACTCGGGTAGACCGCTTTCAGCTCGGCCAGAGCAGCCACACTGTGCTGCAGTACCCATTCGGTCATGGAGTACACCACTCCGAGTTGCTCCGCCATCTCGAGAAAGTATTCCGGCGCCAGCAATCCCAACCTGGGGTGCTGCCAGCGCACCAGGACCTCTGCGGCCAGCAATTGGCGTTGCTGCAAGTCTATCTGAGGCTGAACATAAAGCAGCAGCTGATTCTGTTCTATGCCCTGACGCAGCTCCGCCATCAGCCGTAACTTGTTGTCGGTGTAGGACAACAGCTCAGGATCAAACATCGGATTATTCGGCGCCTGCCAACGATGGTGCTGCAAGGCTAAAAAAGCATGCTCCAGCAATTCATTCAACTGGCTGCCGTGCTCCGGGTAACAGGCAATGCCGGTGACCAACTGCACATTCATCGCGCTGCTTTGCAACATCAATGGTTCCGAGATGGATTGCTCCACCTGGTTGGCCAGCTGCTCTGCCAGATGCGGCTTATTGCTGACATCAACCCAGGCGACAAAATCAACACCACCCAGATGACAAAGTCGAATGGCTTTTTCTTCACGCCACTCCAGACAAAGCAGGTTCTCATGCGGCTGCAGCAAGGCATTGATGCGGTGGGCCAGCTGCATCAGCAACAGATTGCTGTTTTGATAACCGAGCGCTTCGTTAATTTGCTCAAAATGGGTAATTTTGACCAACAGCAACCCATAGTGCTTTTGCTCTGCTTGTTGCAGTAGAGGCTGCAGTTGCTGGCGCAGCAACTGCTTGTTGGGAAAGCCTGTGACCTCGTCGTGCCATAGGGTGTAATCGCCATTCTGCGCCTGATTTTTATCAGCCAGGCGCTGCTGCAATTGCCTTACTTTCCAGCCCAACCAAACGACCAGTGCCAGCAACACGACCATGAACAGCGGCCAGGCAGTTTCCACGCTGAAACTCCCCAGCGACTCGGCCTGCACAGCAGCAGCCCACAACAGCAACAACAGCCCTACCTGAACACCCATGCCAAACAACCCTTTCGTCTTGATAAAACGAGCATAGCTGGCTGGCATTCATTGTAAAGCCCTTTAAAGCGACACCGCCTGCCCTGCGATCACCAGTTGCCGCAAGGAATTCACCCCCTGCTGATACACCAGCTCCGCCGGCTGGCTGATGGCATAACAGCCAAAATTGGCTTTGTTGCCAATGGCCAGGGTGCCGGCATCACGGATACCCAGCGCTGTCGCGGCATGACGGGTCACGCCAAGCAAGGCTTCCTCCGGCGTTAAGCCAAAGAAGGTACAGGCCATATTCAGCATCAGCGGCAGGTTGCACAGCGGCGAGGTGCCTGGGTTTAAGTCAGTAGCAACCGCCATCGGCACCTGATAACGGCGCAGCAGTTCAATCGGCGGTTTTTTGGTTTCTTTTAAAAAGTAAAAAGCACCCGGCAGCAGTACCGCCACGGTACCGGCTTTGGCCATCGCCTGCACACCGGCCTCATCCAGATACTCGATGTGATCGGCCGACAAACCACCAAACTCGGCGACCAGTGCACTGCCACCCAGATTGGACAACTGCTCGGCATGGGCTTTGACCGGCAATCCCAGCGTTTTAGCGGTTTCGAACAGCCGCCGGCTTTGTTCGACGCTAAAGCCGATGCCCTCGCAAAATACATCGACTGCATCAACCAACTGCTGGCGGTGCAGCTCGGGCAGCATGGTCTGACACAGGTAATCGATGTAAGCATCGCTGTCGCTAAATTCCGGCGGCAGGGCATGAGCCCCTAAAAAAGTTGTATGGATACGAATGGGGTGATGCGCCGCCAGCTCACGCGCCACCTGCAGCATTTTTTGCTCGTTGGCCAAGTCCAGTCCGTAGCCGGATTTAATCTCCACTTCGGTGACCCCTTGCGCCAGCAAGGCATTGAGCCGGTCTTTACCCAGCACAAACAGCTGCTCGGCACTGGCCTC
>JAFIFR010000200.1 GCA_020831935.1 Alkalimonas sp.
TAAAAAGCCGGCTTTGACATAAGCCGCTTCGTCCACGCCTGGTGGAATGCGGTTTTCCAGCAAATCGACCAGAAAGGCTTCTTCGCCCTGAGGTGGGTTTTTCAGCAGCTCGACTAAGGCCGCCACTTGTTCGGCATTCAGCGGCTTGGCCGGGATGCCTTCTGCCGCGCGCTCGGCGACGTGATCACGATATTCTTGTAGCACTGTAGTGTCCTCTTGGTCGTTGGTGACGCTTAGCGGCTCTGTGCTGGGATGCACTGCCGGCAAGCGCCGACTCTGGAATTGTACCTGCGTGATTATAAGAAATTACGTGCCGGAAAAACATTGGCCTGTGGTCGCATCCGGTTATAACCGGTATAAACCGGCTGAATAAAATGGTAAGACCAGTTGAATGTCAAACAGGCAATATCGGCACGCAAACAGGCAGCCGCACTGCGACTGCCCGTTAACCGGTGGAAGTATAACAGAAAATGATTACCAGATCTTGACGCGCTCTTCCTCCGGTAAATACATAGCATCACCTGGCTGCACATCAAAGGCCTGGTAAAACTCCGGAATATTCGGCAGCACACCAATCACCCGGTAGTACGGTGGTGAGTGCGGCCCAGTGCTTAACTGACGGCGCAGGGCTTCTTCGCGATAGTTGGAGCGCCAGATTTGCGCCCAACCAATAAAGAAACGCTGCAAGCCGGTAAAGCCATCCAACACCGGCGCTTCTTCGCCGCCAAGCGACAACTTATAAGCGCGCAGTGCCACCGTCATGCCGCCCAGATCGCCAATGTTCTCACCTAGCGCCACATCGCCATCGACAAAAACACCCGGGAAAGGCTCAAACTGGCTGTACTGGGCACTTAAACGGGCACCCAGTTGCTGGAAGCGCTCCAGGTCTTCGGCAGTCCACCAATCGCGGAGGTTGCCATCGCCATCGTACTTAGCGCCCTGATCGTCAAAACCATGACCAATTTCATGGCCAATCACAGCGCCAATGGCACCGTAATTGACCGCATCATCGGCATTCATATCGAAGAAAGGCGGTTGCAAAATCGCAGCCGGAAAGACAATTTCGTTCATCACCGGGTTGTAGTAAGCGTTGACGGTTTGCGGCGTCATAAACCATTCGTGCTGCTGAATGGGGCCACCTAGTTTTCCAACCATTTGATCATAGCCACGATGGCTGGCGCGAATGCTGTTGCCGACCAGATCGCCGGCTTTAATGATCAAATCCGAGTAATCCTGCCACTTGTCCGGATAGCCAATTTTGGTGGTAAAGGTACTGAGCTTTTCCAATGCAGCTGCTTTGGTCGCATCCGACATCCATTCCAGCTCTTTGATAGACTCGCCAAAAGCCAGCAACACGTTTTCAACCAGCTCCTCCATCCGTGCTTTGGCCGCCTCGTTAAAGTGCCGCTCCACATACAATTGCCCAACAAGTTCGCCCAACACAGAGTTGGTGGTATCCACTGCACGGCGCCAGCGCGGTTGCTGCTTTTCAACCCCTTGCAAGGTCTGGCTGTAAAAGGCAAAACGCCGATCGGCCACCGTTTCGCTCAGCTGCGGAGCAAAGCTGTGGATGGTGCGGTAAGTCAGATACGCCTGCCAGGTGGCCAGATCGGTGCTGGCAATAATGTCCGACAAGCCCGAGAAGTAGGATGGCTGTGCCACAATCACATCCTGCTCGGCGGGTACACCAAACACAGTGGCGTAAGCCGCCCAATCAAAATTGCCAAACAAGGCACTTAGCTCTGCCGGTGTTTTCTTGTTGTAGGTTTTGTCGGCGTTGCGGCTGTCCAGCCGGGTCCAGTGGTGCTCGGCCAGTGCATGCTCCAGAGCCAGGATCTGTTCGGCTGCGGCAGTCGAGTCAGCTACGCCTGCCAGTGCCAACATATCTGCGACATAGTCCTGATATGCGGCTTTTAACCGCAATGAGTCGTCATCCTCGTTGAAGTAATAATCCCGATCCGGCAAGCCCAGCCCGCCCTGAAACAAATAGACCGCGTACTGCGTCGACTCACGGGCATCGTTGTTGACATACCAGCCAAACAAGCCCGCCACGCCATCGCGCTGCAATTCCGCTTGGACCTGACCGAGCTGTTCGGTCGATTCCATGGCAGCGATACGCTGAAGCAAAGGCTGAATGGGCTCAATGCCCAGCAGATTCAGCTTATCCTGATCCATAAAGCTGTTGTAGAAGCTGGCCAGCTTGTGCTCATTGGAGCCTTCAACCAAATCGGTACGCGACGCCACGGCTTCGATAATATCCAGCACTGCCTGCTGAGCTTGCTGGTGCAAGATATCGAAAGAGCCGATGCGCGAACGATCGGCAGGGATGGGGTTGTTTTCTATCCATTTGCCATTGACGGCGTAATAAAAGTCATCCTGAAAGCGTACACTGCTATCAAAATTTTCCAGCTCGACGCCAGAGGTTAACGCTGCTTGTGCAGGTGCTGCAGCACTTTGCTGCTCGCCAACCGGCGTGCGATTGCTATCACAGCCAGCTAAACCTAACGCCAAAGCGACGCTGAAAGCCAATACACTGAGTTTTTTCATTGTTATAAAATCCTGTAGAGATCTAAGTTGCCTTTAGCCATAGTACGAAGCTAAACGTTGAAGCGCAAAAATGTTTTGTAACAAAAACTGACAAGACTGTGACCAGACTGGCAGCATTGCCTGACAGACTAAGCTCCGCTAAAGTAGTACCTTGATAAAAAAGCACTCACTTGTGCACTAAAAATGAGAATCTTCCCATCATGAACCAACCACTCTCGGCCTTGCCAAGGCCTACCCCACTGCACCGCTGGCTGGTGTTGCTGTTTGTCAGTCTGGCCATGTTTGGCAACTACTATGTCTACGACTCGCTCTGGCCTGTACTGGATTTAATCAAATCCGATTGGGAGCTGAGTGAACAAAAAAGTAACTTTTTGATCTCTGTCTACAATGTTGGGGCGATAACAGCATTGTTGGTCGGCGGTATCATTATCGATCGCTACGGCACCAAACGGGCATTATTGTTATTTGCCAGTATCTGCTTTTTGGCGGCGGTGTTGACGGCCTTCAGCCCATCCTACGAGGTCATGGTAGCAGGCCGCTTGTTGCTTGGTCTGGGCTCAGAGCCATTGATTGTGGCAGCAACCACAGTGCTAGCAAAATGGTTTAAAGGCAAAGAGCTGAGTTTTGCTTTTGGTATCAACCTGTCCATTTCACGGTTTGGCTCTGCTTCAGCGGACTGGTCTACTAATTTTGCCAGCCCGCTGTACAGCAACTGGCAGGATCCACTCTGGCTGGCCACCGCCTTTGCTGGCATTTCAGTTACTGCTGCTATGCTGTACTGGTTGCAGGAAAAACGCTGCGCAGGCCGCTTTAATTTGGGTAGTGACGGTCAAACCGAAAAACTGAAGTTTAAGGAGCTATTCTTATTCGGCAAAACCTTCTGGTACATTGTCGCGCTGTGCGCAGTCTTCTATGCCACCATTTTTACCTTCAGAAGTTTGGCAATCGACTACTTCCAACAAGCACACAGTCTATCCAGAGAGGCGGCTGGCTTACTTAACAGTATGTTGCCGGTGGCAGCCATTTTTGCCACACCATTATTTGGCTTATTGATAGATAAAGTGGGTCGGCGCGGTCTCTTCATGACGTTAGGTTGCCTGCTACTGCTGCCACTCTTTTTAGTGATAACCTACCTACCATCAGGACCATTAGTTGTGTTGACCGTTCCCTTTATTGGTAGTGAGCAGGTTCCACTGACCATTTTACTCGTCATGTTATCATTGGGCATTGTATTCTCGCTGATACCCGCCGCGCTGTGGCCGTCGGTGGCATATACCGTGGATCAGCGCCGTTTAGGTACCGCTTATGCCACCATGACACTGTGCCAGCAAATTGGCTGGTCGATGGCTCCTATGGTAATTGGTTATCTAAACGACCTGAATCAAGCCAGTGCCGACAATGTCGCAGGCTATGCGCCTGGCATGTGGTT
>JAFIFR010000201.1 GCA_020831935.1 Alkalimonas sp.
GCCCGCCCAGTGTCTGGCAAAAACGGCGGAAGCTGCCGGTCTGCTCCGGGATGGTGACTGCCAGTACCGCTTCTTTTTTCTCACCCAGCTCACAGCGCTCGGAGACATAGCGCAAGGTATCGAAATTCAGGTTGGCGCCGCTTAACACGGCCGCCAGTTGCTGATTGGGCGCGGTACCGGCCTGCTGGCTGTATTTCTTTAACCCCGCCAGTGCCAGCGCACCGGCAGGTTCGGCCACTGCCCGCAAGTCATCGAAGATGTCCTTGATGGCGGCGCAGATTTCATCGCTGGTGACGGTGATGACGGCATCGCAGAACTGCTGCGCCAGTTTGAAATTTTCGCTGCCAATGCGTTTAACGGCCACCCCATCGGCGAACAGGCCAACCCGCTCCAGCGTGACGGGGGCACCGGCTTTAAGCGCCATTTGCAAGCAGTTGGCATCGTCCGGCTCGACCCCGATCACTTTGACATGCGGCAACACCGCCTTGATGTAAACCGCCATACCGGCCAGTAGGCCGCCACCGCCGACCGGAATAAAGACCGCATCCAGCTGATTGTGTTGGGTGAGCAATTCTTTGGCCACCGTGCCCTGACCGGCAATGACATCGGGATCGTCAAACGGCGGAATGTAGCTGGCCCCTTCGGTTTCGGCCAACTCGATGGCGAAGCGGTTGGCTTCATCAAAGCCGGTGCCGTGTTGCACTACTTGGCCGCCCAGCGCTTTGACGGCGGCTACTTTAATTTCCGGCGTGGTGATTGGCATCACGATGGTGGCCTGCAGGCCCAGCTTGCTGGCGGATAGCGCCACGCCCTGGGCGTGATTACCGGCCGAGGCACAGACCACCCGCGCCTCCGGGCTTTGCTGTTTGACTTTGTGCAGTTTGTGAAAGGCCCCACGTAGTTTAAACGAGTACACCGGTTGCTTGTCTTCCCGTTTCAGCCAGATCTGCTGGTTTAGCCGCAGGCTTAGTTTGGCCATTGGCTGAGTTGGCGTTTCTACAGCTGCCTGGTACACCGGCGACAGCAAAATCTCGCGCAGATACTGCTGCATTACATCGGTATCTGTCGGGGTGGGTTGTGCTGTTGCCAGGTTATTCATTACTACTCCGTTTATTGAAAGACTGCTTGCTACTAGGTTTATTCTGTTGTTTTCCCGCCGCTACACCAATGTCTCAAGCGGAGACAGGGAGCAGCTAAGCGGGGCCTGTACGGCATGGATGCCGGACAAGAGGGTACAGGGAAGTATTTACCCCGTCCCCGCGTGTTGTTGCCTGTCTACGCTATGCAGTACTTCGGCTGCTTTTTCAGCCGCTACACAGGGCTCGTTGGCGAAGACCACAAGCTGCTAAACAAGGCGTCTACAGCATGGATGCTGGAGCCGAGCCTACAGGGATGTATTCACGGCGTCCTTGTGTGCAGCTTGTGGTTGCAGCCTGCTCCGATCTTGTTGTCTGCCGAAGCCTGCTGCTTGTCGATGATCAGCCTTCCAACTTCGACAAGTCCCGCACCGCACCCACGTCGGCACTGCTGGCCAGCATGGCGTAGGCTTTGAGCGCATTGCTAACAACCCGCTGCCGGTCTACCGGTTTCCAGGCTGCTGCTCCTTTGGTTTCCATCGCGGCTCGGCGCTGGGCCAGCTCCTCATCGCTGATGGCAATGGCAATTTTTCGCTTCGGAATATCGATCTCAATCCGATCGCCTTCTTGCACCAGCGCGATAGCACCACCACTGGCAGCTTCTGGCGATACATGGCCAATCGACAAGCCGGAGGTGCCACCCGAGAAACGGCCATCGGTGATCAGGGCACAGGATTTGCCTAGCCCCATCGACTTCAGGTAACTGGTCGGGTACAACATTTCCTGCATGCCGGGGCCCCCTTTCGGGCCTTCGTAGCGGATAATCACGGCATCGCCGGCCACCACTTTACCGGCCAGAATGGCGGCAACGGCGTCGTCCTGGCTTTCAAAAATCCGCGCCCGGCCATTGAACACCAGACATTCTTCATCGACGCCGGCTGTTTTCACAATGCAGCCATTGGGCGCCAGATTGCCACTCAGCACCGCCAGGCCACCGTCCTGTGAGTAGGCGTGCTCTTTACTGCGAATGCAGCCTTGCTCGCGATCATCATCCAGGCTGGGGTAACGGCAATTCTGCGAAAAAGCCTGGGTGGTGCGGATGCCGGCTGGGCCGGCCATGTAAAATTGTTTGACCTGCTCGTGCTGGCTGGTTTTGATGTCCCATTTGGCCAGCACGTCACCCATGCTGCCACCGCAGACATGGCCGGTGCCTGGATTCAGCAAACCAGCCCGGTTCAGCTCGGCCAAAATACCGATCACGCCACCGGCACGATGCACGTCTTCCATATGGTACTCCGGGGTTGAAGGGGCAACCTTACACAGGTGGGGTACCATCCGCGACAGCCGGTCAATATCGGCCATTTTGAAGTCAATCCCCCCTTCCTGCGCGGCTGCCAGCAGGTGCAAGATGGTGTTGGTGGAGCCGCCCATGGCAATATCCAGCATCATGGCATTTTCAAAGGCGGCCTTGCTGGCAATGCTGCGAGGCAGTGCGCCGGCATCATCCGCTTGGTACCAGCGGTTGCACAGCTCCATAATGCGGTAACCGGCCTGGACAAACAGCTCTTTACGATCAGCGTGAGTGGCCAGCAAGGAGCCATTGCCGGGCTGGCCTAAGCCCAGCGCTTCGACCAGGCAGTTCATTGAGTTGGCGGTAAACATGCCAGAACAAGAACCGCAGGTTGGGCAGGCGCTGCGCTCAATGGCTTCGCTGTCGCTGTCGCTGACCTTGGGATCGGCCGCTGAGACCATGGCATCGACCAGATCGAGCTTGATGATCTGATCCGATAGCTTGGTTTTACCGGCTTCCATCGGGCCACCGGAAACAAAGATCACCGGTATATTCAATCGCATGGCAGCCATCAGCATACCAGGAGTGATTTTATCGCAATTGGAGATGCACACCATGGCATCGGCACAATGGGCATTGACCATGTACTCGACCGAGTCGGCAATCAGCTCGCGCGACGGCAAGCTGTACAGCATACCGCCATGTCCCATGGCGATGCCATCGTCCACCGCTATGGTATTGAACTCTTTGGCGATACCTCCGGCTTCATTGATGCTGGCGGCGACCAGCTTGCCCAGATCGCGCAGGTGGACATGGCCCGGTACAAACTCGACAAAAGAATTGACCACCGCAACAATGGGTTTGCCGAAGTCGGTGTCTTTCACGCCGGTGGCACGCCACAGCGCTCTGGCTCCGGCCATGTTTCTGCCTTCAGTGACGGTGGCGGATCGTAATTTTGGCATTGCGTGGATACTCCCTGATGCCTCTGGGCATCGTTAACATTAGCAAAAAAGTTGAAATCAGGCCCGCAGCGACGCCCGTTGTTCGCTGTGCAGCTCCATCTGTTCGACATCCACCAGCTTGTTCAGCTGGCTGGTCAGCAGATGAATGGGCTTGTCGCTGACAATGGACAGCGTCACCAATAGGCCCGGCTGGCTGCCCTGAGGCTTCATCTCCAGGCCGGTGAGCTGAAAGCCACGGTAACGGGTGACTTGCAGCAGACGCTCCAGCACTACCGTCTGGTTTCTGGTTTGGATGGTCAGTACATGGTTCATTGCGGTCTCTCCGTTAACATGTCTTCATTGGCAGCCCCGGGTGGTACCAGGGGCCAGACGTTGTCTTGTTCATCAATCCGTACATGCAGCAAATAAGGGCCTGGCCAGGTCAGCATGGCCTCAAGTGCATCCGCCACTTCATCTTTGCGGGTAATGGTGTGGCCCGGGATGGCAAAAGCAGCGGCCAGGGCGACAAAATCGGGGTTGTCCGATAAATCGGTTTCGCTGTAGCG
>JAFIFR010000202.1 GCA_020831935.1 Alkalimonas sp.
GGGCTGTGGTCACCGTCGAGGTCGGTTCGGAGGTCTCTGGTTTAATAACCGCGATCTACGTTGATTTTAACGCCGATGTCGAGCAAGGCCAGCTCATCGCCCGGCTGGATGATCGCAGTTTTCAAGCCAGGGTGCGTCAGGCCGAAGCCGATATTCAGATGAGCGAAGCCAATGTCATTCAGCAAGAAGCCAATCTGGTAAAAGCTCAGGCCGAACTGTTGCGGCTGGAGCGGGCCTATCAGCGCCAATTGCAATTGATGCAGCAAAACCTGACCAATCAAACCGAAGTGGATAATGCACTGGCCAATTTTGAAGTGGCCAAGGCGCAGATTCTGGTCAGCCAGGCACAGCTGCAAAGCGCCAAAGCCCAGCTCACCCAGCGCCAGGCGCAGCTGGAGCAGCACCAACTGGATTTGGATCGCACCCAAATCCGCTCGCCGGTCAATGGCACTGTGATTGACCGCCAGGTCGATGTCGGCCAAACCGTGGCCGCCAGTTTATCGGCCCCCACCCTCTTTACCATTGCGCAGGACTTGTCGCAGATGCAAATCGAAGCCGATGTTGATGAAGCCGATATTGGCAAAATTGAAGCTGGCCAACAAGTGCGCTTTCAGGTGGATGCCCACCCGGACCGCCAATTCCAGGGGGTGGTGTCGCAAGTGCGCAAAGCCGCCACCAATGTCGCCAATGTGGTGACTTACAAAGTGATTATTGATGCACCCAACCGCCAGCAGCTGTTGCTGCCAGGGATGACGGCAAACTTAAACTTTATTATTGGCCAACAGCAGGATGTGCTGCGCATTCCCAATGCCGCCCTGCGTTTTCGCCCGGCCGGTTCGCAGCAAAGCGGCCAGCAGCCGGCCGATCGCACGGCAGAGCTGTTGCGCCAGCTCGATTTACCAGCCGATAAAGAGCGGCAGATACGGCGCCTGCTGCAGGAGTTCAATCAGAACCTGCAGCAGTTGCGCAGCCAGCAAAGCAACAATCCGATGAGCAACCCACGCCAGGCGTTTCAACAGGCCCGGCAAGCGCTGACCAATGAACTGCGGCTGGTGCTTAGCGAAGATGAGTTCAACCGTTACCAGAGCCTGATGGCCGAGCAGCGCCAGCAAACGCAAGGCCGCGGTGAACAAGGCCGTATGGCCGAGGTCTGGGTGCTGAATGCCCGCCAGGAGCCTGAGCTGCGGCGGGTGCGGGTGGGTCTTGCCAACGATGAATTTACCGAGCTGTTAGCCGGTGAACTTGGTGAGCAAGAGCAAATCATCGTGCGCGCAGTGAGGGCCGATCGATGAGCCAACCGGTCATTGCAAGCATCGGGCTGACCAAAAGCTACCGCATGGGCTCGCAGCAAGTGCAGGCGCTGGCGGGGGTGGATGTGCAGATTCATCAAGGTGAGTTTATTGCTGTGATGGGCCCGTCAGGTTCGGGTAAGTCAACCTTTATGAATATGCTGGGCTGCCTGGACTCACCCAGCTCTGGGGAAATCCGCATCCAGGGTGAAAACGTCACCCATTTATCCGCCGCCGAGCTGGCCCGCATTCGTAACCGCTACATCGGGTTTGTCTTTCAGCAGTTTAATCTGCTGCCCCGCACTACAGCGCTGGATAACGTACTGCTGCCGCTGTTGTACCGCAAGGATCACGATGGCACTGAGGATTTTGCCAGCGAGTGCCTGCATCGGGTCGGTCTTGCCGAGCGGATGGATCACCACCCATCCCAGCTCTCCGGTGGTCAGCAACAACGGGTGGCCATCGCCCGGGCTTTGGTCAATCAACCGGCGGTGGTGCTGGCCGATGAGCCGACCGGCGCTCTGGATACCGAGACCGGCCTTGAAATTATGCAGCTGTTTCAACAACTCAATCAGGAAGGAAAAACCATTGTGCTGGTGACCCACGAGCCGGAAGTAGCCGCTTTTGCCAGCCGGCAACTTATCTTCCGTGATGGTCGTTTGCAAAGTGACAAACAGGTGCAGGCCGAATCGGCCAGTGAGCATTTAGCCCGCTACCGGGCCCAGAAACAACAGGAGGGGCTGGCATGAAATGGTGGATGCTTTGCAAAGTGGCCTGGGTGGCACTGCAGGTCAACCTGATGCGCAGCATTTTAACCATGCTGGGGATTATTATCGGCGTGGCTGCGGTCATTATCATGCTGGCACTGGGCGCTGGTGCTCAGCACGAAGTCGATCAGCAAATTAAAAACCTGGGGGGCAATGTGTTTGTGGTGTTCGCCCGCGGTCGTGCCAGCTCGGGTGCCCGTGGCGCCAGCGGCTCGGTGCAAACCTTAACCGAGATGGATGCCGAAGCCATTGAGCAGCAAATTCCCCAGGTCAGTGTGGCAGCACCCACCATCTGGGCCAATGCCCAGGTGATTTACGGCAATATGAACTGGGCGCCAAGCGTACGCGGCGTCGACAATCGTATTTTCCCGGCACAGAACTGGCAGCTGGCGCAAGGGCGCGAGTTTTCCGCGGCAGAACTTAATAGCGCCGGCCGGGTTGCCATTATCGGCGCGACGGTTCAGCGCGAGCTGTTCGGTGCCTCCGATCCGATTGGCCAGACCATTCGGGTGGATCGCACGCCGGTTACCGTGATTGGGGTGCTGGATGCCAAGGGTCAGAATACCCAGGGCAATGATCAGGACGATTTAATTTTTATGCCGCTCGATACGGTGCGTAAACGCATTGCCGGCATGACGCTCGCCAGCCCCAGAGCAGTTCGCTCCTTGATTGTGCAGGTCGCCGATGAACGCGATATGGAACTGGTTGAGCAAGAGATAGAAGCCCTGCTGCGCCAGCGGATGCGCACCACCGGCAGCGATGCGCCCTTTCAGATCCGCAATTTGTCGGAAATGGTGGAAACCCGTGCCCGCACCATGCAAATTTTTAACGGCTTGCTGGCAGCCGTAGCGTCGGTGTCCTTACTGGTGGGGGGGATTGGCATTATGAACATAATGCTGGTATCGGTGACCGAGCGCACCCGCGAAATCGGCCTACGCATGGCGGTTGGCGCCGAGCCAAATGATATTATGCGGCAGTTTTTAATCGAGGCTATGTTGCTGTGCAGCTTAGGGGGCCTGCTGGGGCTGAGCATCGCGGTGCTGGTCACCCGCAGCTTAGAGAAGTTCGCTGGTTTTACTGCGATGATTCAGCCAGAGGTGGTGCTGCTTAGCATTGGCTTCTCAGCGCTGATAGGCATTTTCTTTGGTTACTACCCGGCCCGCAAAGCCTCGAAGCTGCAACCCATCGATGCACTGCGGCATGAGTAAGTAGATCTGCGAACTTCACAATGCGAGCTTGAACACCGCATTGTGAGGTTTCTGACTATGGATATCACTGACGTGCATCCAGCAGCGTTATGCCATAGTGAGGAAAGACAGTATCAGCAGTCACCATCAGCAAGCCTTCTGCCTGTGCCTGCGCAATTAACATCCGATCAAAGGGATCCTTGTGATACTCTGGTAAGCTTGCCGCCTGCTTGGCATGATAGGCAGTGATCGGCAACTCGAAGCAACCCATTTTATGAATAAATGCATCTAAATCTGCTGGAGCACTGAGCTTCCCCAGGCGCTTTTTAATTTCAGCTTCCCAAATGCTTGCCGAACTGACATAGACCTCATTGGCAGGATCGACAATCATCGCTGCAGCTGCCCGCCCCAGCTCGGCGTTATCACCCAGACACCATAAAAATACATGCGTATCCAGCAGCAATCGCTTCACTGTTTACCCTCATAGAACATCTGGCTGATATCGTCATCTTCAGCATTAAAGGTATCGCTAAGCATGACCTGTCCTTTGAGCAAGCCCATTGGACGTGGCTGCTGAGCTTGTTCATAGCGCACCAACCGGGCCACTGGCTTACCGGCCTTGGCGA
>JAFIFR010000203.1 GCA_020831935.1 Alkalimonas sp.
CCTAACAGCTCGATTGCAGAGCGGCGGTTAATCCCGCCGCTTTTTAGACAGCGGAAACAGCCGGATGGTTTTAATCATGTTGTCTTGCACCTCAACTATTTCCAGCTTGTAACCAGCCAGTTTGAGGCTAAGGCTGCCTTGCGGGATCTCTTCCAGATACTCCAGTACCAGCCCATTGAGGGTTTTAGGGCCATTGGTCGGAAAGTTAAGCTGCAACTCCCGGTTCAGGTCGCGCAGGTTGATGCCACCTTCCACCAGCACGGTGCCATCAGGTTGCGGAATAATTTCTTCGTGATTGTCTTCCAGCGCATCGGTGGTAAAGTCGCCGACCACTTCTTCTAAAATATCTTCCAGCGTAACCAGGCCTTGGATATCGCCGTACTCATCCACCACCAGACCGATGCGTTCTTTGGAAGCCTGGAATTTGAGGAGCTGAGTGCTCAGCGGCGTGCCCTCGGGTATGTAGTAAATATCCCGCACCGCCCGCAACAAAGTGGCCTTGCTCAACTGCTTTTTCAGCAAAGGCCGCACCAGATCGCGGGTATTGAGAAAGCCCAGCGCATCGTCGATGGTATCGCGGTACAGCAACAAGCGGCTGTGCGGCGAGTTCGCCAGTTGGCGTACCAGCTGCTTCCAGTCGTCGTTGACATCCAGCCCATTGATTTCATTGCGTGGGATCATGATGTCTTCGACTGTGGCATGCTCCAGATCCAGCACCCCAACCAGCATGTTTTGGTGCTGCTCCGGAATAAGGGCTCCCGCTTCGTGCACCACAGTTCGAAGCTCTTCGGCGCTTAAACTGTTGCCCTGATGCTGCTCGGCGCTGATACCAAACAGTTTCAAAAAGGTATTGGTAATTTGATTCACCAGCCACACCACTGGGTACAGCAGCTTGAGCAGGGGCTTTAAAATAAAAGAGCTGGGAAAGGCCACCCGCTCCGGGTGCAGGGCTGCCAGCGTTTTTGGCGTGACTTCGGCAAACACCAGAATCACCAGCGTCAGGCCAAAGGTGGCAACGGCAATACCAATATCCCCAAACAGTCGCAGACCAATGATGGTAGCGATGGCTGAAGCGGCGATATTGACCAGGTTGTTGCCAATTAAGATCAGGCCAATCAGTCGATCAGGGCGCTTCAGCAGCTGGCTGACTCGCACCGCGCCTTTGTCCTTTTCATTAGCCAGGTGCTTTAACCGGTAGGGATTCACCGACATCATGCCGGTTTCAGAGCCAGAGAAGTACGCGGAAATCAGAATAAGTACGCCAAGAATAATAAATAAAGTACTGGTGGCTATCGCGTCCAAATCTGAGTTACCTGTATGACCTAAGGGAGTTCGAAAGCATAGTATGGTTGCTGCTTAAGCAGATGTAAAACATCAAAAGCCACCGTTTAACAGCACTTCACGCACAAAACGGCTACCAAAATAAGCCAGGGTGAGCAAGATGCTGCCCAGCAGCGTCAGACTGATGGCAGTTTTACCTCGCCAGCCCAGACGGGCATGGCCCCAGCTGAGCAGGGCAAAGACACCAAAAGCCAGCAAGCTCAGTACATTTTTGTGCAGATTGTGTTTGGCAAACCAATCGCCGGTAAACAGGGCACCGCTGAGCAGAGTGATGCCCAGCAGCAGGGTGCCGATCAGCAGCAAACGGAATTGCAGCACCTCTGCCTGCATCAGTGGTGGCAACTGCGAGGTCATGCTGAGTACTTTGTGCTTTAACTTGTAACTGATGTAACTGACCTGCACGCTGTAAAGGGTCGCCAGGATCAGGATGACATAGGCAATAAAGGCCACCAGAATGTGCAGCAGCAACATTGGGCTCTGATCAATCTTCACCAGCTGGGTGCCTTGTGGCAGCACCAGAACGCCAAGTTGCAGTAAAGCTGCCACCCCATAGACCACCGGCAACAGTAAAATCAGGGGCGAGCGCAATGCCGTCAGGGTGACGGCCATGGTGATCAACCAGCTGACCAGCGAGCTGACATTGAGCAGACTAAAGTTTTGCCCTTCGGCGGTAAATAAAGCCGAGGATAAATGGATGGCATGCAGCACCAGGCCCAGACAAGCGGCGCTAAAGGTGAGTTTCAGCGCCGGCCCGGCCGGGTGAAACAAACGATTCAAAACTGTGCCCGCAGCCAGGGCATAGGCCACCATGGCAAGCAGCGGTAACAACAGCGAGTGCATGCAAAACTTTCCCTGAATTACAGTCAGATAGCCATTGTATTGCAACTTGCCACGAATACCAATGCCTAAAGCGGCATCAGTGGTTGTTTCGCAGCTCAGCAGTAAGTGAATACGCGCTGGTACGGTGGCTGACGCCATCATCGGACTCAGGTATACTTACCGCTAGATATCGAATGCAGGACCATGCCATGTTTGAGAATTTATCCGAGCGGCTGACCCGTACGCTGAAGAACATCAGTGGTCGGGGCCGGCTGACCGAAGACAACATCAAAGAAACGCTACGCGAAGTGCGGATGGCGCTGCTGGAAGCCGATGTGGCCCTGCCGGTGGTGCGCGACTTTGTGGCGCAGGTGAAAGAAAAAGCGGTTGGCCTTGAGGTCAGCAAAAGTCTGACACCGGGCCAGGAGTTCATTAAAATCGTGCGCAAAGCGCTCGAAGAAGCCATGGGGCAGGCCAACGAAGAGTTGGCGCTCAATACCCAGCCGCCGGCCGTGGTGCTGATGGCCGGTTTGCAAGGGGCGGGTAAAACCACCTCGGTGGCCAAGCTGGCGCGCTTTTTAACCGAGCGTAAAAAGAAAAAAGTGCTGGTGGTCAGTGCCGACGTTTACCGTCCGGCGGCAATCAAGCAGCTGCAAACCCTGGCCAGCGAAGTGGGGGTGGAATGCTTCCCCAGCGATGTGTCGCAGCAGCCGGTTGATATCGTCAATGCGGCCATTGCCCATGCCCGTACCCGGATCTTTGATGTGCTGCTGGTGGATACCGCCGGTCGTTTGCACGTCGACGAAGGCATGATGCAGGAAATCCAGGCGCTGCATGCAGCCGTAACGCCGATTGAAACCCTCTTTGTGGTGGATGCGATGACCGGCCAGGATGCGGCCAATACCGCCAAAGCCTTCAACGATGCCTTGCCTCTCACCGGCGTTATTCTGACCAAAGCCGACGGCGATGCCCGCGGCGGCGCTGCCTTATCGATTCGCCACATAACTGGTAAGCCAATTAAATTCATTGGTATGGGCGAAAAAGTTGATGCGCTCGAGCCATTCCACCCGGACCGGGTGGCTTCGCGTATTTTGGGCATGGGCGATGTGCTGAGCCTGATCGAAGAGCTTGAGCAAAAAGTCGATAAAGAAAAAGCGGCCAAGGTGGCGCAGAAAGTTATGAAAGGCAAAGGCTTTTCACTGGAAGACTTTCGCGATCAGTTGGGCCAGATGCGCAACATGGGCGGCATGATGTCGATGATGGACAAACTGCCAGGCATGAAGAACCTGCCAGCCAATGTCGCCGGCCAAATGGATGACAAACAGTTTATCCGGATGGAGGCCATCATCAACTCGATGACACCCAAAGAGCGCCAATTCCCTGATTTAATTAAAGGCTCACGCAAAAAGCGCATCGCTGCAGGTTCTGGCACTCAGGTGCAGGACGTCAATAAGCTGCTGAAGCAATTCACCCAGATGCAGAAGATGATGAAGCAGGTGTCAGGCAAAGGTGGCATGATGAAGATGATGCGCGGCCTTGGCGGCAAGTTACCACCTGGGATGCTGCCCCCCCGATAAACCGCGAAATGCCTTGCAATCAGGGCAAAAATCCGTACAATGCACCAGCCCTCCGAACCGTCGGAGGTGTTGGTATTTTTAAAACCTGAACGAAAACTTAGAGGACGGTATGGTAACTATTCGTTTACAA
>JAFIFR010000204.1 GCA_020831935.1 Alkalimonas sp.
TGCAGCACGGTGAGTTAACCAGGATTGCGCACGTGTCAGCGCAGAAGGTATTGTTGCTGGCCGCTGATGGGGTGTCTGCCAGCCCGGCAGCGGCTGCAGCAAGCTCCAGTATTGTTAATTATCTATTGCAACAGTGGCTTGGTGCAGGGTTCTCCAGCCGGCAGTTGCGTCAGGCGCAACAATATCTGGCCGAGACGCTTGGCCGAAAAAGACAGAGTTTTGGAGCGGCGACTACTATAGCGGCGCTGCAGCTAAGCACTGAGCGCTTTGTAGCGATTAACGCCGGTGATAGCCGCATTTGGCGGCTTAGAAATGGGCAATTACAGCAATTAAGCGAAGATCATGACTGGCAAAACGATAGCGCTGAGCTTAGGCAGCAAACCGGCTTAGCGCAGTGTTATCGCGCGCTGACCAGTTATCTGGCTGCTGATAGCGAAGCGGCTGATTTTACCGTGACAGTAGCTGATGGTGCTGTAGAAAGCGGAGATCAGTTTGTGCTAACCACCGATGGTGTGCACGACCTCGTTACATCAGAGGAGCTAAGTGAGTTGTTCGCTGTCGCTGATTGCGCCGCAGCGCTGCAGCAATTAAAGAAGCTGCTATTGCTGCGAGGCGCAACGGACAATGCCAGCATGTTGTGGCTGCGACCTATAGCTAACGGTGGTGATTGCTAATGTGCCGCTATGGTATGGAAAACAATATCGTACTTAGGCTGAGCGCAGTAACATTGCATCCATTCCCAGCAAGCTTGTAAGCTCGCGCGCTGTACCGCCGGTCATAAACGCTTGTCAAATTTCTCCTCAGCCAGTGCGACAGATTAAGACGTATCAAAACAGGCAGTTGGTTGCGACTTATTTTGTCGTGCTGAGCGGCTAGGCTGCTAAGCCAACGAATACGCTGAGACGACTACGATGACCCCCAGGAAACCTGAAAAACACACACAACAACCAGTAGATAGTTTGCAGAAACTGGCGGCAACACACCCTAGGATTTTGGTGCTTGGCGTCGGTAGCCTGGGCTGCTATCTGGTTGCGAAAGCACAGCTGGCTGGTTTGCCGGCTCAGGTTGAGTTTGCCTTGTTGCATCAAAAACAGGCTCTGCTGCTTGGCAAACCAAGTGTGCACACCTTTTTATTGCAAGGCGCAGAAGCCGATCTTTGCAGCCAGCTCAGCTCCGATGACTACGATCGCCTGCAAACTTTGCTGTTGGATATGGATCTTGTGATCCTGTGCTCGGCTTTAGGCGGGCACAGCGGCGAGATACTGGTAGAGCTGGCCAGTCTGTTGCAGTTTCAGCAGAGTGTGCTGGCTTTCGTGGTCACGCCATTTCATTTTGAGGGCGGCGCTCGCCAACAACGAGCGTTAGCTACGTTGCAACAGCTGGAAAATCATTGCAGCAGCGTACTGGAGTTACCCAACGATGTGCTACGCAAAGCGGTGGGTGGTAAAACAGCGCTGCATATCGCGCTGGATGCCAGCAATGTGTTTTTGCATCAATTGTTAAGTCAGCTGCTCAATATCCTGGCCGAGCCCAGTTTAATCAACCTGGACGTCAGTGACTTTAAGCATGTGCTTAAGCACCCCGGGCGGATGGTGGTGGGCTGGCTGGCGATGGATTTTGCCAGGCCGCTTGGGCCACAACTCGAGCAATTGTTGCAACAACCCTTATTGGCTCAGTTTCCACTGCAAACTGCCAGGGCGGGTATGGTGCATTTGGAAGTATCCGCTGATTTTGAAATGGGCGCTTTTTATGATCTTCATGCTGCCTTGCAGCAGCGCTTACCACAAAATGGTTTGTTGCTCTCTGGGCTACGCATTCATCCACAGCAAGCGCAGCCACGAATTACGTTGTGCCTTACCGGGGTAAACAAAGAAACGGCGGATCCTGGCTAAACCGGGCTGCTAATTGCTATCCGGGGTAGTGCGGGCTGTGAGCGCGGCAACCGGCAGCTCCAGCAGCTGAACGCTGGGCGCAAGTAGCTGCAGTACGCCATGCTGGTAACGAAAAGGCCCTTGCAGCACCACCATCACATCGTTGCTGCGTGCCTCGGACAGTTGATAATAAAGCGCACGGATATCAATGCCTTCGCCAACCAGCGGCTCTGCCTCCCATAACGCTTGGATCTGCATCCAACTGTTGTTTGCGCTGGCCCGCCCCCGCAGTTCCAGGCTCTGACCCTGATGGATATAACAAAAGGACTCTGCCGGGTCGTTTTGATCGCGGAGCGCTTGCTCATGGCTGATATCGCCGCTAACCGTGAGCTGCAGCACCTGGCAAAGCAGCTGCATGTGCTGGCTGGCCTTGATGGTATCGGCCACATGCAATTGCTGGCTCTGCCAGCGTTTTATGGGTTGCAGTTCGATGAAATGGCTTTCTTCAATGTGATAGCGCAGCTCAATGGCACCAATGCGCAACAGGTTTGCCCAGCCAAGACCACTCTCCTGGTAGAGCCGGGCAAACAAGTAACAGTGTTTAAAATCAAAACCGGTGTAGATGGCACTGCAGGTGTGGTCGTGGCTGTGCCAGTCCTGTTCTGACAACAGGCCCGCTTTAAAGATCGGATCATGGCTGTTGATCTGCATACGGAACAGGCAGTCGTCATAAGCCGGATGATAATGGGTATCCTCAGGCGACAACCTAAACTGCACGATGACCTGGCACAGCTGAACCGCTGCTTTGGGATGATCATAGCCGTTTGGGTGACAATCGTGCTGTTGCAGCCGGGTTTCAATGCTGGCAAGTTGCTCATTCAACCGGTAGAAAAAAGCCACATGCTCTGCAGTGAGTTCATGATTTTGTAGAGCATCTGGATGAAACAGAATAGGGTGGGACATAGCGACATCTCAGGGTTCATTGATTAGGAAAGGTAAGTCGTTTTGATCAAAACTAGAAGTCACTTAGCAGAGCCCGGTAAACAAAAAAACGCTGTTTAACTGCGGCATATTTTGTCGCAACCCTGGCTTAAGCTGTCGTAATAACAGCGAGGGAGCCTACGCATGATAGTCGTTCAACCCAATTCTAAAACGCGAATCGGAGGCTGCATGGCCTGGGAAATGGATGAAGTGCATTACGACAGCGTCATCAAGGAGCTGCAGAAATTTCATCACGACTTTGCCTTGGGCAGCCCACACCTGGGACGCCCCTGTGACCGAGACTACAGTGACTATGCCGATATGTACGACTGGCTGTCGAAACGGCTAGCAAGTCGACGCAGGCTCCTCTTGAGTGCCCTTAGCAATAAAATGCAGGAAAAAGTCAAAGCCCTGACTTACGAAGAGCAGCAAGGCGGGCCATACTGCGCAGCCTTTCATCTACTTAAAGCTTGCCTGAAGAACGCAGAGCTTCGTTATCTGGATGAAGTCGAGCTACGCGACCTGGTGTATTATCCCGCTATCGAGCTGCACTGGGATGAGCTGTGGGATCATGCAGCCAACTGGTATGCCAAAGCGCACATGCGCTATCGGTTGTGGGACCATGATGGCATAAACGCGGCCATGTCTTATCTTTTTGTTGCTTGTGATATGGATGAGTTCCCCTACGATCCCGAGCTAAGAAGCGAGCCGGCCATGACGCAGGATGAGTTTATCGGTTACCTGAGCGAAAGCCTGCTGGATGTGCAAGTATGCAATGGTGAAGAGTTGGCCTATCCTGTGGTGGGGCTCGGCAAGCCGGTGCTGCTGGGGGAGTATCTGCCTTTGCACCTGGCGTGTGAGCATAGCCGGCTGTCGTTGTACCAAGCCTATTTGTCCTGGTTAAAGCCCAAGAAAAAGTAGTATGGTGAACCTGATGGTTGACCGTTTACGGATAAGTATC
>JAFIFR010000205.1 GCA_020831935.1 Alkalimonas sp.
TTACCGGCAATCGCACCCGCCACAGCACCAATGGCAGCGCCACGGGCGGTGTTTTGGTTGTCGGTACTGGCACAGCCCACCAGGCCGCCCATCGAGACGCTGCCAGCCAATACGCCAATCATTACAAGCTTTGATTTCATTTGCACAAACTCCTGTTGCATCGTAATGGCAAGCATAATCCCACAAGCTGAATCATGGCTGAACTATTTTTTCATCGAGCTACGAAAATAAATAGACATATGGCCATCCAAAATTATAATCAGAGCACAATTTCAGCAATGAGCAGTGGCTATGTTGGGGCAGACCTGGCGGCGTTTGGTGTTAAAAGTAGGCAGTGCGTTGATCGCACCGGAAGGCAAAGGGTGCTCGACCCGCTATTTGCTGACCCTGGCACGCTTTATCAGCGAGTGCCACTCCAGAGGCATAGAGGTGGTGCTGGTGTCCTCCGGCAGTGTCGCGGCCGGGCGCAGTGCCATTGCTTTTTCCCATCAGCCGTTGCCCATTCCGGTGAAACAAGCCATGGCCTCGGTGGGCCAGTACCAGATGATGCAGCTGTGGCAAAACCTGCTCGATTGCCACTGCGGCCAGCTGCTGCTGACCCACGACGATTTCCACAACCGTCGTCGTTACCTGAACATTGAAAATACATTGCGTACCCTGCTTGCGCATCAGGTGCTGCCGATTATCAATGAAAACGACAGTGTCGCCACCGCCGAACTGAAACTGGGCGATAACGACAACCTGGCAGCCCTGGTGGCAACGGCCGTCGATGCCGATGTGCTGATTATTTGCTCCGACATCGATGGCTTGTACAGCGCCAACCCACGCACCAATCCAGCTGCGCACTTTATTGCCGAAGTGCCACAGATTACACCGGAGATTGTTGCCATGGCCGGCGGCAGTCACCACAGTGTCGGCACCGGTGGCATGGTGACCAAGCTGCAAGCGGCGCAAAAAGCGGCGCAGCAAGGCATTGACACCCTGATCGTCAATGGCCAGAAAGCGGCTGTCTTTGAAGCCCTGCTCGAAGGCAAAGCCGCCGGCACCTTGTTTCATCGTCAGCAGGAACGCCTCAGTGCCAAGAAACACTGGCTGCTGCATGGTTTAAAGAGTCAGGGTGAGATCCAGCTGGATGCCGGCGCAGTCAAAGCGCTGCAGCAACAGGGCGCTTCCTTGCTGGCGAAAGGCGTCACGAGCGTAACCGGAGCCTTTGATAAAGGCGATGCGGTCTTGTTGTGCGATCCGGCTGGCCAGCCCTTTGCCAAGGGCATTAGCCAGTACCCGGCGTCTGAATTGGCACGGATTAAAGGCCTGCACAGTCAACAAATCACCGCCACACTGGGCTATTGCCCGCGTGAGGAAGTAATTCACCGCGACGATCTGGTGCTGCTGTCCGTCAGTGAGGCTAAGGCGCAATCGGGCTGCTGACGCCCCTGTTATGCCAGTCTGGCGGGTACCCCAAATCTGGCTGCTGATAATCGCAAATTCCATCCGGGAAAATCTGCTTTAACTCGGCCAGCCAGGGGGTCATATCGACGCCTCCGAAATCACCTCGGTCCATCGCCTGTTGCACCGGGATCAAGGCACATTGCAGCAGCAGGCCATGGCTTGGCGCCCCGGCTTGCTGGCGACTGTTGCTAAGAACCGGATAAATCTGCTGGCATGCACCAGACGCCGACCAGACATCGTCGCCCTGCGCCAACACCTTGCCATCCCCGGCAAAACAGCGATCAGACACCGAGGCCGGTGCTTCACCTCGGCGGACCCAGTCCACCACCGCCGCAAAGGCTTCGCGCTCAGGCGTGTAATCGGGGTGACTGACCCAGATCCGCTGCCAATGATCATTGCCGCGCTGTTGCAGCCGCTCACGCGCCATAAACGAAGGTTGCAGATGATGCATATCCAGCACCGGATCCAGGTAATGGCGCAAATCCACCACCGGAATAGCCAGCTCACCAATAAAAAGCTGACCATAGCGATAGGCACGCTCAATCGCCTCCCGGTTGGCCCGGTAACGCGGTGCCACTGCCAGACCGTTGTCGGTAACCCTGGGCTCCGTCATGTTGTGACGACCAAAGGCACTGAGCCAAATCGGGGTATCCAGTCGAGGAATAAAGCGGCCGCGCTCCGCTTGCATCCGGTGCTGCGGCAGCCAGCTGCCAATGCGAGCATTTAGTGCAATAAACTGCTCCGGGTTGATCTGACCGGCACGAAGAGCCAGCAAGCCATAGGGTACGCCCACATTGTCCCATAAGCTGTGGGCAAAGCCGTGTTCATCGCGGCCATAAATATCGACCAGATCTTCCCAGTAGCTCCAATGCTGCTGTTGCAGCAGCTCTGGAGCCACGAAAGGCCGCAAGCGCCCCTGCCGCGGGTTGTGCACCACCGACGACAAACCAAACCAGGCATTGATGCACTGGGTGGCCCCTTGCATCGGGGTTGGTTTCAGGCCAGCCAGCAATTGGGCTGCGCTGATGGCGTTGCGATGCCGTACCTGCTGATCCGGTACCGTGCTCAATCCTTCCAGCCACTGCCGGTGTTGCCAGGGTTGCCAGAAGGCCTTGTCTTCGGCGGTAAAGTAGTAGTAGTTGTGCAGCAAGTCGCAATCGAGCGCGTAGATCACCTGGCTTAGCATATCCGGATAGCTATACTGGGCAATGGCTGCATCCAGCAGGCCAGGGGCATTTTGTGCCAGCAAATACTGCGCAATGCCGCCACCGGAGCCGCCAATGCCAATGGTCATTTCCGGCTCGCCGTAAAGACTGATAAAGTGCTGCTTCAGCTGACGGGCCACTTCTTCGGCCCGCAAAAAATGGTAGCTGTGACTGGTGCGATTGGCGCTGCTACTGATCACTGCATAGCCTTGACGCAGCTGTGCCGAGCGGCGCTGCAGCATACGCTCAATCCGCAAATCTCCCTGACGAAATCCAATGCCAACCCCACCATGAAACTGGTAAATCAGCTTCTGATTCCACTGAGTTTGGCCCTGACGCAGCGGGTACTCGCCCGCCGTCACCGGCATTACCACCAGGTAGAAATAGCGTTGCAAAGTGCCCAGTTCAACCCGCAGCAGCAGCTCACCAGCAGCCACATCGCCGCCCTGATAGGGCACAACACGGCCATCGACGCCCAGCCGGTACCAGAGCAAACGGCTGGGATGCAGGCAGTCCTTGCTGTAACCGAGTAAGGTGTCATCTTCGGCATAAATCGCCACGCCATAGCCCTGATCGTTGTCAACCAGCGGTGGTTCAATGCCCATCCGGTGCCAGCCGCAGTAAAAAGGGTATTGCTTGGGGCCGGAAAACAGCGGCGTCGATGGGCCTACCTCGCCAAGGAGGATGGGGTACGGATACGGATCGGCTGGCCGCTCGGTACGGCCAATAAAATCAGTCACCGCCAACAGGCTCCCGGCACGCTCCGGGGGGATCGCCAGCACCGGATGGGGTTCAAACAAGCTCTCCGGGATCTCGCTGCGTGGCCAAAAGATCACCAGCATCAACACCAGACCTAGCAGCAACAACCATTTTAGCAAACGCACAGCCAGCTCCTTTTTCTGTAGCTCTGGTAAGGATAGCAAGGCGTTTGTCGGCTAGCTTAGCGCTAACGCCAAAATTTTTGATTTGCGCTGGTAATTGTACAGCTGCTTCTTTTGCGCCGGCAGATCATCGACCGTCGCCAGTTCAAAGCCGTGCTCCAAAAACCAGTGAATGCTGCGGGTGGTCAGTGCAAACAGGGTATGAAAACGCTGCTGCTTGGCCCGCTGGATCACGTATTTCAGCAAGACACTGCCCCTGTCAGCATCGCGGT
>JAFIFR010000008.1 GCA_020831935.1 Alkalimonas sp.
CCCGCCAATCCTTGCAAGCCACCGGTATGGAAAAAACTAATGCTACTGCCTTTCGGAAATACGCCCTGAGCGATCAACTGGTACAAAGCTGACATGGCTTTGCCGGTGTAGATAGGTTCAAGTGTGATCTGATGCCGTTGTTTGAAATCCAGACAAAATTGCAGCAGTTCGGCATCAAAGCGGCCATACCCTTTGCCGGTATACCCCGTGATCAGTTGCCAGTTGTTTGTCTGTGGGCACCACTGTCTTATCTTATCCGGCAAGTTTAGATCGCTCACTACGGCGATACCTAGCACCTGAGCATCGGGGCTCCCAACAGCGAGCCCTGCCAGGGTGCCGCCACTGCCGGTGGCTGTGACAATATACTGGCTATTACCGTGCGGGGCTTTGGTTAAATCCAGCTTAGCAACACCTTGCACGCCCAATTTTGAGCTACCACCTTCGGGCACAATCAGAAAGTCCGGGTAGTGCTGCTGTAACTGTTTTATCCAGTCAGATTCGTTACGCATGCGATATTCAGCGCGACTGATGGGCACAAGGTGCATGCCTGAAGCTTGGCAGTGTTGCAAGGTTGGGTTGTGGGCATCCAACCGGTCGGTGCGCACCAGGCCAATTGAAGCCATGTTTTGTTGCTTGCAAGCGCTGGCAGTCGCAGCCAGGTGATTGGAAAAAGCTCCGCCAAAGGTCAGCAGCCCAGCTTTTTTGCATTGCAAGGCCTGTGCGATGTGATACTTTAACTTTAGCGCTTTATTGCCGGACAGTGCCATCGAGCTTTGGCCTGGTTGGTATAGCCATAGCTTCAATTGATGTTGATCAAGCAAAGGATCATCAATTTGGTGCCAGTTATTTGCTGGCTTCTTCGTCATCATGCTAAGCTGAACCAAAGCGTTCCTTACTATCACAACAATAAATTAGTTGCTCAGTATAGCGACTAAACAGCCAGGTAAGAGCATTTATGTGGGCATCGCTACAACAAGCTTTTCAAAAGCAGCCAGTGCAGCGGGCGGTTGCTGCTTTGCATTGGCAGCCTGACAAGTGTCGGGCGCTGGTGTTGACGAACGAAAAGGGTACCGTCGAGTGTACCTTTCAGACCACTGTGCCTGTAAGCGAAAACTTCACTTCAGTGGTACAGCAACTGGTGGCCCAAATGCCAGCTGCTCAGGATGTTGTTCTGGTGCTCTCTCCGGAGTACTACCAGTTGGTGCAAGTCGATAAACCTCAAATCCCAGAAGCAGAGCTTAAAGCCGCATTACGTTGGCAGCTGAAAGAATTGGTCAGCATTGAGCCGGATGACATGCAACTGGACTACATGGACTTGCCCAACGCTCATCAACAACAAGCGCCACGAATACAAGCTATTGCCTGTAGTAAGCGTTTTTTACAGCAGCTGATGGCTGTTTTGCACCGAGCAAAGCTCCCTGTCAGTTCGATAGTGCCAGAGGAGTGGTCGTTACGAAGTCTGTTACCCCCTCAGGCACCATCGACGCTGATATTATCGCATCGAGCTGGTCAGGAGCTGGCCATGATGATTGTACGAGGCAGCCAGGTTTGTTTCTCGCGCCGTATTCGCGGATTGGCACAATTGGAACAACTTAGCCTGGATGTTTTGCAGCAAGGTTATCTGGATACACTGGGCCTGGAGGTGCAACGCTCGGTGGATTATTTTGAAGGGCAGCTGAAGCAAGCGCCGGTCAAGCAGTTGCTGCTGGCGTTGGACACCGAGCTGCAAGATGAGATTGCCAGCTTCTTTCGTCAGTTGGGCTTTGCTCAGGTTGAGACCTTGGATTTGAACACCTGGCTTACGGATAGTAACAGGACAGAGCAGGCCGAGTTTGCGATTCCTTTGGCGGCAGCGATGGAGCAACTTTCGGCAACACAACAGCAGGAGGCCGGCGTTGAAAACTAGCATCAACCTGTTTGACCCGACGCTATTGCCTTTGCCCGAGCAGTGGAGCTTGCGGCTGCTGATGCAGATGCTGTTGTTGGTTGCGGTGCTTTTTTTGCTGGCCTGGAGTGGGCTTAGTTTCCAACAACAGCAGGTTCAGAAACAGCTGGGTCAGCAACAACAAAAGCTGCAACAGCAGCTGCAACAACAAGAGCAGTTTCAACAGTTATTGCAACAGCGCGCCCCAGACGCAGAGCTGCTTAAACAGCAAGAACGCTTGCAGGGCCGTATTCAGCGGGCGCAGCGATTGAATGAACTGGTGCAGCAGCATCAGCAGCCACAGGTCCTGTTCTCTGATGTTTTGACGCATTTGCAAGGCATTGATGCGCCCGAGTTGTGGCTCAAAGAGTTTCGCCTGCAGCAAGGGCAGAGCAGTTTCCATGGTTACTCGACCCGCTCGGCCGAGGTGCCTGCCTGGTTAGCCAGGTTATCGGCTCTGCCTTATTTTCAGGGGCAGCGTTTTCAGGGACTGCAAATAAAGCAGCACCCGGACGTGGATGTGTTGCAGTTCCAGGTTGAGGCAAGGCCAGGGAGTATGCCATGAAGTGGGAGCTTTGGCAGAGCAAGTTTCAACAGCTGCAATTGCGCGAGCGCCGGTTGGTGTTCTTTGCCAGCCTGGGACTGTTTGGCTGGCTTTGTGTCGTCCTGGTGTTGGAACCAGCCTGGATAAAGCATCAGCAACAACGCCAGCAGCTTGCCAGTGTCTCGGCTCAGTTGCAGCAAACTGAGCAGGGGATTGTGCAGTTGCAAGATGAATTGTCGCGCAATATCAATCAGGAAGTGCAGCAGCGATTAACACGGCTGGAAGGAAGAGCGCTGGAGCTGGAACAACAACTGGCTGCCCGCACGGCGCATTTTGTCGGTGCGGATCGGGTATTGCCGATGCTGCAGTCGCTTTTAATGGGCGATGCCAGAGTCCGTTTGTTGTCACTGCAAAGTATGCCACCCTCTGTTGTTGCTTACGATGCAGATCAGCAGCCTTTGTTGTACCAGCACAAAATCCGTTTAGTGATGCAGGGCGATTACAGTGCCTTACGTCAATTGCTCACGACGCTGGAACAGCTGCCCTGGCAGCTGGGTTGGCATAGTCTGCAGTATCGGGTCACTGAGCACCCGTTGGCAGAACTTGCTTTGGATATCGTCACGGTAGGTGATCATGCAGATTTTATTCAGTTGTAGCCTGGCGTTGCTGCTGAGCGTCGCAGCCCAGGCCGATCCAACCCGGCCGGCAGTAGTGGTAGGCGATGTGGCTTCGGTGCGGCAGGAAACGGGCCAGCCAGTGTTGCAGCTGATTCGGTGGCGGGACGAAGGAGCCGTCAGCATGATCAATGGCAGCCTGCTGAAGGTTGGCGACAGCATTGATGGCTATCGGGTGCATCACATTGCCAGGGACCACGTGGTGCTTGACCGGGCAGGCGAGCAACTTCACTTATTTTTATTCCAAAAGATGACGAACAATGACGACTAAACTCCATCTATCCCGTGTTACCTTCAGTTGCGCTCTGGCCTTGATGTTAGCCGGTTGTCAGGGCATGCAGGCGGGGCACCAGGCGCAACAAGCCAAAGCCGAGCTGGAGCGTGCAGCCGCCGAGCAGCTACCGGCGACTGCGAAAGCCCGCCCCCAGGTACCAGCTTCTGTTACGCAGGACTTGTTCAGTCTGGGCAGTCAGGAGCCAAGCGCCCCTGTCGAGGTGGAGCCGCGCTTTAATGTTGCTGCCAGTCAGGTGGAGCTGGCGGAGTTTTTTGCCTCCTTGGTGGCTGATACCGATTACAGCATTGCCGTGCATCCTGATGTGCAAGGCCGAATCAGCCTGAATTTGCGGCAGGTCACCCTGGCTGAGACGCTGGCTGTGGTTGAAGATCTGTATGGCTTTGATGTTCGCCGCCATGGTCGGGTCTATCAGGTGATGCCTGCTGGCCTTCGAACGGAAACCATCCCTGTGAATTACCTGATGCTTAAACGCAGTGGCTTTTCTGCCATCTCGGTCAATTCGGGTGGGGTTTCTCAGGATATGCGCAGCGGCAACCAGCAATCCGGACGGATGGGGCAGCAGCGGGGCTCCCAACTGCAGGATCCGATGCTAGGCGGCCAGTTTGGCATGCAGCAGCAATTTAGCGGCAGTAATATTCACAGTGAAAGTGAAACCGATTTCTGGAAAGACCTGCAAGGTGCTTTGCAACAAATGCTGGGGTCAGGTCCTGAGCGCATGGTGGTGGTGAGTCCTCAGGCTGGCTTGGTGACGGTGCGTGGCATGCCCGATGAAATTGCCGCTATACGGACCTTTTTGGGCACCGCCGAACAGCATCTGCAGCGACAGGTGATTCTGGAAGCGCGCATCATCGAAGTTACCTTAAGTGATGAATACCAGCAGGGGATCAACTGGAGCAATGCGCTGGCGTCGGTGCGCTCAACCGACTTTAACTTTACCACCTCAGGCGCAACGCCAGGCAACTCAACCAGCGCTGCTTTAGGAGGCGTGACGGCCATTTCATTTAGCAATGCCGATTTTTCCGGCGTGATTAACCTGCTGGAGACTCAGGGCAGTGCTCAGGTGCTGTCGAGTCCCCGGGTGACCGCCATCAACAACCAGAAAGCCGTGATTAAGGTGGGGCAGGACGAATACTACGTCACCAATATCAGCAGCGATACCACTGCCACTGTGGGCGGCACCATCAGTACGCCTTCGATTGAGTTGCAGCCGTTCTTTTCCGGTATTGCGCTGGATGTCACGCCGCAGATTGATCAACATGGTCAGGTGATTTTGCATGTGCATCCCTCGGTGACGGAGACGGCCGAGCAAATCAAAACCATTCGGCTTAGCAATGAGGATGTAGTGCTGCCACTGGCACGCAGCAATATTCGCGAGTCCGATACCATTATCCGGGCGCGCAGTGGTGAAATCGTGGTAATAGGGGGACTGATGCAGTCGGTCAGTACCGACATGGTCTCAAGAACGCCGGTGCTGGGGTCGATTCCTTTGTTGGGGCAGCTTTTTACCAGCAAAAATACCCTGGAACAAAAAAAGGAGCTGGTGATCCTATTGCGGCCGGTGGTGGTAGAGCCGGAGCAGTGGCAGCCCCATATCCGGCAATCGTCTGACAGTCTGAATCGCTGGTACCCATAGGGGGAGCCGTGTACCTGCATCATTTTGGCTTGCAACAACCGCCATTCAGCCTGACGCCGAATACACTGTTCTACGTTGGGTTGACACCGCACCAGCAGGCTTTTGATGTGTTGCAAACGGCTTTGTCTGCTGGTGAAGGCTTTATTAAAATTATTGGTGAGGTCGGGACCGGCAAAACCTTACTCTGTCGTAAGCTGTTGCAAAGCGCACCAGCCCAGTGGTGCCTCGCCTATGTACCAGACCCGTCACTGACACCTCAGGAGTTGCGTTGGGCATTGGCATCAGAGCTGGGGTTGCAGTATTCGGGGAATATTGACCAACAGCAGCTGCATCAGCTGCTGCAACGCCACTTGATGCTGATTGCTGCCCGCGGTCAGCAAGTGATCCTGGTGATGGATGAGGCCCAGGCCTTGCCAGATGACACTCTGGAGGCGTTGCGCCTGTTAACCAACCTTGAAACCGAGCAGCGGAAGTTGCTGCAAGTGGTGCTGTTTGCCCAGCCCGAGTTGGATGCCAAGCTGGCAAAACCGCAGTTTCGCCAGTTGCGGCAACGCATTGGCTTTTCCTATCGGTTGCGTCCGATGACTCCAGCAGAGGTGACCGCTTATCTGCAGCAGCGGTTGCGGGTTGCCGGCAATCCTGAGCTGTCCTTTAGTCCGATGGCTCGGTACCAGCTGGCACGCAGCAGCCGGGGTATTCCGCGATTGGTGAATATTTTGGCTCATAAAGCCCTGATGCTGTGTTATGGCCAGGGCAAGCAACGCGTCAGTTGGTGGCATGTTGGGGCTGCTGCCAGGGATACCGATGATGTGCAGCTCAGCAGAGCTCAAAGCTGGTGGCCAGCTGCACTGACACTCTTGCTGTTCTCCGTCGCTTTGTTCTGGCAGTGGGGGCAGTGATGAGCGTGATTAATCAAATGCTGAGGGATCTTGACCAACGGCAAAAAGGTGCCGAAGCCCAGCCTCAGGCATCGCCCGTACTTGTGGCGCCGCAGCGATCAGTTGGTATCTGGCTGCTGCTGAGTTTGCTGGTAGGCGGGGTGTTGCTCTGGTGGTGGTCTGCCACCCAAGCGGAGCATGCTCTGGTTGACCAGCCAGCCGGCCTAGAAACCAGCCAAAGCGTCGAGCTGGTAAAGCCCGTTGCTGCGCAGCAAGCGGTAGCTGGTGCCGATTCCGAGCCGAATGAGCCCATGTCATCGGAAACGCCGGCTGCGCTGACAACCGTTGAAATGGATACTGCAATTAGCGTTCTGGATGCTGAGGCCTTGTTGCCCAGTGGGGCGACCGAGCTTGAACATCTACAGTCTGTCGTCAGCGTGCAGACGGAAGCGTCAGCAGCAGAAGCAGTGACAACCGCAAGCCTCAATGCAGGGCTCGCAAGCACCGAGCCCGAAAGTACAGAGCCAGCTAAAGCAGCAGAGAGCGCAGCGTCTCAAAAACAAACACCGCCAACCGAGCCGGTCGCTCAGCTGAGCGTCGAGCGGGTTGAGTTGAGTGAGGCTGCGCAGCAACAACAGCTGCGTCAGCAGGCTATCCGGGCACAGAATGCCGGGCAATGGCAGGAAGCACGACGGCACTGGCAGCAGCTGCAGCTGGTGGCCCCTCAGCAGCCGGAGGCGTATCTGGCGTTGGCGCGAATGGCGCAGCAAAGCGGGCATGAAGCCGGGGTACAGTATTGGTTGCAGCTTGGGCTGGAGCAAGGTGCGTCGCAGCAAGCGCTGATACCAGAGCTGGCTGCCAGCTTTGCTCGCCAGCAACTTTGGCCTCAAGTGTTGCAAAGTCTGGCGGTGCTGTCTGCCTCTGAGTTGCAGCGCTCGGAGCTGGCATTGCGAGCCGCAGCCTGGCAGCAACTGGGTGAACACCCGGCTGCTTTGGCAGCATTTGAGCAACTGGCGGCCGCGGAGCCAGAGCAGGGCCGTTGGTGGCTGGGGATGGCCATCAGTTCCGATGCGCTCGGCCGGCGGCCTCAAGCTTTGGCACAATTTCAACGCAGCCTGCAGTTGGCCGATGATCTCACGCCAGCCAGCAGGGACTACATCCGGCAACGGTTACAGGAGCTGAATTAGCCGATGGCAAAACCTAAACTGAAAATGCGGCTTGGTGATTTGTTGGTGCATGAAAACATGATCACCAGTGAACAGCTGGATAAAGCGCTGGCCGAGCAGCGTTTAACCGGGCGTAAGCTTGGCGCAACCTTGATTGACCTGAACTTGTTGCAAGAAGATGAGTTGCTGCACTTTCTTGCACAGCAATTGGATTTGCCATTTTTAGACTTAAGTCAGCAGCGACTGGATCCGAAAGTGGCCCAACTGCTGCCTGAGGTGCATGCCCGTCGCAGCAGAGCTTTGGTACTGGAAGCGGATGAGCAGCAAGTGCTGTTGGGCATGAGTGATCCGGCTGATCTGTCGATGCTGGATCAGTTGGCACCGATGCTGGAACCCCGTCAAATCCGCATCGCCGTTGTGCGGGAAAGTCAGTTGATGGAAGCCTTCAACAACCTGTACCGTCGTACCAAAGAAATTGAAAGCTTTGCCACCCAACTGAAAGAGGAATACGCCGAAACCGGTGATTTTGACCTCAATGCACTGAATCTGGATACCGAGTCCGACACCACCATTGTCAAGTTGCTGCAGTCGGTGTTTGAGGATGCTGTTCAGGTGCGAGCTTCGGACATTCACATTGAGCCGGATGAAAAACTGATCCGTATCCGGCAGCGGGTTGATGGCGTGTTGCAGGAAAGCACGCTGAACGAGGTTAGTATCGCCTCGGCCCTGGTGTTGCGCCTGAAGCTGATGGCGAATCTGGATATTTCGGAAAAGCGTTTACCGCAGGATGGTCGCTTTCAGATCCAGGTCAAAGGCCACAAAATCGATGTGCGCTTGTCCACCATGCCGGTGCAGTATGGTGAGTCGGTGGTGATGCGTTTGCTGGATCAAACCGCAGGCTTGCTAACGCTGGAGCAAACCGGCATGCCGCCGGACTTTATCCGCAAGCTACGGCAGTTGATCAAAAGCCCCCATGGCATGATTCTGGTCACTGGGCCGACCGGCTCGGGCAAAACCACCACCTTGTATGGGCTGCTGAGTGAATTGAACCAGGAAGGCAGCAAAATTATCACGGTGGAAGATCCGGTCGAGTACCGCATTCCCCGCATCAACCAGGTGCAGGTCAATTACAAGATTGGGCTGGGCTTTAGTGAGGTGCTGCGCACCACCCTGCGGCAAGATCCGGACATCATCATGGTGGGGGAGATGCGCGATCAGGAAACGGCAGAAATGGGGTTGCGTGGTGCCCTTACCGGTCACCTGGTGCTCTCGACCCTGCATACCAACGACGCCGTGACCAGTACCTTGCGCTTGGTGGATATGGGAGCCGCCCCTTATCTGGTGGCCAGCTCCTTGCGCGCTATTTTGGCGCAGCGCCTGGTTCGGCGGATTTGTGACAACTGCAAAGAACCTTATCAGCCGGATGAGCTGGAGCAAAACTGGCTGCGCCACAGCAAAGCCGACCCAGCCGCGCAATACTGGCATGGCAAAGGCTGTCAGTCCTGCCACCACACGGGCTTTAAAGGGCGAATCGGCGTTTTTGAGCTGCTGATCCTAACCAAGCCACTGGCCGATGCGCTGCGCCGGGGCGACAACGAAGCCTTTGTTTCTTTGGCTTATCACAGCGAGCATTTCCGCAGTTTGGGTCAAATGGCCCTGGGCTATGCCCAGCAAGGCATGACGACCCTGGATGAAGTTATCCGGGTCTCGGAGTATTTAGAGACAGAGCCATCGGTACGGAGCTTCGAGCATGGCTGAGTTTCGTTTTCAGGCCCGGGACCAGCAAGGCCAGTCGGTGGCCGGAAAGCTGGAAGCCAGCAGTGAAGCTGGCGTGGCGGATATGCTACGGCAACGCCAACTGATTCCGGTACTCATCGAAGCTATCCCGGACCAGCCTTCATCCGGGCTGACCCTGCCACGGTGGCAGCGAGGCATTGGCCTGACGGAGCAAATCATGTTTTGCCGACAGATGTATGCCCTGATGAAAGCCGGGATCCCGATGATTCGGGCCATCGAAGGGCTGGCGGCCAGCACCAGCTCCAGTCGGTTGCAGCAAGTGCTGCATCAGCTGGCCGATGAGCTGGAAAAAGGTCGGACCCTGTCGGTGGCGATGTCATCGCACCCGAAAGTTTTCAGCCGCCTGGTGGTAAGCATTGTGCACGTTGGCGAAAACACCGGCCGCTTGGATCAGGCTTTTTTGCAGCTGTCAGAGTACCTGGAGCAAGAGCAGGAAACCCGCAAGCAGATTAAGCAGGCCACCCGTTACCCTACGTTTGTGCTGATTGCGCTGGCCGTAGCGCTGGTGATTTTAAATTTGCTGGTGATTCCACAGTTTGCCTCGATGTTCGCGCGTTTTAACGCCGAGCTGCCCTGGTCGACTCAGGTGCTGCTGGCTACCTCGTCGTTTTTTCAGCGTTTTGGCTGGTTATTGCTGGTACTGCTCATTGCTGGCTTTTTGGGTTTGCGTTACAGCATCGAAACCGAAACCGGCCGGGTGCGTTGGGGGCGTTTTAAGCTTCGTATTCCGCTGGTGGGTGATATCATCAACCGGGCTACGCTTGGGCGCTATGCCCGCAGCTTTGGCCTGATGCTGCACGCCGGCGTGCCGATGACTTCAGCTTTAAGCTTGGTGGCTGAGGCGGTCGACAACGCTTATTTGGGCGATAAAATTCGCGAGATGCGCCGCAAAATTGAGCGCGGTGAAAGTCTGTACCGGGTCAGTGCTCAAAGCCAGATGTTTACCCCTTTGGTGATGCAAATGGTGGCTGTTGGGGAAGAGACCGGCCAGGTGGACGAGATGTTGGCCGAGGTCGCCAGTTTCTACGAGCGGGAAGTGGCGTACGATTTGAAAACGCTGACGGCCCGCATTGAGCCCATTTTGATCACCATTGTGGCGGTGATGGTGTTGATTTTAGCGCTGGGGATTTTTACGCCGATGTGGGATATGCTCAGCGCCTATCGTGGCAGCAACTAGTGTTGTCGAAAAAGCGTGTATTTTTAATAAGTCGCTCTATACTAAAACAAAGCAACTCAGGAGATTGACGATGAAAAAGCAAGCGGGTTTTACCCTGATCGAACTGGTAATCGTGGTGATTATCCTTGGTTTATTGGCTGCGACCGCTTTGCCCCGGTTTTTAAATATTACCGAGCAGGCGGAGGATGCTGCTATTGATGGTGTTGCTGGCGGTTTTGCTTCAGCCGTTGGCTTGGTGCGGGCACAGTGGGAGGTTGAAGGTCGGCCTGCAGGCTCTGTGTCCTATGATGGTGTACCCGTTTCTGTTGGTACGAATGGGTACCCTAATGGCGGTGGTGGTGTTACAGCGGCAAATTGTGCAACGATCATTGAGGAAATTTTACAAGCGGCACCTCAGACAACTATTACTGATACTCAAGCCGCGCGCCGCCAGGCGAGTCTTTTTGTTCGGACAGATGGGGCTGCAACTGTGTGCCGGTATTATCAAACACAATCCATCCGCGATGTTGCGGATGGCGGTGTTGCTGACTCCACAGCACAAGGCAACTTATTCCAATATGAGCCAGCTACAGGCTTGGTTCGTGTCTTTAAGAATTGATAGGTAAGAGAGAATTATGGTTAAGAGCAAAGGTTTTACGCTGGTTGAGCTTATCATTGTGATTGTGATTTTAGGTATTCTAGCCGTCACAGCAGCGCCACGTTTTTTGGATTTTGGTGGTGATGCCAGGGCCTCAACTTTGCAAGGTGTTCGTGGCGCTTTAGAGTCTTCAAGTGCGCTTGTTTATGGCAAGTCAATCATTGCAGGTGTTCAATCTGCCCCTTTAGCTTGTTTTGCCAATGGAAATGTAAGCGCCTTACCTGTAGGGGAGAGTGAATGCCCAACTGGCGCAACAAATATTGAATTTGGTTACCCTGCTGCCAATGCAGATTCATTGCGTGCTGTTGCTGAGCTTAGTGTCGAAGAATGGTCTATAACTGGGACAAATCCGGCCATCATTAAAGCTACCAGTTTCACCCCTTCTAGTGGCGAGTGTCGGGTAACTTATCAACCTGCGACAGCAACAACCAAACCTTCCATTATTGTCAGCAGCGACGGCTGCTAGCTAGGAGTTTGCAGTGTGTCGGCAGCCCGCCATCCAGCAAGGCTTTACCTTGGTAGAGCTGGTCGTGGTGATGGTGCTGCTGGGGATTCTCAGTGTCACCATCCTGCCCCGCTTTTTTAGCGGGGCAGGCACCTCCGAATACCAATACCGTGATCAAGCATTGGCCGTACTGCGGCGGATGCAGATTGAAGCCATGCAGTGCACCGATGTCAGCTTCTGTGGCAACAGCAGCCTGCAACTTGGCAGCACTTCTTTAGGTGCCAGCGCCGATTGCCGCAACGATGCCAGTCACCTCTGCATTGCCAGCCGGGATGCGGTGACCCTGGCAGCAAACTTCAGTCAACTTAAGTTTGATGCGCTGGGACGCCCGCTGGGCTGTGATGGTGCAACACCTGCTTGCACCCTGCAGATTAATGGCCTTACTCAACTGCAAATTTGCATTGAACGCGAGGGGTATATCCGGCCATGTTAGTGTCCAAGCAGCAAGGCGTTACCCTGTTGGAGTTGGTGATAGGCATCACCGTGCTGGCGGTAGCTCTGACCCTGATTACCGCTGTGTTGTCACCGCTCTTTGTTCGCAGCACCGATCCCTGGCATCAGGTGCGGGCGGCTGAGCTTGGCCACAGTCTGATGAATGAAATTCTGGCCCGGTCTTTTGATGAACAAAGCGATCGCAGTGGTGGTTTGCTGCGCTGCGATGAGTTAGCTCTTGGAGCCGAGCCATGCACTGCCGAGGCGAATTTTGGCCCCGATGCCGGTGAAACACGCCTGAGTTTTAATGACGTGGATGATTTTCATGGCTTTGGCGCCGAAGGGGCCGATATTCTGACCAATATTCTGGACGATGCGCTCAGCGAGGCCTACCGCAACTACAGTGCTGCGGTGACGGTGCGCTATGCCGGAGCTGATTTTGGCTTGGCGCAGCGTCAGCTGAAACGCATCGAACTGGTGATTAGCACGCCGACCAACAGCAGCATCGCTTTTAGCGCTTACAAGGGAAACTGGTGATGGCAAGCCGAGGTTTTACCCTGATTGAACTGGTCACCAGCCTGGTGTTGCTGAGCATTCTGGCCATTTCGGTGACCAGCTACATTGGCTTTGCCGCCCGGATGGTGGTGGATGTCAGCGAGCGCGAGCAGCTGCTGGGTCAAAGCCGTTTTGCCATTGAGCGATTAAGTCGTGAGTTGCGAGGCGCGGTTCCCAACAGCATCCGTATTGATGCCAGTGGTCAGTGCCTGGAGTTTACCCCTTTTATCGCCAGTGGTCGCTATCTGGAAGCGCCGGTAAGCCCTGACAGCGCCGCTGCGATGCAACTGGCCACTGCAGCCGGTTTTGCTACGGCGAGCGGCAATGAGCGCTTGGTGATCTACCCGCGGGTGCCGGACGATCTGTACGATGCCAGCCGGCCGCACAATGTGACTCTTGCTGGTCTGGACGTGAGTGGGGCTGTGGCGACGGCCAATTTTGGCAATGCCCACAGCTTCACGCAGCACTCGCCTGAGCGACGATTTTATCTGTTGGCGCAACCAGTCAGCTATTGCGTGCAAGGCAATCAGCTCAGGCGTTACAGCGACTATGGCTTTTTCCTGCAGCAGCCCACCACTGAGCTGGTCGGGGGTGCCTTGATGGCCGAGGGACTCAACCCGGTAGGATTGACCTTTGCCTACGATGCCCCCGTGCTTAGCCGCAATGCCGTGGTGCATATCGTTCTGAACTTTGGTGCTGCCATCAGCGAGGACCTGTTTTTTAACCACGAGGTGCATTTGCCCAATGTTCCCTGAAACCAAGCCACAGCAAGGCAGTGCCCTGGTGGTAGCAATTTTTGTCATCGTGGTCCTGTTGGGCCTGATGCTGGCGTTAAGCCGGGTATTGCTAAGCAGCAGTGAGGCTGTGGTGTATGAGGTGTTGGGAACCCGGGCGTTGTTGGCCGCGCAAAGTGGTCTGGAGCTGGCAGCCACCGAGCTGTTTCCGCTGGAGCAGTCCGCGGCCAGCTGTGCGGCAGTCACTGCTACAATCCCCTTTAGTGGTGCAGGCTTAAGTGGTTGCCGGGCCAGGGTCAGCTGCAGTGCCAGCAGCGCAGAGGACCCCGATTTGGGCACCATTCAGCTGTTCTTGCTGCAAAGCACCGGCGAATGCCGCAGTCAAGCCGACTGGTCACAGCCTTGTTTGCCCGATGAACTGTGCGCCAGCCGCACTGTGCAAATGGAGGTTGGACTGTGATGCGATCCCTGAGCCGATGGCTTTTGCTGCTTTGTTGTCTTCTGAGCTCCACAGCCATGCTTGCTGTACCTGCTCCTCTAGCTCACTACCCGTTGGACTTATGTGAAAGTTTAAACAACAGTGTGGTGGAAGACTTGATGCAGCAGTATCCAGCCACAGGTTTTCAACTAACACCAGCTGAGGGCAAAGTCTTAGCGGCTGCCAATTTTAGCACACCAGGAATGAACCGTGTCGAGCTGCCATCACAGCTGCTTAATGGCCTAACCGACTTTAGTGTGTCCTTGTGGTTTAAAGCCGATGCCAGCAATAGTTTCCGCCAGCTTCTTTCCGCATCAAACAACAGCCAGGATACAGTGTTGGAGCTTTATCTTCGCTCCAACAATGTGTTGAGGGCTGGTTTGTTGGGTGTCTACTATACGTTTGGTTCGCCTGAGCCGGTTATCAACAACACCACTTGGTACCATACGACCCTGACTCGTTCTGGCAACCAACTGTGTTTGTATCTCAATGCCAACCTGGTGCAGTGCCGAACCGCCTCTGCGGGCACATTAAATGTGTCCCGTGCTGCATTGGGCGTTTGGTGGCGCGCTGATGGAAGTATGGCAGATCAGTTTCTGAGCGACCTGGATGAAGTGCTGTTTTTTACAACGGCACTTTCAGCCGCACAAATCCAAACCATCTATAACAACCAAAATGAGGGGCGCAACTACGATGGGGCAGTGCGGGAGGATACTTGCTTAGGTTGTTTTACGGATTCTTTTTCGGGGGCTGTGCTATCTGACGATTGGGTCACATCACGCAGCAGTGGCAGTTTTACCCCTTCTATAGTGAATGGGCGCTTACGGATGACTCAAGCCGTAGGCAACCAATCAACGGCAGCAACGTATCAACGGTTATTTCCTGCCGAAGATAATTTAGTGGTGATTGAGTTTGATTATCTGGCTTATGGTGGTACCGGTGCGGATGGGCTGGCGGTTGTGTTGTCGGATGCCAATGTGACACCGCAACCAGGTAGCTTTGGTGGTCCACTAGGCTATGGCAGTCGTGCCAATCAGAATATACCCGGCTTTGCCGGGGGCTGGTTGGGAATCGGGTTGGATGAGTTTGGTAACTTCTCAACAGAAGGGGGGCCCGGTGGGCCGGGACGGCGCCAGCAGTCCGTTGCCATTCGGGGTTCGGGTTCTGGTACGTCCGGTTATCGTTATTTACGAGGCACCTGCAATAATGGTGCGACGAATCCAGCTGGCGGCTGTCTGAATCCGAGAGTAGATGGCAATCAGTCAAACCCGCATCGTTATCGCATCACCATTGATTCGCGAGCCATCGGCCGGGCTATTGTCTCGGTTGAGCGGGATCATGGTACTGGTTATCTTAGCCTGATAGCTCCATTTGATGCGCTTGCTCAGCCGGGACAGGCCAATGTGCCTGACAACTTCTTACTCTCACTCACTGGTTCAACTGGTGGCTCAACCAATATCCATGAGCTGGATAATGTCAGCATCTGTGCCTTGCGCTCCATGCCGGTAGGCGTGCAAATCGATCATTTTGAGTTTGATCACAGCGGCCAGGCGTTGACCTGTCAGCCGGAAACTTTGACGGTACGAGCCTGCTTAAATGCCGATTGCAGTGAGCTTTTTACCGATCCGGTGACCGCCACGCTAAGCCCTCAGCCAGTGCCCGGTGGCGAGTGGCTTGGAGGCAATGTGATCAATTTCAGTGGTGGCAGCACTACGGTCGAGTTGCGCCGTAGTACTGTAGGATCCGTCACGGTCGGCGTCAGTGGCTCTGTGCCAGGAACCCGTCCACTGAGCACCACTTTGTGCCGGGCGGGCGCGGGTCCAAAAAATACCGCCAGCTGCACCCTGAACTTTGCCAGCAGCGGCTTTGTGCTTGAGGTACCCGATGGCATTGCCAATCAGCCGGAGACAGGCGTGCGGCTGCGCGCGGTGCGTGAAAGTGACCCGGGACAGGCCTGTGTGCCAGCTTTTGCCAATGTAAACCGCTCAGTGCAGTTTTGGTCGGACTACATTACGCCGGATGCAGTGGGAAGGCCGGTCTCCTGGCCAGTTGAAGTCAATGAGCAGCCGATCAGCCTGAACAGTGCCGCACCATCCATTCAGGCCTTGGATTTTGATGGCAATGGCGCAGCGGTACTCAGCGTTAACTATGCCGACGCGGGGCGGGTGCAATTGAATGCCCGCTATCAGGGATCCGCAGCAACCGGCGATGCTGGCCTGGTGCTGCAAGGAGCAACTCAGTTTAGTAAGCGTCCCTATGCCTTGTGCCTGCAAACGGCCGCCAACTGCGCTGCCGGCGATGCCAGTTGTCCGGCTTTTGTCCGGGCGGGTGAAGCCTTTGCGCTGGATATCAGTGCCCATGGCTGGCAAGACGGTGTTTCGGACCACTGCAGTTTGCCCTTGACCCCCAACTTTGCATTAAGCAGCATTGTGTTGGAGCATCAATTGCTGGCGCCCGCAGCGGGCGAGTCTGGGCAGCTGCAACCTCTGAGCTATTCGCATCAGCGGTCTGCCAATGCCAGCACTTCTGTCGACACCCGACTTTCCGAAGTGGGTGTCTTCCGCTTGACGGCCCGACCGACGCCGCTGTCCTACCTTGGCATGACGGTACCGGTCGCATCCAGCTCACCGGTTGGTCGGGTGACACCGGATCATTTTGCGCTGGGCTATGTCGATATTGAGCCTGGGTGCTCAGGCTTTAGTTACATGGGGCAGCCGATGCGCTGGTCGCTGGCGCTTCAGGCGCGTGCAGAGTCCGGCCAGATCACCCAGAATTACCGGGGGGCTTTTGTCCAGCTGCCTGACTGGCAGCTGGTGGCCGAAAATGCCAATAATGGGCAGGCGCTGTCGTCCAGAATAAGCGCTACCGGCGGCAGTTGGAATTGGTCAGCGGGGATAGCTGAATGGCTGGAGCAACCTGTAACTTTTCAGCGCGCTACTGAGCTCGATGGTCCCTCTGAGCAGTTGCAGTTTGGTTTGCGCTATCAGGATGCTGATGGCATTGGACTGACCGGACTCGATATGAACCCGACAGCCACAGGGGATTGCAGTCAGGATGCCAGCTGTACAGCGATTCAGCTGGCCGGGTTGCAGCGGCAGCGTTACGGTCGCCTGGTACTGGAGAATGCTTTTGGCCCGGAAGATAGCCCTCTGCCCCTGACCGCGCGAACCCAGTATTGGGATGGGCAGCGCTTCCGTCAATCGACGCAGGATCAGTGCACCTGGCTTGAGGTGGCAACGGCCTCTGTCGAAACCGGCAGCGGCTTGCCGGAGCTGGTGCTCGAAGGGCCGGGGGGCCTTATGCAAAATGGCCGCAATCAAGCCGATAGCCTCTGGTTGCCCGCCCCATTGGTACCGGGGTTCTGGCAATGGCAGCTGGCAACGGACGACTGGCTGCAATTCAACTGGCAGGGACAAGGGGACCAAGACCCGCAAGCTGAAGCTGTCTTTGGTCGCTACCGCGGCAATCCGCGGCGAATTTTCTGGCGTGAACCTTTGCCTTAAGTGGCAGTCCAAGTCCCGATTGGGCTGAATTCTGCCTTTCTCACAGGAATTCAGCAAAAATGCTGGATAAAGCTGTTTTCTTGCGGCATTGTTACATAGAATAACCACAGAATTTTTGTCTATCTGAACCCCGGTTGCTGTCCAGGTCTGTACCGACGTTATGGCTGCTATCCGGGCTCGACTGAGCATAAGGATCAATCAGTTCCATGTTTAATAAACTGCGCGGTATTTTCTCCAATGACCTCTCCATCGATCTGGGTACAGCCAACACACTGATTTACGTCAAAGATCAGGGCATCGTGCTGAATGAGCCCTCGGTAGTGGCTATCCGGCAAGAGCGGGCGGGTGGCCCGAAAAGTGTGGCCGCGGTGGGTCATGCCGCCAAGCGGATGCTGGGCCGGACCCCGGGTAACATCAAAGCCATTCGGCCGATGAAAGACGGCGTGATTGCCGACTTTTATGTCACTGAAAAAATGCTGCAGCATTTTATCAAGCAAGCGCATAGCAACAGCTTCCTGCGGCCGAGTCCGCGGGTCTTGGTTTGTGTCCCTTGTGGCTCAACCCAGGTCGAGCGTCGCGCCATTCGTGAGTCGGCACAGGGGGCTGGTGCCCGTGAAGTCTATTTGATCGATGAGCCGATGGCCGCTGCCATTGGCGCTGGCATGCCGGTTTCGGAAGCAACCGGCTCCATGGTGGTGGATATTGGTGGTGGTACTACCGAAGTAGCGATTATTTCATTGAATGGCGTGGTTTACTCCTCCTCGGTGCGGATTGGCGGTGATAAATTTGACGATGCCATCATCAATTACATTCGTCGCAACTACGGTATTTTGATTGGTGAAGCCACGGCCGAGCGTATCAAAACTGAAATTGGTTCTGCCTACCCAAGTGATGATGTGCTTGAAATCGAAGTGCGCGGTCGCAACCTGGCCGAAGGGGTACCGCGCAGCTTTACCATGACCAGCAATGAGATCTTAGAAGCGCTGCAAGAGCCATTGGCGGGCATTGTTAGCTCGGTGATGGTGGCGCTGGAACAATCACCGCCCGAGTTGGCGTCCGATATTTCTGAGCGTGGCATGGTCTTGACCGGTGGTGGTGCTTTGCTACGCGATTTAGACCGCTTGTTGATGGAAGAAACCGGCATCCCAGTGGTGGTTGCGGATGAGCCCCTGACCTGCGTAGCACGAGGTGGTGGTAAAGCGCTGGAGATGATTGATATGCATGGTGGTGATGTATTCAGCTATGAGTAAACCACAGCAGCCCCGGCTGCATTGTGGTCACAAGGCTGCCTGATGAACCCTATTTTTGAACGCGGCCCATCGCTGAGGCTGCGGTTGTTTATTGTCACGCTGTTAAGCCTTGGCTTAATGGTGGTTGATCGCTACACCGACAGCTCAACGCAATTGCGCAGTTACCTGACCACGGCGGTCAGTCCGCTGATTTATATTGCCAGCTTACCGCAGGTGGTGCTCACTGGCGCCTCGGAACAGTTCATGTCGCATCAGCGGCTATTGGCCGAAAACGAACAGCTGCGCGAGCGTTTGCTTAGGCAAAGCGGCACCTTGCAGCGGCTGGAGTTTTTGCAGCAGGAAAACAACAAGCTGCGCGAATTGCTTGGCTCGGCACCCGTGGCTGAAGGGCAGCGCCTGGTGGCGGAGGTGATGGCGGTGTACAGCCATCCGTTTAGTCATCAAATTGTGTTGAACCGGGGCAGCAACGATGGCGTCACCGAGTTTCAACCGCTGATCGACGATCTGGGCGTGCTGGGACAGGTGGTCAGCGTCGGTCCCACCAGCAGTCGGGCCTTGTTGATCACCGATACCACCCATGCCATGTCGCTGCGGATTGAACGCACCGGGGTCAGTGTCATTGCCGAAGGCTTAGGCCAGTGGGATCGCATTCGTCTGGTGCATCTGCCACACAGCATCGATATTCAGCAAGGGGATCGCCTGGTGACTTCGGGACTGGATGGCCGCTTTCCTGAAGGCTACCCGGTGGCCCGGGTCAGTCGCATTCAACGGGATTTAAGTCAGCCTTTCTTGCAAGTTCAGGCGGAACCCTTTGCCCAGCTTGATCGGATCCGCTACGTGCTGTTGCTGTGGCCGCAGCAAGACGCTTCAAACGAAGGAGGCAGCGACTGATGCAACAAACAAAAGGCATCGGTGTGATTTACCTTTCTTTGGTGCTGGCTTTGGTGCTGATGGTGATGCCGATGCCTGCCATGGTCAAACTATTCCGGCCCGATTGGGCCTTGCTTGTGTTGCTGTACTGGGTGTTGGCTTTGCCTTTTCGTGCCAACATCGGCACTGCCTTTGTGATTGGCTTTCTGGTCGATGTGCTGGTCGGGACCGTGCTGGGGGTCAATGCACTGGCTTACTCGGTGGTTGCCTTTGTGATGGCCGCCAATCACCAGAAAATCCGCAACTTTTCCGTGTTGCAGCAATCCTTACTGATAGGCTTGCTGTTGGCTTTTTATCACCTGATGATCTTCTGGCTCAGCCATTTTTTGACCGGGGTGTATTTTTTACCAGACTATCTTTGGCCTGTGCTGACAGGTACTTTGGTTTGGCCCTGGTTGTTTTGGTTGCTGCGCCGGGTGCGACGACAATTTAAAGTACGGTAATACCAGCATGAAAACAACGATAGGTCTGGCTTCCGCCTCGCCACGACGCAAAGAACTGCTCACAGTGCTGCAACAGCCTTTCGAATTGGTCAAAGTGGACGTGGATGAAAGTTTGCTGCCGGCAGAATCGCCACTTGCTTACGTCGCGCGGCTGGCAAAGTGCAAAGCCGAGGCTGGTTTTGCCGCGGTGAACGGGCGGATGCCGGTGCTTGGCGCCGACACCATCGTCGTGGTCGACCATGAGGTGCTGGGCAAGCCCCGGGATGAAGCAGACTTTGGCCGGATGATGCGACAACTGTCAGGCCGGGTGCATCAGGTCCATACCGCGGTTGCCATTGCTTGTGCGGGCTCTGTGCTGCAGCAGCTGGTTAGCAGCAAGGTGCACTTTGCCGATTTGACCGAGGCGATGATAGCGGCCTACTGGCAAACAGGCGAGCCGGCCGATAAAGCCGGTGGCTACGGCATTCAAGGCATCGGTGGCCGTTATGTCCGTTATCTTGAAGGCAGCTACAGTGCCGTGGTTGGTTTGCCCTTGTACGAAACCGATCAACTGCTGCAGCAATTGGAGGCCAGCTTATGAGTTCAGAGCTGCTGATCAACGTCACCCCCAGTGAAACCCGGGTCGCTTTGATTGAAAATGGCGTGCTGCAGGAAGTTCATATTGAGCGCCAGGCCAAGCGCGGCATCGTTGGCAATATCTATGTGGGCAAAGTCAGTCGGGTGTTGCCCGGCATGCAAGCTGCTTTTGTCGACATCGGCCTCGACAAGGCGGCTTTTTTGCATGCCTCCGATATTGTCCAGCCACAGGTGGCTGATGATACCGGTCAGGCGGCAATGCCGCGCGATATTCGTGGCCTGGTGCGGGAGGGGCAGCTATTGCTGGTGCAGGTGGTGAAAGATCCACTCGGCACCAAGGGAGCCCGCTTGACCACCGATATCACCCTGCCTTCGCGTTATCTGGTTTTTATGCCCGATGCCAATCATGTTGGGGTATCGCAGCGCATTGAAAGTGAAACCGAACGCAGCCGCCTAAAAGCCGTAGTGACCGAGTTTGTTGACGAGCAAAGCGGTTACATCATTCGAACGGCGGCCGAAGGGGCTGGTGAAGAAGAATTAAAACAAGATGCCCGCTTTTTGAAAAAGCTCTGGGCCAAGATCAGCAAACGCAAACAAAAAACCCGCAAAGAAGGCCGGGTGTATGAAGACTTGAATTTGTCGTACCGGATTCTGCGGGATTTTATCGGCACCGATTTAGAGCGTATTCGCATTGATTCGAAACTCACCTATCAGGAGCTGCTGGCCTTTACCGATGAGTTTATTCCGCAGATGACATCGTTGTTGGAGTACTATCCCGGCGAGCGGCCGATTTTTGACATGTTCGATGTGGAAAATGAAATCCAGCGCGCATTAGAGCGCAAAGTGATGCTGAAAAGCGGTGGCTACCTGATCATCGATCAAACCGAAGCTATGACCACGGTGGATGTGAATACTGGCGCCTTTGTGGGTCACCGCAATCTGGAAGACACCATTTTTAACACCAATATTGAAGCCACCCAGGCCATTGCCCGTCAGCTGCGGCTGCGCAACCTGGGGGGCATTATTATCCTTGATTTTATCGACATGCAGAACGAGGAACATCAGCGTCGGGTGCTGCACAGTCTGGAACTGGCGCTCAGTCGGGATCGAGCCAAAACCAACATCCATGGCTTCTCTGCCCTGGGGCTGGTTGAGATGACCCGCAAAAGAACACGCGAAAGTCTGGAACATATCCTCTGTTCTGATTGTCCAGTATGTAAGGGGCGTGGCAGTTTAAAGACGGTAGAAACCGTTTGCTTTGAAGTGCTGCGTGAAATCGTGCGGGTGAACAGGGCCTATGATGCCGATGAGTTTGTGGTTTATGCCTCGCCGGAAGTGAAGGATGCTCTGACCAACGATGAGTTTCATAACCTGGCTGAAGTGCAGGTCTTTATTGGTAAGCAGATCAGCGTGCAGCTGGAGCCTTTATACAACCAGGAACAATTTGATGTGGTGATGATTTAGTGCAGAAATTCGGCAGGCTGTGTTTATTTTGTTTGCACAAGCTCTGGCTGTTGTTTGCCATCAGTCTGGTCTTGCTGGCGGTGCTGGTTTCTTTCCTGCGCTACAGCCTGCCTTATGCCGATCAATACCGCAACCAGATAGAGCGCCTGCTCTCCAGTCAATATGGCACCGAAGTGCAGATTGGCGAGCTCAGTGCCAGCTGGCAGGGGGGAGGCCCGGCCCTGCTGCTGCATGATCTGGCCTTTGCCAGTGAGCAAGACGATTTGGGTTTTTCTGTCACCAAAGCCAGCATCCATCTGCATTTCTGGCGCAGCTTGCGCAGTCTGCAATTACGATCCAGCCATGTCGAGTTATCCGGCGTCGAGTTGCACCTGGCCGCTGAGCGACTGGTTGACACAACTGGCAATGGGCAGCAGGAGCCGCTGACCGATGCGCTGGAACAATTGTTTTTCCGCCAGTTGCAACAATTTACCATCCGGGACAGCCGGGTTCGGTTGGAGCTGGCGCACAGCGACCCTCTGGTGCTGGCCATACGGCAGCTGAACTGGCGCAACCGGGATCAGCGTCACCAGGGGCAGGGCATGATGGCCGTCGAAGGGGTGACCGGCAACAGCCTGTCTTTTGCGCTGGACCTGTATGGCGGCCGGCTGGACGGGCTTTTTGGTCAACTCTACCTGCAAAGCGCGCAACTGGATATTCAGCCCTGGCTGCGGCAGTTTTTGCCAGAATTGGCCGAGCTCGACTACGCCCATGTCAACTTGCAAGCCTGGGGACGCTTTGATCGGGGGGCCATTCAGCGCATTCAGGTCGATTTAGCCGACAACACCCTGGGGTGGCAGCTGGGCACCCAGCAGCACTGGTTAAAGCTCAGCAAAGGGCAGCTGATGTGGCAACCGACGGCGCAGGGCTGGTACCTGCAATCCTCGGATATCGCATTGAGTGGCCCGGAGGCAGATTTTGCCGGCATCCAGCTGCAACTCAGCCGTCGTGATGAAAGTCTGCATGGTCAATTGCAAGCTTTGGAGCTGGCCGCCTTGCAGCCGCTGATGCAGTTGATTGCGCAGCAGCGGTCAGAGCTGAGCTTGCTGGCCAAATTGCAGCCCAGTGGTCGGGTCGAGCAGCTGGCCTGGGCGATCCAGCCGGATGACTGGCAGTTGCAGTTGGATGTGCAGCAGCTTAGCAACCAACCTTATGGCGATATACCCGGTGTTCAGCAGTTGCAGGGGCAGCTGCAGGCGGCTGCGGGCTTTGCCGAACTTAGCCTGCAAGGTGCGGACAATGCTGTGCTGTGGCAAGGGGCTTTCAGTCAGCCGATGGCCTACCAAAGGTTGCAGGCCGAATTGCAGCTTCGTTATCTTGATCATTTCTGGCAATTGCAGCTGCCGCATTTTCAACTGCATGGGGAGGCCGTTCAGGCCGATGCGCAGCTGGTGCTGAATTTTCACGATGAACCCGAATTGATGCTGCTGGCTACCGCCGATGGCGTTGCCGTCCGTGATGCGATGCATTTCTACCCCCGTCATTACATGCCTGAGGGCATCATTCAGTACTTGTCGCAGTCGCTGCTCGGTGGTGAGTTGCAGCAGGCGGCGACCTTGTGGCATGGCCCGCTCAGCCGCTTTCCATTTCGCGATGGCGATGGGATCTTTCAATCAAGCGGGCTGGTGACACAAGGTCAGATGCGTTTTCAGCCGGACTGGCCTGAACTCACCGGCATTGAAGCGCAGCTTTGGTTTGAAAACAGCAGGATGTCGATTGACAGTCAGCAGGGCCAGTTGCTTGGGCTTAGCATCGACGATCAGGTACGGGTTTGGATAGAGGATTTATTTGCCGCCGAGACCCTGTGGATTGACATTGCCACCAGCGCCGAGGCAGAAGCTGTGCAGGCGTTGATGGCCCAGTCCCCTTTGGCTGGTTCTGTCGGCGAGGCGCTGGCCTATGTTGGATTAACAGGGCAGGTCAAAGGCGAAGTGCAGCTGGCGGTCAGTCTGACTGAGCCCGAGGTCCACGCCAGTGGGGATGTCTGGTTTCACAACAACCAGGCCCGGCTGCAGGCGCCCAGCCTTGGCATTGAACACATTCAGGGGCAGCTGCGCTTTGACAACGACAGGATTGAAGCCAGCAACCTAAGCGCACAATGGCAGCAATTGCCTTTTGAGTTGCAGTTGCAAGGCCAACAGCAGGAAGCAGCATACCAGCTGGCTCTGCAACTGGCTGGAAAGCAGCAGGCCAGCCGCTTGCTGTCGCAGCTGCCGTTAACCCTGCCAGAACTCGCAACGGGCGAGCTGGATTGGCAGCTTAGCCTGGATGTGCAGTTGCCGGGACAAGGCTTTGCTTATCAGGCACAGTTGCAGGCTGACCTGTCCGATACCGCCTTGCAATTGCCGGCACCCTACTTCAAAAAGGCTGGTGAGGAAGCGGCGTTGGAAGTCTGGGTTCAGGGGCAGCCTGAATACAGCATTATCCGCGCGGCTTATTCCGAACCCATGTTTGCTCAGGCGCGCTTGCAACACGACAGCGGGGCCCTGGACCAGGTGTTGCTGCGCCTAGGAGCCGGGCACTATGGCGTCCTTGAGCCCGGCCTGGTGGTGGAAGTCGAGTTGGCACAAACCGAGCTCGCGCCCTGGTTCGAATTGTTGCTGCCGCCGCTGACCGCAGCGCAGCAGCAAAGTAGCGGTTTTTGGCCGGAGTTAAGCCGGGTCCGTGGCCGGGTGGGGGCTTTGCAGCTGACGGAGCAACTGGCACTGCATCAAACCTTGTTCGAGTTGTCACCCGCTGATGATCACTGGGCCTTGCAGTTGAATGGCAGTGAGGTTGCCAGCCAGTGGCGTTTTTACCATGACTGGCAGCAGCAAGGCATTGCCATCGATATGGATTACCTGCGGCTGGCGGCACAGCCGTCGCAACAGAGCGACAAGCCCACGCCAGCAGCAGCGCCTGAGCCGATGAATTGGCTGCGCTCCTTGCCGCCCATTCGGCTGCATTGTAAGGACTGCCGCTACGATAGCTATGCTTTTGGTCAGGTCCAGGCCGAGCTGGCCAATACCGAGCAAGGTTTGGAACTCAAACAGTTGCAGGCCGATTACAAGCGTAACCGATTAACATTAAGCGGCCTGTGGCAACCGGATGCAGGTCTTGGCCGCAGTCAGTTTCAGGGGCAATTGACCAGCCCCAATATCGGCGCCCTGCTGACCGAGTATGAGCTCAGCACAGCCATCAGTGGCAGCCGGGCAGACCTTGCCTTTGACCTGCACTGGCAAGGCAGCCCGCTGCAATTTGAGCTGGCAAGCCTGGGCGGTTCAGCCAGCTGGCAACTGGGAGAAGGCTCCCTGGCGGAAGTCAGTGACAAGGGTGCGCGCTTGTTCTCGATATTCAGCCTGAACTCGCTGGTACGCAAATTGCGGCTGGATTTTCGCGATGTGTTTACCAAAGGCTTTTTTTACAACCGGATGCAAGGGGACATCAGCTTGCATCAGGGGGTGGCGCAAACCAGCAACAGCACCATCGACGGAGTGGCCGGCAACCTCAGCATGCAGGGCTACGCCGATTTGGTGAATCGCAAGCTGGACTATCAGATGACGCTGGTGCCTAAAGTCACCTCCAGTCTGCCGGTGATCATTGCCTGGATGGTAAATCCGGTCTCGGGGCTGGCGGCATTGGCGCTGGATGAAATGTTTACCTCGGCCGAAGTCATCTCACGGGTCAACTTTACCGTGACCGGCAGCTTTGATGAGCCGGTGGTGACGGAAGTGAACCGTCACAGCACCGAGGTGCCGGTGCCGGTTCGGGTGGCGCAGCCCGGCACAGAAGATGAGCCCGAGTCACTGAATGGTCAACCGCATGGGGGCTGACTGGCAGCTGTCTGCGCTGCAGTGGTGCAGCACCCCGGATCCTGCTGACAACCTGGCCAGGCTGCGTACGCTGCTGGAGACCTTGCCGCAGCATTCTCAGCATTTGGTGGTGTTGCCGGAGTGCGCTTTGATCTTTGGCGGCCCGGAAGGCTGGCAACAGCGCTTTAGCGAGCCGCTGGGGCAGGGGCCCTTGCAAGCGGAGCTGGCCGCGCTGGCCCGGCAATTTCAGCTGTACCTATTGCTGGGTTCCTTTCCAACCCAAAGTGCCGATCCTTCCCGCTTTTCTGCCAGCAGCTTGTTGTTTGCGCCTGATGGCCGCTTGCTGGCCGATTATCAGAAACTGCACCTGTTTGATGTTGAGGTAGCCGACCGCACCGGCAGCTACCGCGAATCGGATAGCACTCAGGCCGGTGAAAAAGTCGTGCTGGCCGATTGTGGGGGGCTGAAGCTCGGCCTGAGCATATGCTATGATGTGCGCTTTCCAGCCATGATGCAGCAGCTGGCTGCTCTGGGCATGCAGGTGCTGGCGGTGCCGTCGGCCTTCACCCGGGTTACCGGCGCGGCGCACTGGCACGCTTTACTTACAGCCAGGGCCATTGAGACCCAATGCTTTGTGGTGGCCCCGAATCAAACCGGGGTTCATGCCAATGGCCGGGAAACCTATGGCCACAGCCTGATCCTCGACCCCTACGGCCGGGTGCTGGCCGATGCTGGCACGGAACCGGGGCTGATATCGGCCCGTATAGATTTAAAGCTGCTGACAGAGGTGCGCCAAGCCATGCCGCTGCAGCAACACAACCGTTTTAACTGTGAGTTGATACCATGAACCGAGTCGAACAAAACCTGCTGACAGCTCACGAGCTAAGTGAGCAGCAGCTGCAACAGAATTTAGGCTACTTGCTGCAGCATCAGCTGGACTATGCCGATCTGTATTTTCAATCCAGTGTGCATGAGTCCTGGGTGCTGGAAGATGGCTTGGTCAAAGATGGCTCCTTCAACATTGAGCAAGGCGTTGGCGTGCGGGCCATCAGCGGTGAAAAAACCGGTTTTGCTTATGCCGATACCATCAGTCAGGAAGCGCTGCAGCGCACCGCCGCCGCAGCTCGTGGCATTGCCGCCCAAGGCCAGCAAGGCAGCGTTAAAGCCTTCAGTCGGCGCGAACAGAGCTCCATTTACCTGCCATGCGAACCCCTGCAAAGTTTAACCAATACCGAAAAAGTGGCGCTGCTGCATCAGATCGAAGCCTTTATCCGCACGCTGGACAATCGGGTGAAACAGGTGATGGTTAGCTTAACCGGGGTCTATGAAGAAGTGTTGGTCGCTGCCAGTGATGGCACTTTCGCCACCGATATCCGGCCGTTGATCCGGCTGAATTGCTCGGTGTTGCTGCAGCAGGGAGAGCGGCGCGAACGCGGCAGTGCCGGTGGTGGTGGCCGCAGCAATTACGATTACTTCACCGCCGAGCTGGATGGTGGCCCACGCTGGCAGCAGTATGCCCGCGAAGCGGTGCGGATGGCACAAGTGAATTTAACCGCCATCGATGCCCCGGCTGGCACCATGCCGGTGGTGCTGGGCGCTGGTTGGCCTGGCGTGCTGCTGCATGAAGCGGTTGGCCATGGCCTGGAGGGGGATTTTAACCGCAAGGGTTCCTCGACCTTCAGTGGTCGTATTGGCGAGCAGGTGGCGTCCAAACACTGCACCATCGTCGATGATGGCACCCTGGCGCATCGCCGTGGCTCGCTCAACGTCGACGACGAAGGCACACCGTCGCAGTACAATGTGCTGATTGAGAACGGTATTCTCAAAGGCTACATGCAGGACAAGCACAATGCCATGCTGATGAACACAGCACCAACAGGCAACGGCCGGCGTGAGACCTTTGCGCACTTGCCAATGCCACGGATGACCAACACCTACATGCTGGCCGGCGAGCATGCACCGGAAGAGATTATCGCCAGCGTGAAAAAAGGCATTTATGCGCCGAATTTTGGTGGCGGTCAGGTCGATATCACCTCTGGCAAGTTTGTGTTCTCAGCCTCCGAAGCCTACTTGATTGAAAACGGTAAGATCACCGCCCCAATCAAAGGTGCCACCCTGATAGGCAATGGCCCGGCTGCGATGCAGCAGGTGTCGATGGTGGGCAACGATCTGGCGCTGGATACCGGTGTTGGCGTCTGCGGCAAGCAGGGCCAAAGCGTGCCAGTCGGCGTGGGCCAGCCCACCCTGAAGCTGGATGCGATGACGGTCGGTGGCACCCAATAGGCCTTACAGCCTTAGCTGGTGCGATTAGTTTGCCAGCAACCCCGTGACTGAGTAAACTTTACCCCTTGTTTAAGCCCGCCAGTAGAGCGGGCCTTGACCCGAACCCTGACAGGAAGTAGTTATGGCAGCATTTGGTACCCTTTTTATGCCAGAAATGGCAGTGGCCCGTTTCAGCGATGGTGGCTGGAGCCAGCCGGAAATCGTTGCATCTAACAGCATCAGCCTACACCCGGGCGCACATGTGCTGCACTACGCCAGCACCTGCTTCGAAGGCTTAAAAGCCTTCCGCCATGACGATGGCTCCATCCATCTGTTCCGGATGGACCGCAATGTGGCCCGGATGCAGCAAAGCAGCGAGCTGTTGTCCTTGCCGGCTTTTGAAGCGCCGATGCTGGAGCAGATGATCACTGACATTGTGCGGCGTTTTGCTGCCGAAGTGCCGGCCCCGCCGGGATCCATGTACATCCGGCCTACCCACATCGGCACCGAAGCCGCCATCGGCAAAGCGGCGGCGCCAACCGCATCCTCGCTGCTGTATGTGTTGCTGTCGCCGGTGGGTGATTACTTCGCTGGCGGTGCCAAGCCACTGCGCTTGTTGCTGGAAGAAAATGGCGCTCGCTGTGCGGCCCATATGGGCATGGTCAAAAGCGGAGGCAACTACGCCAGCGCGTTGCAACCGATTTTAAAAGCCCGTGCCAGCGTGCAGGCTGATCAGGTGTTGTTCTGCCCGGGTGGCGATGTGCAGGAAACCGGTGCCGCCAACTTCCTGCTAATTGATGGCAATGAGATCATTACCAAGGCATTGGATACCAGCTTCCTGCACGGGGTCACCCGCGACTCCATCTTAACACTGGCACGCGATCTGGGCATGACAGTCTCAGAGCGCGAGCTGAGCGTTGATGAGCTGCTGGAGCGTGCGGCCAAGCCGGGCGCCGAAGCTGCGCTGTCGGGCACGGCAGCGGTGCTGACCCCGGTTGGCACCTTGATCCGTGGCAACACCGAGCATCAGGTGGGCAGCGGCGAAGCCGGCCCGGTCACCATGAAACTGCGCCAGGCACTGAATGCCATTCAGTGGGGCAAAGCCGAAGACAAGCACGGCTGGCTGCGCAAAGTCTAAGTCCTGCGACTGCATTCACCAAAGGCCCGATAGAGGGCCTTTGGTATTTCTGAACCGCATTACATCCAACCTTTACCGCTGCTTTGAGTGTGGTAGAGGAGGGTATTTGCGATTTTATCGGCGTCCTGTGCAGTCATATAGGGCACGGTCAGGCTGCCGGAGGCAAACACCAGCTGCAGGTGCATCAAACCGGCACGGCGCATCAGCCAGTGCTGCTGGCGGCTGAGTTGCTGCAGTTTGTACAGCGGCAGGCAGTAATAATCCACCCCGATCACACCACGGCGCAGGTAAAAATACTGCTCATCCATCGCATAGCCAAAGCGGCGCCAGCGCAGCAGCAATAGCCCGAGCAACAGCACAAAGACAGGCAGCAGCAGATTGGCCAGCAGGGCATCGTCTGGCTGAAGGGCCCATTGACTGAACGCCAGTGCCGGCAGCCAGAACAGCAGCACTGAAGGCAGTAAAAAGCGCCAATTTACCCCTGAAAAGGTGATCCCAGCGCTATTTTGGCCGGGCATGGCTTCGGTCATCAAAGCTGCCGCCTGTGCTGGCGGCAGGGATGGCACCATGATTTTGCCCTGACTGGCATGCCCCTGCGCTGCGGCCATCGGGGTGGACTGCACCTGCTCGTAATGCAGATTGCAGCGGCCAAAGACTTTATCCAGCCAGTCTTGTTGCAGTTGCAGCCATTGCAAACGCGATGGCCGCATGCTGATCTCATGACGGGTAAAAAGACCGCTGCGCCGGATGTAACGTTTTTCGCTGCGGGTCAGCCGAAAGCCGTAGTAGCTTAGGACCGAAGCGGCAATGGAAAACAAGGTGATCAACAGCATGATCATCAGGGTTAGCGCCAGGACCGCCAGTCCCAGCCAAAACCAGGACTGCTGCTCCGGGTTAAACCAGTGGGCGACATCCAGCCCAAGCCGCCGCAGCAGCTCGCTGACCAGCTCGGTAATGCGGTTGTAAAAAGGCGCCGCCAGGCCCAGGGCCAGCAGCAGCCGGTTGTTGCTGATGCCGTACAGCACCAGATCGCCGACCGAGCGCTGACACAGCAGTTGCTCCTCTGGCTGATCGGTTGCGACTGAATGCCCGACTGTAGTATCGGGTTCGCTGGCCGGCACCACGGTGGATGTGTTCTCTGTGCTGGCCCCTTGCTGGCGCTGGGTGGCATAAATGGCTTGTTGCAACTCGGTGGCCAGGGCGTTCGGCAGGGCAGCCAGCCGGGCCTCTTGCTGCCGGGAGCCGGCGGTGTCGAGCTGCAGACACAGATGGCCGCTTGGCCGGTAGTACAGCGGCTGCAGCAGACGCACATTCTGAATGCGGCTAAACGGTAGGTTCAGCTGGGTTTTTCTGAGCACGCCAGAGCGGATTTCCACCGTATCGCCATGGACCCGGAAGCGAAACGCCAGGTAGCGCAGCAAGGCAATCAGCAGCAAAGCGGTCATCAGCAGCAAGAGTCCCAATGCAAAATAGCCCGGCTCACGCTTAATGCCCTGATAAAACACCAACAAGGCTGGTGCCAGATAGGCCAGGTTGCCAAAGACGCCTTTGAACAGACGAAATGCAAAGTACAGCAGCGCAATCGGCGATACCCGTTGCCAATGGGTTAGCGATTGCAATTGTGCTTCTGGCCTGACTGGGTTGGCACTTGGTTCAGTCATGCTGACGGTTGTCCTTGTGCTGCAGAATAAACTGACGAATTTTCTTCGCCTCCATCAGTGGCAAGCCAGGAATTTCAAAGGTGTGCAGGGCACCTCCGGCGCTGAAGACCTGCAAGGTGGCCAGACCTGCCTTGCGCTCAATAGGGCCGCGTTTGAGCTCAATGTGCTGAATGCGCAAAATCGGTTGGGTGACGCTTTTTTCAAACAGCAAGCCGCTGCGAAAGCTCAGATCATGCTCGCGCAACGCATAACGCTTACGCGGAAATGCCAGCCGGCAGTACAGGGTAACCCAAAGGCTGCCGGCAATCAGCAGGCCGGCCAGTCCCAGCAGCAGTTGGTGGTTGGCCTCACTTGGCTGCCAGAAAGGTTGCAGCCAGTAAGCCAGAGTCACCAGCAGCAACAGCAAGGTGGTGGCGTTATTCAGCCAGAAAGCCAACTGGCTGTAGCGCGGCGATAAGGGCTGCCATTCCAGCTGTTGCAAGTCGGGAAGCTGGTTGGGGTGCAGCGGTTGATTGTGAAAAGCGGTTGGGTCGGATGCGCCGGTATCCATGCTGCGATCTTTTGTTGACCATGGGTAAGCAGAATACTAACTGATTTTTTTGCAGCCGACTATGTCAACAGCTTTCGAAAACAGCTGACGGCAAACGGCTGTGCATCGGATCAGGCATGGAGGTCTCGGCATCCACTGCCGGACGCCCACCTGGTAGCTTCGGCTGCCTCGACAGCCATGGTGAAGCGGCCGGTGTTCACCCTTTGCTCAGTGACGGGCACTCACTCCGCTTCGGTGACGAAGGGGCGCAGCAGTTGAAACAGCTCTCGGTAGGCTTTGGGGGGCTGCTGTTTTTGCTGTTCCTTTTGCGCCTGCCGGATCAGTTGGCGCAGTTGTTGGACGTCCACTTCCGGGTACTCGGCGACAAAGGCGGTGACGGCGTCTTTTTCGGTCAGCAAGCGATCCCGCCACTGCTCAACCAGATGAAACTTGCGGGTAGCCGCCTGGTTGGTGTTGCGGATCAGCGCCAGAGCCTGCTCAATCGGCTCGATATCACGGCTGCGCATTAAGCGGCCAATAAACTGGATATGTCGGCGCAGGGCCTCGCGCTTTTTCGCCAGCTTATCCGCCAGCAGCAGGGCATCCTGCAACTCCTCGTCCAGCGGCACTTTGGCACGCGATGCCGGTGGCAGGGCGACCAGCTCTTCGCCGAGCTGTTGCAACGCATCCATTTCGCGCTTGACCTGGGTTTTACTTTTCAGGACTTCGTCTTCATCCCAGTCACCGTGGAGAAATTCTGTCATCTTGGCTCTTATCTGAGTACACTATGGTGAGTAATTATAACGTATTGAGCAAGGAAAAGCAGAGGCTTTCAAAGCCTGGGCTTTTTCTGAACCAGGCAGAGGGGTTATGCAAGCAACACAACAGGACATTCAGCAGGAAATCGCCGAAGTAAAAGAAGCCGTCAGCCAGGTGTTGGCCCATGCCAGGCAGTTGGGAGCCAGCAGTGCGGAAGCTTCAATGAGTCGTACCCGTGGCCTGAGTGTGGAAACCCGTCATGGTGAGGTGGAAACCCTGGAGTTTAACCAGGATGGTGGCCTTGGCATCAGTTTGTACTTTGGGCAGCGCAAAGGCTCGGCATCCACAGCCGATCTGAGCCCGCAGGCGCTGAAGCGCACGGTGGAAGCTGCGGTCGATATTGCCCGCTACACCTCGGAAGACCCATGCGCCGGTGTGGCGGAAGCCGGTTGGCTGGAGTTTAACCCGCCAGAACTGGATTTGTTTCATCCGCACCAAGTGGATACCAGCGACGCCATTGCCAGCTGTGCCCGCGCCGAGCAAGCAGCATTTGATTACGACAACCGCATTGTCAACTCCGAAGGGGCGTCGTTCTCGTCGCATCAGGGCATCAAAGTCTATGGCAACAGCCATGGTCAACTGGTGGGCTACCCCAGCAGCCGGCACAGCATCAGCTGCGTGATGATCGGCAAATCCGAGCAGGACATGCAGCGCGATTACAGCTACAGCGTGCAGCGCGACTTTGCCAAACTATTGAGCCCGGAGCAGATCGGGCGTGAGGCGGCCGAGGAAACGGTCGCCCGCCTGGATGCACGTCAGGTACCGACTCAGAAAGTACCGGTGATTTTCCGGGCCGATATTGCCAGCAGCTTATTCGGCCATCTGGTCAGTGCCATCAGCGGTGGTAGCATTTACCGTCAGTCCAGCTTTTTGCTCGATAAGCTCGGCCAGCGCATTTTCCCGGAGCATCTGACCATTGTGGAGCGACCGCATTTGTTGCAAGGGCTAGCGTCCAGCCCCTTTGATGCCGAAGGGGTGAAAACCCGCGACTTAGCCGTGATTGAGCAAGGGGTGCTGACCAGCTGGCTGCTGACCAGCTACTCAGCCCGTAAGCTGGGTCTGGCCAGTACCGGCCATGCCGGTGGCATCCACAACTGGCAGGTGCAGCATGGCGAGCAGGATCTGGCGGCGCTCTGCCAGCAAATGGGGCGCGGCCTGTTGGTCACCGAGCTGATGGGGCAAGGGGTCAATACCGTGACCGGGGATTATTCCCGTGGCGCGGCTGGCTTTTGGGTGGAAAACGGCGAGATCCAGTTTCCGGTCGCCGAAGTCACCATAGCCGGCAACCTGAACGAGCTGTTTCAGCGCCTTGTTGCTGTTGGCAAGGATGTCGATATCCGGGGCGCGGTGCAGACCGGCTCGGTGCTGATTGAATCGATGCAGCTGGCTGGTCATTAACAAGCCTCGCAACTAGCAGGCTGCATCATTTACTATGCAGCCTGTTGCTCTATAAAGACATTCCCTTTACTTGGCTTCTTGCTCGTCGTGGTCAATTTTGTACAGGAAGTACACGGCATAAAAGATGCACAGGCCAATCACAATGGCGAGGCCAGTAAAGGAAATAAAGATCACCGGATCGGATATAAATTCTTGCCACAGGTTCATGGGATGCTCCTCCTGTCTGATAACTGCACTCAGTGTAGAAGCAACTGGTTGGATAAAAACTGACCTGGATCAAGCTTTGCGATCAGCTTGCTGGCTTAGCTGGAGAGGCTTTGACGCAGATCAAACAACAGGGGATGCCAATGGGCGCTGGATGGGGTCAGCTGTGTTAAATAAGCAGCAATCAAATCGGCATCTTGACCGGTTGTAAGCTCTGGCAAGGCAGCAAGCAAGGCTTGCTGCTCCAGCTGCTCGGCAACCAGCTCGGCCTGCAACAAGGCAGCTTTGATGGCCGGCTGAGTGCTCAGGCGGCGGCGCAAGTTACGAATTGGCTGGGTGTAGCTGTGATTGGGCCCGGCGACCGCCTGGTGCAGCCGGTCAATCTGCTGTGGCGTTAAGATCCAGTGCTGCTGCTCGGCATAGAGCAACAGCAGCAGCAGATTGACATTGGCACCCAGTTCATCCTGCAAGCGCAACAAGGGCTGCTGAATGCCAGGGTAGCTGGCAAGGCAGAATTGCCAGAATTGCTCTGTGCTGGGCCCTTTAACCATGCTGCTGCCAGAAACTTTGCTCGGTTTGTTCCAGCTCATCCTGCAGCAAGAACCAGTCTTCTTCCACCTGTGCCAAGGTTTTGCTGGCGCTGGCTTGCTCGGCCAGCCGTTCGGTCAGCTCGGCTTTGCGCGTTGCTTCGTACAGTTCTGGCTCTGCTAGTAGTTGCTCCAGCTCAGTCAGTCGGGCCGTTAACTGCTCTTGTTGGGTTTCAGCCTGCTCAAGCTTTTTCTTCAGTGGCCGCAGCAGATTACGCAGTTCGGCCTCAAGGCGTTTTTGATCTTTGCGTTGGCTGGCACTGTCGCTTTTAATCGTGGTCGACTCGGCCTGGCTGCTTTGTTTGCGGCTGTCCTGCTGCAACCACTGGTAGTAATCCTGCAAGTCGCCGGCAAAAGGGGCGACCTTGCCATCGGCCACCAGATAAAACTCATCGGTGGTGCTGGTCAGCAGGTGACGATCGTGCGACACCACCACAATGGCACCCTCAAAATCCTGCAATGCCATCACGATGGCTTCGCGCATGTCCAGATCCAGGTGGTTGGT